>JASHPA010000136.1 GCA_030038365.1 Nitrososphaerales archaeon
CGTTGAACGTGAACACTCTCGCTATCAGCTTCCAGTAGCCGAGTGACGAGGCCCTGTCGATCAAGGCTCCGAGAAGCCTCGTCCCTATCCCATTGCCGCGACCGTCCTTTCTGACGTAGACGGAGTACTCCCCGACGCCCGAGTAGCAGGACCGTTCGCTTATCGGTGCGATCGCCGCCCATCCGACCACCTGCCCCGTCTCATCCTCCGCGACGATGACGGGGTGCTTCGCGTCGTGCCCACCAAGCCATATCCGTCTCTCCTTCGCGTCCCGCATGCCCGTCTCGAACGTCGCGATCCTGTCCTCTATCCCCTGGTTGTAGATGAGGGCCAGCGCTTCAGCGTCCTTGGTCTCGGCATCGCGGATGGTCAGCGCCTTGGTCAACGCGACGGCGCTCCGGGGTGCCACGGATTAGGCTTTCCCGGTGACGCTGGTATGATTCGATGACCATGAGGCTTTTATCTGAAACACGGCCCTTGTTGCACATGGGCACGGTCCAGCCGTTTCCGGTGATCTTTGGGGGTGCGCGCCTTGACGGGCTAGACAGACGGATTATCGAGGTAACTTGTGGGCATGGACGTGAGGGCCAAAGCTTCAACAAGCTTGTGGCCGAGGTGAAGCCGTTCATCTCGCGCAGTACGTTCGCGCTCAGAGTAGGGAAGCTCGAGAGGTTGCGCTACCTCGAGCGCGTTCCAGGAGCGAAGCAGACGAAGCGTGTACGTGGGAGACCGATGACCCTCATGATGATGCGCTTGATCTTTCGGATGCGCGAACGGTGCGCAAAGCTGGAGAAGACCCTCGTTGCACACAAGAGCGGAACTCTCGACGACGAGAGGGTGTTCGCCGAGCAGGTCAATGACGAGGTCAAGGACCTCTTCAGCCTCATCGGCCTCTACGGCGTGATGTTCGGAGAATCCGTGGCCGGAGACCTCATCCTGCCCATGGTGATCGACGATATGCGCCACCTCAACTCGTCCTTTGGGTCATTCCTGCTCCAGGATAGGGCGTTGGCCGCCTCGTTGCACAACGAGCGGATGGCGACAGTCTCGCTGAAGGACCTGTTCGAGGACTTCCGCTACGCGTTCGGTACGGAGATGGACGAAGCGCTCCCCGGTTACACGAGAAAACTCCGTGGCGTGAGCGGGAGGACCGCGGGCCCCTGAGGCGTTATCTCCACTTTGAGCAAGCTGTCAAAAGTTGTTGTCTGAGGATGTATTGACGATATCGCTTCATGATACATCAAGTGACACTAAATGAGTAAGTTCGAAAAGAACTGGAAACCACAGCAGAACCAGAACGACTTCGCACAGAAGACGCGCGACACCATCAGGGGTCCGCAGCCGATGCGTCCCCAGATACAGAAGGCCACGAGCCAGCTCCAGCAGGAGATAAACAGGCTCGATCGCTCGATGGACAGGCTGAAGCACAGGGAGCAGGCGATCTTCAAGAAGACCGTCACCGCCGTGCAGCAGCACGACGAGCCCACCAGCAAGGCCTACTCGAACGAGCTCGCCGAGGTCAGGAAGATGGCGAAGATCGTCACACAGTCAAAGATAGCCCTGGAACAGATCACGACGAGGCTGCAGACCGTCACCGACATGGGAGACTTCACCGCGACCCTCGCGCCAGCGATAGGGGTGATTAGGAACGTAAGGAGCTCGCTCGGGACAGCGATGCCCGATGCCCAGTCTGCTCTGGGCGACATCGGCGCCTCTCTCAGCTCGCTGATGACCGACGTGGGAGGACTCACGGGCACGAACTTCTTCACGCCAGAGTCCAGCGAAGAGGCGGAGAAGATAATGGCTGAGGCGGCCGCAGTCGCCGAGAAGCGCATGAGCGACTCGTTCCCCGAGGTACCCTCGGCCTCCGGCGAGTCCGTCTACAGCTCTTAAGCTGCCAAAGGCCAGCCCGGCTGTATTATTACGCAGCCGGGCTGCCTACTGTCTTTTTCTTTCCTCTGGTCGACATTACTGCTACTGCTATCGCGATCACCCCTAGGATGACCACCGCCGCCAGCACTATCGCAAGACTTTCGAGGCTGAAGACCGAGTTTGCGCTCAGGCCGGAAGGGCCGCTGACCAACAGTGTGATGGAATGGTCCGTCGAGCTGCTCGCACCGGACCATCCCTTGAAGGAGTAGAGGAAAGAGGTCGTGGTCGCTGAGAGCACCACGCCGGCCGGTGGGGTGTAGATGATGACGGACTGTCCCGCGGGCACGCTGCCCTGGACGGTGACACTACCCGCGATCGTCGAGGGGTAGCTGTAGGAGACCGAGACGTCCGGTCCCGCGGTTATCGTAAGGCCAGGATAGAAGACCGCCGTGTCGTTGACCGGGGCGTTCACCTGGATCGACAACTCGGACTTGGTCGAGACGGGCTGCGAATTGGAGGCTGACTCCCAGTATTGCAGCTGCCACCCGGCGTCGGCTATGGCGCTCGCCTGCAACTGCGCTCCGGCGTCATACCATCCTCCCGCGCTCGAGACCGAACCGCCCTTGGTCGAGTCAGATGCCAGCGTCACCAGGTACTGATGCTGGTATTGCAGCTCGAGCGTGAGACCCGAAGCCACGGTGCCCCCGGTCTCGTTCGTCACCCACCTCTGGTCCGTTACGGTCGTCCCCGCCGTGCTGTTGCCGATGGTCTGGCTGACGGTGTACGTCGAGCCGGCGTCGAGCCACACAGGGGAGGGGGAGGAGATGACGGTAGCGATCAACATGTGCCCCACCGTGGTACCTGTGATTTCGGGGACCATCCCACCGGAGAAATCGCCTCCGTCCACGATCGAGTAGCTCGCACTGATGAGGTACTGATGGTAGTAGGTCGGGGAGATGTCGAGCCTCGCGCTGACGGTCCCGTTCGTCTGGTCGATAGATATCCATCTCTCGGACGGGCTCGAGCCGTTCACCGGGTTGGTCATCGCGAACACGCTTCCGGCGTCGAGCCAGTAGGTCTCTGCCTGCATCGTGGCGTTGGCCTTCAGCTGGGACCCGGAGCTCTCGTATGTGAACGTGGGGACAGGCGTCCCACCATCTTCGACCTTGTACGAGACCGAGGCGTCGTACTGGTGGTAGTAGGTCAGCTCAATGGTCTGGGCCGTATTCGCCGTCCCGTTGGTCTGTCCGGTCGTCTGCCACCTCTCTAGGTTCGTCGAGCCCGGCAGGGTCGCGTTGATGGTCCAGCTGCTCCCGCTGTCAAGGTTGTAAGTGACCGGGGTCGTCTCGAGCGTTGCGTTGACGTCCGTCCCTCCGGAGACGTAGTGCAGGACCGGGGCCGAAGAGCCGGCCGCTCCGTCCGTCACCGAGTAGCTCAGCGTAAGCGGGACGGTGGCCGCCGTCACGTTCAGGGCGCCCGTGACCAGTTCGCTGGCGTCCATGTATTCCGTCGCTCCGTTCGACGCGAACTCCTGGAGCTTTGCGGGGCTGCTCACGAACGAGACTGGAGACGATGTCTCGTTGGCGAAGATGCTCTGGCCGTTGTCGGGGTTGTACTCGTCCATCCATAGCCATGCAGATGTCAGCGCAAGGTTGCTCTCCGTGTAGATGACCTCCTTCTCGTTGGACGTGTACGGGGACGGGTGATACCACTCTGTCATCAGCCCTGTGAAGTATCCGTTGCTGTTGGCGTTGGCTGAGGTGTCTCCGTCGAAGACCGTGGAGCCATCGGCGCTGAAGGTCTCCGAGGCCGACGCGCCGGTGTTCCAGTCGTGCGCCGTCATGACCACGTTTCCTGAGCTGAAGTACAGGTTCAGCAGGATGCTGTCTCCATCGTTTACGGTCCCCGAGAAGGCCTGCAACCCTCCTTCGTCGTTCGCCGGGAAGATCGACTGTCCCCTCGTGTTGAAGACCTCATAATTCATGTCGAAGCCGCTCCCGGGGACGGTGCCGGGGTTCCAGTTCCACGATACGCCCACCTGGTACCAGAAGCCCGAGCTCGCAAGGCCGTTGAGCAGGTACGCAGGACCGTCGTTCGATACGGGATCGGTCTGCTCGACCGCCGTCACATTGAAGGCGAGCGAGGTGAAGTTTTGCGTGAACGTCGCCCCTATCTGTTCGTCGTAGACGGCCGTGGGCGCAAGAGCCGCAGAAAGCCTCAGTGCGCCGGGAGTGGCCGCAGGTCCGCTTTCACCTCCTCCACATGCACAGACCTGCGTCGGTACCTCATGGAATGCCCCCGAGGAGGTGCTTCCCGTTGCGGAGGCCACCGCAGTCATCGGACCGCTACCTGCCAGCAGGAGGGCGATGAGCAGGAGCGACGCGATCGCCTTCATTCGAGCGTCACGACCCTCTTTCCTCTATAAACAGCTTCTTCCAGTTCGGTTGGGATACCGTCAAGATAAAGGCCTGGCCCTTGACTGTCAACTCATCAGCTTGCGATCCCCTCTAGCGCGTCCAAGACGGATGACGACGATATCACAACTCATTTCCCAGAATCGCTAGGATTCGAGTTTGACAGTCAAGCTCGAATCGTTATCTTGACAGTGTCCTCGCTTTGGGTTCATGCTTAAGAGGAGATGTCGATGGGCGGGGTGGTCTATGCTTGCCTTTTTTAGACGGAAAAGGGAAGGTCGTGGCGTTTGAAGACTGACTACGATGTCATAGTAGCCGGGGGCGGCATGGCGGGTCTGATCACCGCCTCTGCCATCGGGTATTACTCAAAGAAGGGCGCGAAGGTGCTCGTCATCGACAGGAACCCACCGGAGGAAGCGGGGAAGAAGACCAACAACGGATGGACCTGCGGCGACGCGACCAGCCTCAACAGCCTCAGGTTCCTCGAGAACAACATCGGCATCAAGTACGAGAGCCCCGAGCTCGAGCACCCGGTCAAGGGAGTGCTGGTCTACTCGCCCGACCACAAGACGAAGGTCCGGTTCGAGGGCGAGGGGTACATCCTGAACAGGAAGCTCCTGCCCCAGCGACAGGTGAGGGATGCGAAGAGCTTTGGGGTCGAGTTCTGGTTCAATACCTCCGCTGAGAGGCTGACGGCGGAGAACGGATACATCACCGGGGTAACCGGCAGAAAGGAGGACGGTACCGCGTTCAGGGTCACCTCGAAGATGGTGGTCGACGCGACAGGCTCCTCGTCCGTCCTGAGGAAGTTCCTTCCCATCGAGAGCAAGATCGAGAAGGACCTCGACATGGACGACATCGAAGCTACGGGAAGGTACATCCTGGACTTTGACCAGGGCATCCCGGACGAGACATACTTCACTCCTGACTACTGTCTGATCCACCTGGACCAGTACATCGCCCCCGCCGGGTACGCGTGGGTCTTCCCAAAGGGCAAGACCAGGGTGAACATAGGACTGGGTGTCTCCAAGTCGGGGCTGGCGCGGCGCAACAAGAAGTTCAAGCTCAACGATAACCTCCAGAGCCTTATCGACAAGTACGTCAAGGACAACACCGCGATCAAGAACCCGAGACAGTCCGCTGGCCCTGCGTTCGACGGCAACTCCAAGGGCAACTGGCAGGTACCCGTGAGGAGGCACAACGACTGCATGGTGGCTAACGGCTTCGCGGTGGTCGGAGACGCGGCGTGGCTGCCCCGGCCGCTCGACGCCGGCGGGATAGGTCCGTCGATGTACGCGAGCGTGATACTCGGGAAGGTCGTCGTACGGGCCCTCGAGGCGAACGACTTGAGCGAACAGGGGCTGTGGGGCTACAACGTCGAGTACATGACTACCCACGGGTACCAGATGGCGAGCTTCGAGGTCCTCAGGAGGTACCTGCAGACGCTCACCAACGAGCAGATCAACTACGGGATGAAGCACTTCCTCTCCGAGGAGGACGTCAGGGCGATAAGCGAGAGGCGGCACCCAGACTTCAACAGGGTGCAGATGATGAACCCGCTCCTCCTCATGAGGGCGCTCAGCGAGTACGACCTTGCCAAGGGTTTGAGGTATACCGCCAAGAAAAGCCAGACCCTCGTCGAGCACAACCTCGCCTATCCGACGAGCCCAGGCGGCTTCGCCGACTGGAAGAAGGTGCTCCTACGGGAGATAGACGAGACCACCGAGAAGTTCAAGCCCATAGAGGTAGCCGGGTAGATGCCGCGGTCGCTCGACGACGACATCGTAGCGCTGTGGAAGGAGACTGCCCCCTCCAGCGCCTACGTGATGGGGTTCGACGAGCTTGCAGGGAAGTTCTTCGTCCCTTCGGAGCAGAACAGGAAGGACGTGCTGGAGAAGATCAGGGCCTTGCGAAGGAGGGCCGAGAACGACATCCAGGCCAAGGTCCTTGACAGCATGGAGGTGAACTTCTCCCTCGACGAGCCCCAGCCGGTGCTGGACGACCTCGTCGAAGGGATCTTCGCCCATCTCGTCAAGGAAGGGGTCAACGACAAGCATCTCCTCTCGATCGTCTCTGCAGCCTCGAAGGCCCTGGACGCCACGCAGAAGAGGTTCAGAGGCACCAAGGTCCCCAGCGGCGTCAGGGCTCTCACACTGTACAGGCTCGATGGCGCGCTGGAGATACTCGAGACGGTCAAGAAAGCGACGAAGAACGGGAAGCTGAAAGAGGACTGCGACCGCCTCGCCGAGAAGGTCAAGAAGTTCGTCCAGCTGTTCGAACTGGATGGCTTCGGGAAGGGGACCTTCGAGGAGGTCGAGAAGACGTTCCAGAAGGAGAAGTTCGCGCTGGGGAGGGAGAAGTTCTACAGGGCCGCCCTCGAGGGCGGGTTCGACTACTACGAGACTCCGGACGAGTTAGAGCTGAGGGCCCTGAAGTGGATAGATGACGAGCTCCCGAAGTACAGGGACGTCGTAAAGAGGCTGGCGAAGCGCTTCGCTAGCGAGGCCACACCAGAGGCCGTGGAAAAGAAGATTGTGGAGAGAAACCACCTTGAACCCAAGCAGCTCCTGAGGCTCACCAACTCGATGCGTAAGGTGATGCAGGAGTTCACCGATGAGGACATTGTGAGGATAAACAAGAAGTACAAGACGAAGGTCATCGAGACGCCGAGCTACCTGCGAGGTGTCATACCCACGGGCGCGGCCACCTTCTTCGACACGTTCACCAAGAAGCCTTTCCAGGTCTACTTCCTGACCACGGACCCGAAGCGGGACCCGCCCAAATCGCTAGCCCAGCTCGTCGACCTCCTCGTCCATGAGGAGTACGGCCACTGCGTCAACCACTCGAACAGCGTCCTGGGATTCGGAGGAAAGCCGTCGCAGCTGGAGCTGATCCACACCCTGTTGCAGGGACCTGTGACCGAGGGTCTCTCGTTCAACAGGGAGCGGGAGTTCCTGGAGGCCTCGCTCGCCCTGAAGGGCAAGGACCCGCTGACGAGAGCGGAGAAGAACTACATCGCGTTTCTCGAGAGTCACGGAGGACTGGACCTCTTCAACATGGAGCTTGAGTTCCAGATCAGGAAGTGGAGGATAATCAGGTTCCTGCGCGTCGTCGGCGACGTGCGCATCAACACCGGGAAACAGGCCCTCTTCGAGTTCATAGACTGGGCCCACAAGCACACGGGGGTACCGAGGTCGAACATCTTCTACCAGCTCTTCCCGGCGCACGAGGGAATGTTCCCAGGCTACGCCACGGCCTATGCCGTCGTCGGGGAAGAGATACACGAGATAGAGAACAAGCTTACCGACCCGAAGAAGAGGATAAAGTTCTCGACGTTCCTCACGGGAATCGGATTCCCCCCGAGGAGCGTCTACAGGCAGAGGCTGGAGGACTTCGCCTCGTCCCTGGACTAGACCCGTTTTGCATGCGAAGGTTCAAATAAATTAGCACAGCGGCCGGCGATTGGAGGTCTGACGTTGACAAAGACCATTGTCACGTTCAGGGGCTTCGTCAGACACGTCGTCTGGCTGGTCCTGCGCGTGGTCGTCATCGTCGCGGTAGCCTCAGTGCCCGCCTACTTCATCCTCCGGGCGTTCGGGATCGACATTCTCAGCCTCGCGCAGATGATTCCAACCAACCCGCAGTCAGGGATGGAACTCATGAACTCCCTGCTCCAGAACGAGACGACCGGGAGCCTGTTCCGCTTCATCGTCTTCCCCGGGTTCACCTTCGCGGCCCTCTTCTCAAGCATCCTCATGATCTGGGTCGAGCGGAAGTTCGTCGCCAAGGTCCAGCTCAGGGTGGGGCCCCAGTACGCCGGAAAGTACGGAGGGATACTGCAGAACTTCGCTGACCTGTTAAAGTTGCTCTTCAAGG
>JASHPA010000137.1 GCA_030038365.1 Nitrososphaerales archaeon
GCGGTGTACCACTGTCCCAGGCCTCCAGATGGAGAGATCGCGGAATAGTAGACGGAGTTCGTCGCCGCGAAACTAGGTGCTCCCCCGATGCAGTAAACATGGTCGCCCGAGACGACGCAGGACTGGATGTCAACGCTCGTGGGGTAGCTGGTCGTCTGCTTCCAGGTCGAGACACCTTCCGAGGAGAGTTGTGCGTAGTAAACGGCATCCGTCACGGGCGAGGAGCCGTCGTCGATGCCTCCAACGCAGTAGATGTACCCTCCGGACGGAACACACGACTGGCTGGTGATGTTCACCGGATAGCTCGAGCTGCTGGTCCACGCGCCCAGACCGGACGGAGAGGCCTGGGCATAGTAGACAGAGTCCGTGGGGAGTCCCGAGGGGTTGTAACCCCCGATGCAGTAGATATATCCGTCCCATGTCGAGCAAGACTGACTGAAGACGCCCGCCGGGTAACTCGTTGTCCCGGTCCACTGCGAGATGCCGGATGATGAAACGCCCGCGTAATACACCGAATCAGAAGCGCCCTTGGATGTGTAGCCGCCAATACAGTAGATGTCCTGCCCTGAGATGGTGCAAGATTCGGTATTGAGGATGGACGGGTAGCTCGTGGAATTCGACCAGGAGGCTATTCCGCCCGAAGGCGACACGGAAGCGTAGTACACGGCGCCGGTCGACTCTGAACCATTGGCTGTGTAGGTGTCACCAGTGAAGCCTCCTACGCAATAGACGTACGTCCCCGCCGCCACACACGATTCATCGTCTACGCTGATCGGGTAGCTCGCGGCTGAGCTCCAGTAGCCGGATGTCTCGGCGCTAGCCTGATCGACCACCAGGAGAAGGGCTAACGCAAGTACCATAAGCGTCGCCATCCCGCTCTCCTTGCTCCCAATCATCAGTGGATCATTTCAGATTTGGCTGTCTGGCTATAAAGTGTGAGAACTTCTACGCCGAAGGAGGGTGCCAGGTACACTTTCAGGCCGAAGACACAGAAGAACTGCCGTTCGATACACGCCTCAGAAACGCGATAGGCGTGGTGGGCTGACCTCCAAGTACACACCCCGCGTGCTACGGACATCCTCAACGGCGCTGACGCCAGTGAAACCTCAGGAACTTTTTTCGTGAGGAACCATCTCAGGGGAGCGTCAGGATCTTCTTGGGGTTCTCTCTCATCATGGTGTCGATATCTGCCTGGGATATTCCTTTGGCCCTCAGCATGGGCAGGATGTTGGTAAGGACATGGTCGTATCCATTGCCACCGAACTCCTTGAGGTGCACTTTCATGCAGACGTCCTGTGATATGAGCAGCTGCGAAGTCAGACCATGCTTCACCGCTAAGACGACGCCTTCCACCCGGTCCACGTCCCTCGGGTCCCACTGGTCCGGCGTGTAGTATCCCTCCTGGCCGAAACAGTCGTAGTCGATGAAGACCCCCCGTTTCGCCAGCGACTCGTGCTCGTCCATGATGAACCCGCTCTGATCGATGTGGCTCAGAACAACACTCGACAGGTCGAGCCCCTCTTCCTCCATCACATCCAGAAGCCTATGAGCGTCCTTAGCCCACCTGCCGGGGAACCCACAGTACGGGTGGATGTTCACCTTGAGCTTTGTCTTCAGGCTCGCTCTCGCGGCCGCCCTCAGGCTCTTCACCTCATTGTCCTCGAGGGGCATCGTAGTCCCTATCTCGCCGATTATCCCGGGCTTCACCCCGGTCCCGTCCATCCCGTTGGTGATGTCACCTACTATCTCGTCAGCCAGCTCGTCCGCCGTCTTCGTCTCCACCCGGGGAGGATGAGAAGCACCCACGTAGAAACCGCACCCCATCACGACGTTTACACCCGTCGCCATCGAGATTGCCTTGACAGCCGCGGGGTTCCTCCCGAGGCCGACGTTCGTCAAATCCACGACGGTTTTGCCTCCCGCGCTTTTGAAGTGGAATAGCTCCCTGATCGCGAGGTCTACGTCGTGCTGCACCATGTTGTCTTTGACGAGGTACATGTTCCTCCAGACCTGTGCCAGGTTGTTCAGACTTACCCTGCTACCCGCCAGACGCTTCTTGTCCGCGCTCTCGGGTTCTACATAGTAGCAGAGGAGGTCGAAGAGTAGGTGCTCGTGAACCAGGGTGATTCCGAGCTCGTCGGGCCTGATTTCGCCAGTCACTGTCTGTATTCGCGGCGTATTCTCGCCACTCGATTGCCCGAGGTTTTCTTAAAAGTGCACCGTTCAGCCATCGCTTTTCTTCAAACGGATGACCAAGCGGCCGCGATTTCGCTCCGAGGGCAGAGCACACACATGCTCACCGACATCCGTCTCAAGGATCCAAACGGGGTTCCTCCTCACCGATGCCCCGGCGGTGATGGTCAGGGTATCCCCTGCTATCCACCCTAGTTGGCTTTGCTACGCCGTAAGGTAGAGGAGCGTCGCTACTCCGACCAAGGAGATTGCGATCCCGAGCAGCTGATTTGGTTCAGGTTTCTCCTTCCGGAACACCATGCCGTAGCATGCGAGGAAGAACCCGCCCATCCCGGAGGTCATGATCACCAGGGGCAGGAGGTTCCCTGCAGTCGTAATTCCTCCCCCGAGCGTGAGATATCCGGCGGTGTCGAATATGGCCACCAGCCAGACATACGGTCCGACGGCTTTCCAGCTGGGTCTGACGTCGCGTTTCAGGATGGGGGAGATGGCGAACCCGATGGCGGCCGCACCTGCCTTGAGCACTAGTGTGGGAACCAGGTATCCCACCTCAGGCACGACGACGGAAAGGGCCACAAAGACGAAGGAGAAAGAGCATGCGGCCGCCAGGCCGGAGAAGACACCCGAGGTCACGATGGTACCACTCCGGTCGGCTCCCGATTTCCTTAGGTCGGAGAACTTCGTGGAGATCAGTATCACGCCTCCCATGACCGCTGCGAGCGGTGGTCCTTCGACGAGCGTCAGTTTCGTTCCGAGGAAGACCACGTCAAGCAATATCGCGATCGCCGGGGCGGTGTAGGCTATCGGAGCGACCACCGACAGCGGGGCGGAGTGATAACCACCGTACGCGAAGACGTAGGCCGACAGGAAGCCGACGGATGCGAGGGGCAGCAACAAAAGCCAGCTGGATGACAAGGAAGTATCCGCGCCGAGGATCACGATGAGGAACGCTAGCAACGGGATGCTGAGCAGACAGGAGTAGACCGTCGTCGCGTAGGCTCCTACTCGCGCCGAGGCGAAAGTCGATATCCAGTCGCCCGTACCCCATAACAGAGCCGTGACTAGACCCAGGGCGACCGATAGGACTGCAATAGACGGATCGAGCCGTCCTTAAGATGGACTGGTTATAGCAGTTTCGAGAAAGACGAGCAGACTCCGTGACCAAGCCGGCAGTGGTCGGGACGCTGCGTTCGAAGAGCTTATCTTGTCCGGGGCGCGGAATCTTTCGGAGCCGATGGGAATGGAGAGAAAGATGCCAACGGAGGAGGAGAAGGCCCGGTTCAGGAATATGATGAACGAGATGATCAAGGCGCGCATCGAGATGTTTGCGACGGCTGCGCCGGATTACGCACGCGCGCTGGGGACCTTCCGCGCCGAGCTACAAAAATCTGGTTTTTCGCCCGAGGAGTCGATGCAGATAGTCCTGAAGGTCGCCGACCAGCAAGGTCCGAGGGGCTTCTGGGGCGGAAGGCACCGCCACCGGCACAAGGACGAAGAACCTCACCATTAGAGGTCGCAGGGTTTTTACTCACCCTGCGGCGGAATGTAAGCCTTGCAGAACAGCGGTAGGATGGCAGGTCAGAAGCCGCACTTTTCGATGCCGGCCGAGATGAAGCTCGGCGCGCCGACGCTGCGGGTGAGGGACGTCACCGAAGCACTCACATTCTACAGACAGGACTTCGGTCTCGGTCTGACGCGGAGCTATGAAGACCCGGCCGATGGCCTTCAGGTTCATGAGCTCGCACCCGCCGCTTCTTCCGAGCCTCTGCTGATTCTCAAGGAAGACAGGGCTGCGGCAACCCCAAGTCCAGACTTTGCCGGCCTGTACCATTTTGCGGTCCTCGTGCCTACGAGAAAGAGCCTCGCTTCGACCTATCTCGCGCTGGGGATGTCCGGGGTGAACTACGATGGCTTCGCCGACCACTACGTCTCGGAGGCGCTCTATCTCCACGACTCTGCGGAGAATGGCATAGAGGTCTATGCAGACAGACCGAAGGAGACTTGGTCCTCCTTCAAAGTCTCTTCCTCAGAGGACCGAAGTGCCGCGATGGAGCGGTTCTCCTCTCTAAACAAGCCCCTCGACTTCGGCTCGCTACTGAGGGAGTTGGACAGCAGGGAGAGGACGACTCCCGTGAAGTTCGCTGAAGGGGCAAGAATCGGGCACATGCATCTGAGGGTGACCAATCTGCCGCGGTCCGTGGAGTTCTACCATGAAGCCATGGGACTAGACATCATGGTGAACTCACCTGAGATTGGCGCAGCCTTCCTCTCCGTTGGCGGCTACCATCACCACCTTGGGCTGAACGTGTGGCACAGCCACGGAGGAGCTCAACATCAGAAAGGAGAGGCTGGTCTGGATAAGTTCACGATGACCGTGACGGACGCTAAGGTACTCGACGAGCTCGACGAGAACCTGCGTACCCATTCGGCCAAGTTCGTCAGGGACGCGGACCACCTTGTGACGACAGACCCCAACGGAATAATAGTCGAGGTCCATGGACGAAAGACTACGGTTTCACGCGCCGCGTGAGTTCAGTTCATTTCTAATGCCGCCAGGAATCGGAGCGGCTGACGCTTAAATACGAACGTCATCCGCCATTAGAGCGCCGGTTGTACGCCGCATTATCGTTTGCGCCAACTCTGGCATCGGAGGCAGTTGTCTAGATGGCCGCCACCAAGACCTGGACGAGGGATGCCACTGGTCTCGTCAGGGAACTCGGTCCGTGGGACGTGCTTATGTTCGCATTCGTCCTGCCCTGCATCATCTACGTCGGCCACTACATGCTCTTCTCGGCCGGCCTCTATCCCGGCAGCGACTTCTTCCTCGGCTCGATTTTCATCTTCACATTCATCCCACTCAGCGTGATTTACCTTCTCTTCACCGTGGCGATGCCAAGGTCGGGCGGCGAGTACGTCTTCGGTTCGCGCGTCCTCTCGCCCGGCTGGGGCTTCTTCGCAGGGTGGGCTCTGCTCGTAGCAGGTCCTTTTTCATCCTCGGTCTCGATCATGATCCCCGCCGTCACCTACGGTCTCGGCGACCTGTTCGCCGTCTGGGGACTCGAGACGGGTAACAAGGGGTCGGTCAGCTTGGGCGAGACCCTCGCCCAGCACGCAGGGATACCTGGTTTCGTCCTGATGGTCCTGATATGGGTCGGCTGCTTCGTGATAGCGAGTATCGGGATGCGCACCATCAGGTGGACGATTTGGATAACAGGGACGATCCAGTGGATAGCTCTGGCCATCTACGTCATAGTGATGGCGGGCACGAACTTCTCGGCCGCCACTGCGAATATGGCACACCTCACAGGTGTCACGTACCAGGAGCTCGTCAACACGGTCACGCCGGTGGGCTACGCGCCGGGGCTGTACTCCTACAGCGCCACAGTCTACGCCGGGTTCACCTATGTCGCCCTAGCCGTCTTCGGGTGGACCTTTGTCTCCAACATAGCAGGTGAGATAAAGACCAGGTCGATGGTGAGGTCGATGTTCTTCGGTCAGATAGGCTCGCTGTGTCTCCTCGCGCTGTTCACGGCCATCTTCGCCGGAATCACGTACTACGGCTTCTCCAGAGACTTTGTGAACGCCCTCGGCTTCCTCGCGGCAAGCGGTAAGGATGTGGGTCTCTTCGGGGTCCCGATGGGCATGAGCTTCGCGGTCGCCTTCGCGACGAACAACCCGTATCTTGCGATAACGCCCGCGATCGGATATGTCGTCGCCTCGATAGGGATATCCGTCACATTCGCGGCGATGGCCACGAGGAATCTCTTCGCTTTCTCCTTCGATGGGATACTTCCTCAGGCGATGGCGAAGGTGAGCAGCAACGGATCCCCGCGCATCGCTACCTTCGTGGCGCTGATTCCGGGAATCCTCTTCCTGGCGGTGGGACAATTCACCACGATACTCTCGCTCTTCGCCTACCTGGTCATCCTGTGGTTCGCGGCCTATCTAGTGGTAGCCATAGCCGCGATTGTCTTCCCTTACAGGCGGAAAGAGCTGTTCAACTCGTCGCCCGACATAGTGAAGAAGCGGGTTGGGGGCATTCCCATCATAGTCATCATGGGGGTTGCCACCCTCATAGAGTGCATAGCTGGGATCTATTCGATAGTAGGCCCTGCTACCAGCGGCGGTTTCATCTCTGTGGGCCCACTTCTTTACAGCACCCTCATCCCGCTCGGCTTCGGCTGGGTGATCTACGGGATAGCCTACTACTACAACAAGTCGAGGAACACTCCCTTCGCCCTCAGGTTCAAGGAGATTCCTCCGGAATAGGACGCGTGCAGCTAGTACATAGTAGAGCCGCCGGTCACGTTGAAGTCCTCGCCGGTGACGTAAGATGCCTCGTCGGAGCAGAGGAAGGCCACCGCGTTCGCTATGTCCTGCGGGGCTGCATACCTTTTGAGGGGGATCACGCTTGTGTAGAAGTTCAGTCTCTCCTGCTCCGTGATCCCGAAGATACTCGCCTCGTCCTGCGTGCTCTTCCTGAAGAAAGCCGTATCCACGTTGCCGGGGCAGACGGAGTTCACGTTGATGCCGTAGGGGGCGAGTTCGTGGGCAACAGCCCTGGTGAAGGCAATCACTCCTGCCTTGGATGCACTGTAGTGTGCTCCTGTCGCAAAGGGAGCCTTGCCCGCCTCCGACGCGATGTTGACAATCTTCCCTCCCTTCCCCTGCGCTATCATCTGTTTCGCCGCAGCTTTGGTGCATAGGAAAGTCCCGCGGAGGTTGACCGAGTGAACCCTGTCCCACTCCTCCTCTGCCAGGTCTACTACGTAGAAGTTCGAAATGACGGCAGCGTTGTTGACCATTATCTCGAGCGAGCCGAACTTTGAAATTGTCCTCGCGAAGAGTGACGCCACGTCCGGGGACTTGGAAACGTCGGTACGGAAGTGCTCTGCCTCCCCTCCCTTGGCGGCTATCTCGCTCGCTGTCGACGCAGCGGTGTCGGCGTTGATGTCCGTGACCATTACCTTAGCTCCGGCAACGGCTAGCGTGATCGCCGTGGCGCGGCCAATCCCAGCACCGGCGCCCGTCACTATCGCGGTCTTTCCCCCGATTCCTGTCATGGACGGTATTCCCCGAGATAGGTTTTAGAGGTTTTTCCGCGCCCCTGTCTCGGATTTAAGGGAGGTCACGCAATGGGGTCTCCATGAGATACGCGGAGACCACGCTGAGCCTGATAGGAAACACCCCACTTCTGCGGCTGAGGAATGTGACAGCGGGTCTAGGCTCGAGCATATTCGTAAAGTGCGAGTACCTTAATCCAAGTGGGAGCATCAAGGACAGGATGGCCCTCAAGATGATAGAGGGTGCCGAGAAGTCAGGCAAGCTCAAGCCCGGAGGGACTATCGTCGATATGAGTAGTGGTAACACGGGACCTGCCCTCTCGTTCGTGGGTAATGTCAAGGGCTACAGGGTCAGGTTACACATCCCCTCGAAGTGGACGGGGAGCTATAATCCGGAGAACAGGATAAAGCTGATGAGGCTCTTTGGCGCCGACGTCACGCCTATAGACCTCGACAGTTACCGCGGGCAGCTGCAAGGTCTAACTGGGCAAGAATATGCCGCTGCCGCCTTCGCTCTCGGCATGAAGGCCTGCTACGACCTCGAACGTCAGGACAGCTCGTTCTGGTGGGCTGACCAGATGTCCAACCCGGACAACACGCTTGCTCACGAGCTTGGTACAGGAGCGGAAGTCATCGAGCAGCTCGACGGAAAGCTGTCGGCATTCGTCGCCTCCATCGGAACCGGCGCTACCCTGCTTGGAGTAGCGCACGCGCTCCAGTCCAGTTCAATCGGTGCCAAAGTCGTCGGGGTCGAGCCCGAGGACTCCAAGGTGATCGAGGAATGGGCCAGAACAGGTTTCCTCAACGACTATCTCGAGAAGCTTGGGATGCCGCGGAGAAAGTACATCATCGAACAGATGGTCGAGGAGGGTGTCCCGGAGCGGATGGTCCACGTCGGGCACGAGGAAGCGAGGGAAATGGCGAACCGCCTGTGCAAGGAGGAAGGAATCTTCTGCGGTATATCGTCCGGTGCGAACGTCCACGCCGCGCTACACGTAGCAAAATCACTTCCACGCGGGTCCAACATAGTGACGGTCTGTGTTGACCGGAGGGACAGGTACCTCCCAGAGCATCCTGCCGAAAACTACGTAATCTGAGTCTGGGGCGCGCGTCAAACGGCTGCATAGGTGACGAAGACTCCAGTCTTCCGGAGAGACTTGTCCGCATAGTCGATCTCCAGACCCAAGCCTTCAAGAGCATCCGCGCCCAACACCTCCGCATCGTCGACCTCTCCAAAGACGACTATCCTC
Source organism: Nitrososphaerales archaeon (assembly GCA_030038365.1). Classification (GTDB taxonomy): domain Archaea; phylum Thermoproteota; class Nitrososphaeria; order Nitrososphaerales; family Gagatemarchaeaceae; genus Gagatemarchaeum. Next base: position 8,507 of record JASHPA010000137.1, read on the forward strand.
GTTGCCTTTTCTCCCATTACTCCCAACAGCGGTTCGCCGGTCTCCCGTGCCAGTTCCCTGCCTTCGATCGTCCTGAACCTTCTCGTCGCGGTCGGCTTCACTCCTGCCAACTGCAACGAGTCACGAGCTATTCATGTTAGGAGCGAACCCGTATCGACCAGGAGCTTCAGCGATAAGCTGCTGACCGGCCCGGTAACGGACACCTCGGCGTAGGTCATTCCCATAGAAGTTTACGACCGCATCGACGTTAAGCTCCATTGTGTTCTACGCGAATATATACCAAGCTGGGCGCGAAACGCCGATGCACAGCAGGACAACAGACGTATGACGACCTTCCTGATAACGGGCGGAGCCGGATTCATTGGTTCATGGCTTTGCCGTTCGTTGCTGGCAGACGGGCACGACGTCACCGTGATGGACACGCGGCGGAGCCATCTTCTGGACGCTGCCGGGAAGATAAAATTCGAGAAGGGAGACATATCATCGTCTGAGACGGTCGCCGAGGTGTTGAGGAAGCACCGTCCCGAGACGGTAGTCCACTATGCGGCCCTCCTATCAGCAGACGCGGAGGCCGACTCGTCCCTAGGCTATCGGACCAACATAGCTTCCATCTGGCCTCTTTTCGAATCCGCCAGGACTGCGGAAGTCGAATCGGTTCTCTTCGCGAGCAGCAACGCGGCGTACGGCCCAGATGTAGGTTCTGTCGCCGAGGAGAGGATCTATGCCATCCCCACGACGATCTACGGGATCTCCAAAATCTACGGTGAGATGATCGGAACCTGGTTCTCCAAAAAGTATGGCATTCGCTTCGCGGCCTTTCGCTATGCGTCCGTGATTGGCCCTGGCAGGGGGCTCGGTGGGGCTTCTGCGTACACCTCTCTCATGATTCAGAAGCCGGCACAGGGAGAGGCCTATGACGTAGACGTCCGCGAGTCGTCCCGCCTCCCCATAGTCTACGTGAAAGACGCCGTCGGAGCGACCCTATTCGTGTACAGGAACCTCAGAAGAGCCAAGCAAACGGTATTCAACGTATGCGGGCTCGCCAGGTCGCCCACAGCCGTCGAGATGGCACGCGCCGTCAGGCGACGCCTCCCTGGTTCGGAGATTCGGTTCAGGCCGAAAGAAGAGGTAGTGAAGATAGTTGATTCGTGGGCCAGGAACTCCTCGACAAGGAGGCTGTCCTCGATGGGATGGAAGCCGCAATATCCGGACCTCGATGGCCTCGTTTCGGACTTCATCGATGAAGTGAGAGGAAATCCGAAAGTCTACCGGATTTGAGGACTCATCTCAGACAGGCACTTCCACATACGTGTCATGTCTGGGATAGTACGAGTCAGACCACTGGGACTTGTATTTCGCCCTGAGCTGGTCTATGATTCTTCCTGCCTCTGCAGGGTCCGGTACCAGCTTCGCCTTGGACGATACGGAGGCCCCGCCAACACTGAGACTGATTTGCGGGTCTTCCACGAGATTCCTGAACCATGGCGTCTCCGCGCCCTTCACTGGGACTATCCTGACGGTCCTTTCTTGCAGGATGAACCAGACCGGAGTCGAACGCTCCTTTTTGGTCTTCCGTCCGGTGACACTGATCTTCACCTCGTCCGAATTCTTTAGCTTGCTCAGAAAATCTTCGTGGGTGGTGGCCATTCTAGGTCGTTGGAATGCGGCTCCCCGCGTTTAAGTGATTTTGGGCTGTTTGTTCCCCTGCCTTACCTATTTACGACCGTCCCGAAAGTGGAGACGTCAGAGTGATGGGCACGTCAGAACGGTCCAACGAGGACCCCGGAAGAGAAGCGAGGGGATGTCTTCACAAGAACTGGCATTACACCTTCGTCGCCTCGCTACTCACGATGCTGACTTGCGCGCTCGCACTGCTCAACGCAGCCTTCAAGGTCTTCAACATCTCGTCCTACTCGCCATCCGACCTTTCGGTCTCGTTCATTCTGGCTGGCTACCTCGGGATGTTCCTGACGGTCTTGCTCTCTCCAGTTCCCGATTATCTGCTCCTTCCTGTATATGGCTACCTCTGCAGCCTCGGGCTGTTCAACCCATACACGACCCTCCTCATCTGCGTCGTTGCCGCCGTAGTCCCGATAGAGTATGCTGCGGGGAGATACGCAGGCCGGGCGCTTCTGCTCAAGGGCCTTTCCTACTTCCGCATCACAGAACACGACATCCGGGTGGCCGACGACTGGCTCATTGAGCACGGCAAGTTCTCGATATTCATCGCCACTTTCATCCCGTTCTTCTACAGCATAGCTTCTTTGGCCGCGGGGACGCTGAGGATGAGGTGGGTCCCTTTTCTGCTGAGCAGCACCATCGGATTCGCGCTCAGATACGTTTTCCTTGAGTACATAGGTTTCTACGGCATCTATGTCTTCGCAGCATCCTTCGACTACTCGGAGAGAGGTTTCTTCGCTCTGCTTCTGGCCATCTCATCCGCCTACGTGGCCGGCCATCTTATCAGGGTGTTCCGCGACGAAGGGCGAATTTCCTCGAAGCTATCCAAGTATAATCTGGGCTAGAGGCGGAAACGCCGGAACGAGGAAGTTGACGCGGGCGAGAGCGCATCGGCCGTCGCGTACTTGGCAGTCCCACACGTCAATCAATGGGGGAAGATGCCGCATTCCCACTTGAAGCAGTTGGAAGCGATTCACTGGAGTGTCGGCCAATCGACCGAGGGTTCGCCCGGATTCTCCTTGCGTCGGAGCGGGTCGCGCTGACCGGGGCTTCTCGACTTGGTTTCCAGATTCCTGGGCCCAGGGCAGCGCTAGCTCTCACGTGGGGGCTTTTGCGCCCACCTGTTACGGATGCGTTTGAGTTGTGGGGCGTGGTGCCGTCCTGCTCCTGCTGGACATGCCGCTTCCCGTGAATCAGCAGTAGCTTGGCTGGCGGAGGCATCATGGTCAGTGTGGCGGCGACCATACTCCTCGTTGTAACGAACCGAAAGCGCTGGACCGGAGAAAGGAGCCTTCGTCACTATTCGATATGCATAGGTACTCCTGAATTGTTCAACTAGGACTAAACCCAAGCGGCGCGTCCCGTTCATCATGTCGACCAGTACGTCCCGCGAAAGTGAGGTGGAGCTCGAGGTCGAAAAAGAGCAGGAAAAACCAGTCAAGAGACCTCCGTTGGAGCAGCTAGTCCCGAGGAGCGACGAGCTCTATTCGGCAATCGAACTCGTGCTCATGGCCTCCCCAAGAAGACAGATACTCCAGGGCGGCGACCTACCTGCACTCGAGAAAGCCGCATACGAAGCCGCGAACTCGGGGGACGCCCTACGCGCGAGGATAGGCTACGAAGCAGCTGCGAGGGTCGCGCTCTTCGAGCAGAACGAGGACAAGTTCCGTGGCATGCTTGAGAAGGCGGACAAGTTCTCGAAGGAGGGCGAGTCCTTCAGTAAGATGCATCGGGTTCTGCTGCAGAGGATTGATGATGCGATGTGCATAGCCAGAGAGTTCTATGTCGAACTTGACCAAGAGAAGAAGGCCGCAGAGGCCGCACCGGCACCGGCCCAGGTGTCCGGTTATGGAAGAGAGTTGCAGGACAGTGCTCGCCTAGGCACTTTGTAAGGCGACAGAAGGCCACGCATGGAAAGGCCGCAGCCGGATTTCGTCTGCAGCATCTGCGAACGGGTTTTCAGCACGCCAGAAGAACGCCACAGGCACAACACGTCCATACATTTGGCAAATCCACGCAGTAGTGGAATTAACACCACCGAACTGCCGTACATGGGATGAGCAAGCAGCGGGCTTACCACAGGGAGGGGAGACAAAGGGCTGCTCTCCCTCCTCTTTCTTTATGTCACGGATGGCTATGTGGAGAGATCGCCGTCTCCGGGCAGGCGCTTTGCCCGCTCGTCCACGGGCGGGTTTCTGTTCCGCGGCCACAGGCGGAACCTCCGCGCCGACATCTCCTGCGCTAGAATGATCGAGGACGCCATCGCTTCGCTGTTCACGAATGAAGCCGCGAGGTTATCGCACGCCGATTCTTCGTCGCCGTTGCTTCTGCTGGATGCGTAAGAGAGACCCCCCATAAGCGGGAAGAATAAGGCGATAAACGCCACTTCCGCGATCAGGAGCGAGCCGGTCCCCACGAGGGCGGCGAGGGTGAGCGCGGCGGAGACAACCAGACTTGCAGATGCCACTTTTGCTCTTCCGTTGTGATGCATGGAGTGCGCAAACTCGTGAGCCGCCACGGCGAGTAGCTGTTCGTTCGTCAGTCGCTCGTAGAACCTTTCGCCGAAGACTATCTTGTTCCCCACATTGGCGGCGGACATGTGGCTAGCGCGAAGTAGGAAGTACCTGTGTCCAGGATTAGGGCTCAGTTCCTCCGCAACCCCCATCCTATGGGCCAGGGAGTCGAGCTCGCTGGACTTGAAGGGCCGGCCTCCAAAGAAAGCCCTGAGGTACAGCGACGTAAGGTCCATCGGCGTTTCGAGTACAATCTAATAGATGAACATTAGGAAACATGCCTTCCTTTTGTGCTGCGACAGGAAGGAAAACCCTAACTGTAGATTCTCAGGCAGAAGAAAAACCGAAGATTCGTGAATCAGGCGGATAGTCAGTCGTCTTTATGTCCGACCGAGAAAAAATGACGATGGTAGCAAACTATGTGTTACCCGACACGTTGGTCGGACTGCTGATCCTGGTCCTGGGGATCATAATCCTCTGGGCAGTGATCTCGCTGCCCGTGTACGTGGCCGGGAAACTGGTTACCGCCGGCAAATCGGACTACGGGGATGCGATGGCCGCGACGCTCGGGGGAGCCATCGGATACATCGTCGTATTCTGGGGAGGCACGTTCGCCCTCAGCTACATCATGGCCCCCGCCTCAGCCGTGGTGATAGCCTTCATCTTTGCCCTAATTGTCTGGGTCGCGATATACGCGGCGTCCTTCGACACATCTTGGTTCGGCGGCCTAGGTATAGCCATAGTGGGGTGGGCCGTGCTAGTCATAGTCGACATCATCCTGATGGCCATCTTCGGAGTCGCAATCCCGAAGTTCTTCCCGTTCTAGCGGGGACAATCCCATACGAGCGAAGGAAGTCCGCCTTCGCCCCTAACTCTTTATGAACGCCAGCAGCTCCGCATTGACGGTGTCCTTGTGCGTCGAGCACATCCCATGCGGGGCGCCCCGGATGAGTTTCAGCGTCGCGTTCTTCACTACCTTCGCAGTCAGCAACGCCGAGTCGGTTACAGGGACAATCTGGTCATCGTCTCCCTGAAGCACGAGTGTGGGGATGCCGATCCTTCTGAGGTCCTCACTGAAGTCGGTCTCGGAAAATTGCTTGACACAGTCATAGACGGCCTTATGCCCTGCGAGCATCCCCTGCAGCCAGAATGAATCACGAAGACCCTGTGAGACCTTCGAGCCCGGCCGGTTCGCGCCGTAGAAGGGAACCGCGAGGTCCTTGAAATACTGCAACCGGTCTGCGAGGACACCTGCCCGAATCTGGTCGACGACCTCGATAGGGGTCCCGCCCGGGTTGGCGGTGTCTTCACCATGATTGGTGACACTGCGCCGATAAGGACCGCCTTGGAAAGGTGTTTCGTACCATGTCTCCCTTATGTAACGTGCGACCTCGCCTCTCCGCCCGTCGAGTGCCCGACATGGACGACGTCCTTCAGGTGCAGGTGGTCGATGAGTTCCGAGACATCGTCGGCGTAGGTGTCCATATCGTTGCCGTTCCACGGTTGGTCTGAGCGTCCGTGACCGCGGCGGTCGTGCGCGATGCACCTGTACCCCTAGATGCAAGAAAGAGCGCTTCAATGAACGGTAAGCGGCGATAAGATTACTCTAGAAAATTATTGCCTCGAAGATATACGACCGGTCTGGTGCCTGTACATGAAGTTCAATGGCGAAACTAACAACAGAAGAGAGAGAGGAACTGCCGGCTTCGGATTACGCCTGTCCGATAGACAAGAAACTCCCCCTAAATGACGCCGAACACGTGAGGAACGCCATGGCCCGCTTTGACCAGGTCATAACAAACAAGTGCCACCCGGAGGAAGCACGGAAGAGGGTAATCGCGGCTGCCCATAAGTACGGAATTGATGTGAAGGACTTCGAGAAGGTGCATAGCTTCAAGAGCACGGCCAGAGAAGGCTGAACAGCCCCTGCCAGCCGACTGGCAGCAGCCCCACATCAAAAGTACACAACCGGAGGCTTAACCGCCGCCGATGGTGCCGCACCCGCACCAGCCCATCTCGTCTAGGTTTCCGCCACAGACGGGACAGGTCTTGTCCAGGTACTTGAACTCCTGTGCCGTCTTTCCGAAGCGGCGTATGTGTTCCTCTCCTCCGGGAGGTTCGCCAACGTTCCACGCGAACGGACCCTCGCCGTCGCCCAAGGCCTTCCTGCGTGTCGTCGCCACAAGATGGGCAAGTTGCTCGGCCTTGTTCAGGAGGGGTGCTAGTTGCTTCTTATACCAGTCTTCGAGCGCCTGGAGGTCACTCAAAAGCGCAGCGTCCAGCAGCGACGTTGAGACGTCATGCACCCTCATCTCGAGTTCGTTAGCGGCCGCCGGGCTCTCCTCGCTAACGTACTTTACTATCTCAGTGCAACACCTCAACGCAAGTTGCGCCTGCGACACGCGAAGCGACCACAACGAGTCCTGATCCTTCTGGCTCTCAGAATAGTGTAGGACGAGGAGGTCATCGATTTGTTTCTTATAGCGGCTAATGCGAAGCTCGATTAGTGCCGCGTTCTTGTTCTGTTCCAGAGTCTCGAGCGGGTTCGACATCTGTAGGCAAGTTGCCCAGCCGACACTATTGCTCTAACGGAGGAATGATAGGGAGCGAGCCTATAGAACTATCCGGCCTGCGCGACCGGATTGCCGGCCAGTAGATCCTGATGCTCAGTCCCTGTCGACTCTCCGTCTGATCCAGGAAGCGCCTGAGAAATCTGTTCCTTATTCCGGGGGTATCGTCTTGAAGAGCAATTCGACGTCCACCCCGCGGCTCTTGTTGTAAGTGCGAGCGCCGTAGTAGATCACTGCCGCCAATACGAAAATCACTACGCTGACAAGGACTCCGCTCGAGCTGGCGAAGCTCAGCACGCTAGAGGAGGAAGCCGCGCTCGTGATTATCGGGTAGAAGACAAAAATCCCGAAGACGGGAATCGCGAAGATGAGCCAAGCTACCGATACCAGGGAGATCGCCGGAATTCCTGCTATCTTCCTAATCCAGCTTTTCGGCGCCATGTTCCAGAGCTCCGGCCTCCTTCTCTTCATCAGCAAGATATTGAGCGATGGGAAGATGTAAGTAGGAAGGGCAAGGAGTATGGAGGCGTAGAGCGTCGTAGCGGGATTCACTCCGAGGATGTTGGCTATGTATGTGAGATAGACGAGGGCGAGAACGATAATCGTTGTTTTAACTGGAGTGAATGTCCTCGAGCTGATAGACCCGAACCAGCTAGGGAGTAGTCGGTCCATCGAAGCGGCGAATATCATTCTGATGGCTATCGTCACGGCGACATACACGATACCGATGTCGGCCAGCGTCATAGAGATTATGCCCAGAGGTATCGCGACGCCTGCGAGGCTGGGGTCCGCAAGTGCGAGTATGGCCGCCGAGTTGGGTGGCGAACCGCCGAGCGGAGTACTTGAACTTCCGGTCCAGAAGAGGTAACTCCAGGAATTTATCACATTGTATCCACCGGCATATGCGAACGGAATCCAATAGACGCTATAGTAGAAGACAAGGACCAAGATACATGCTATCGCGCCGTAGTAGGTGGCCTTGGAAGCTTGCCCCTTTATCTCGCCTGCGATGTAGAAGTTGTTCTGGTAACCCAAGAACGCGAACACCATGAAGAGCAGCAACGCCCCGAACCCGGAGACGGTGTACCCCGGAGAGAAGCCTCCAGCGGTCGCCGCATTCTCCAGTGCCTGGATGCTGCTGAAGCCAGAAACCTTGAGGAGGTTCGCTTGGATTGTGGAAGTGCTCGGACTCAGAGCGACGAACGTGAAAAGGAGGATGACCGAGGCGAATATGGCGAGACCTATCGTGATTGTATTGGCGGTTATGTAGGTCTTGGTCTGCCTGAAGCCGAACAGGAAGAAGAAGAACAGAAAGAACGGAATGCTGACGATGAGGGAACCCTCGGTGGACGTGAGCCAGTTGCCCGCTGACACCAGAGCGCTCCCATTGGACATCAGGGCGCCGAGCTTCAGAGAATCGCCCATGGTCGTCATCATGTACCAGTAGTTGAGACCCCCTGCGGTCAGCCATGCGCCCGCATACGTTATTCCCTCTATGAATCCCCAAGCCGGGCTGAAAATCCTCGTCGTGGCAACGTAATCTCCGCCGCTTCTCGGTACTATGTAAGCGAGGAATACGTAGGTCAGGCCGAAGAAAAACTCGGTTACTGCGGTGATTAGCAGAGCCCAGACGAAGATGGGGACGCCGTAAATCATGTTCGTCGGGTACAGCGCCACGAAGGAGATGCTGAATGCCGCTATCCCTATCCCGGAGGAGACCGCAAAGAAAACCGCATTGCGAAGACTGATTTCCTTGACCAGCCCCGTCGCGTCTCTCAGGAACGTCTTCTTCGGTCCCGTCGATTCGGCTGTCTTTCCGGACGCATCAGCCAATAGATGACGACCGTGAAAATAACTTATAAGTGTTTACTCTTCAGTGACTTTTCTTTAGGAAAGCTAATCCCGAGGCGATTTTTTGTGACCTTCTGTGAGGGCGACGAAACGCTATTAGACCACTGCCCGGAATTATTCGTAGAATGACAGTAGACCTGGTCCTGAAGAACTGCAGGGTTGTGAAGCCTTCTGGAGTATACGACGCCGGGGTCGCGATAGATGAAGGAAAAATCGTCGCGGTGGCGCATGACTCGCATCTACCCGCCGGGAGCAGGACAGTGGACTGCCACGAGAACTACGTCATGCCCGGGGTAATCGATAACCATGTCCACATAGGGGTCTACAAGCCCTGGATACAGGATATCCAGGAAACTGCTTCTGCAGCGGCGGGTGGCGTGACCTCGCTTGGCAACTACATCGGGATGGGATCGATAGCTTGGACCGACTCCTACCTCAAGAAGATGCAAGGGTGGATAGACGACTACAACGCGAACGCCTATGTTGACTGCTTCTTCCATCTCCCGTTGCAGAGCGACGTCCAAATAGACGAGATGGACAAGTACTTCGAGCAGTTCAGGACTAGCTTCTTCAAGTTCCTTCCCTACTTGGGGAGCGAGGCCAGCGGTCTCGGACTCAAGGAAATAGACGACGGCCAAATCTACGACGGGTTCAAGCATGCAGCTGCCCTCGGCAAAGGCGTCACCGTGGCGACCCACTGTGAAAATATGAAGATTGTGAGGCGACTCAAGACGCAGTTGATGGCCGCAGGCAGGAACGATGGAGGACAGGCGAACTTCGAGTCGAGACCTCAGCCCGTGGAGGTGCTTGACGTCCTGAAGAACCTCTACATCGCTAGGGTCTTCGGCACACAAATCTACATCGTACACGTGACTTCCTCGGACAGCGTGGATGCTATCGCAAGGGCGAAGTATCATGGGCAGAGGGTGGTGGCCGAGTCCTGTACACACCATCTAACCGTGGACAAGGACAACCAGTACGGTGCCATCGGGATTGAGTACCCGGCGTTGAAGGAGAAAGCAGACATCGAGAGACTGTGGCAGGGGCTCGCTAACGGCACGATAGATACCGTGGGGACGGATCACTGTTCGACGACACGGGACCAGAAGGTAGATATGTGGAACGCTAAGGCCGGATTCCCAGGCTGGGAGACCCTACTCCCCCTAACCCTGACCTACGGAGTCAAGAAGCGTGGGATCCCGATGGCGAGGGCGGCCGCAATCCTATCCGAGAACTCCGCTCGCGCGAACATGGTCTATCCGAGGAAGGGAGCCATCGAGGTGGGCTCGGACGCAGACCTAGCCGTGGTAGACATGAAGAAGACCCAGGAGGTCTCCTTCGATAAGAACCTGCACTACAAAGTCAGTGACTATTGTCTATACGAAGGCTGGGAGCTGACTGGCTGGCCGGCCATGACCGTGCTGAGGGGGGCTGTTGCCTACGAAGATGGCCAGGTCTTAGGAAAGGCGGGCTCCGGAAGATATGTGACGAGGGACGTCTGAATGTCCAAAAATCGCTGAATCCAGGGGTATAACTGCGGAAATATTGCATCTCGCGCTCCAACTACAACAAATGTGAAGCCGACAACTGAAGTCCCAAAGAAATGGCTAGAAAAAACCAGTCAGTATAACTTGACGAATCTTCCATGGGTGCCTATTAAGCCCTAACTGAGACGAACGACCGCCTTGCCCCTTGTCTCCGATTCCTTCGTGGTCTCGAAGACTAAGACGAACGTCGTGAGAAAGTGTCCCTTCTGTGGAGGCTACGTCGAAGACGAGCCCGGGAAAGACATCAACTTCATCGTGCACCTGGGGACGCCCACTGCCAAGCACGCGCACGAGCAGATCTGGGCTGACTACGTAGCAGCGATGCACCACGTGTAACTCTTCTCATCCTTCGATAACAGCTCAGACGGCCTGGCTGCTTGTCTGCATCGGCCGGCCCGCGAAGAGCCTCAGCATCTCGCGGTTGAAAGCGGGTATGTCGTCCGGCTTGCGACTTGTTACGAGGAGTCTGTCCACGACGACCTCTTCGTCGACCCACTCAGCACCCGCGTCCATGAGGTCGGTCTTCAGGGAAGGCCAGGAAGTCATCCTACGCCCTCGTGCCTCCTCCGCTTCGATTATTGCCCAAGGAGCGTGACAGATGGCTGCAACCGGCTTCCGGTCGTTGAAGAAGGCCTTGACGAAGGCGACCGCCTTCGGATTCATGCGTAGACTGTCGGCGTTGATCACGCCTCCCGGGAGCAGAAGCGCATCGAACTCGTCGGGCGTCGCGTCCTCCAGGCTTACATCGACCTTGAGCTCGCCACCCCAGTCCTTCGACTTCCAGCCCCTGACCTTACGCTCTTGCGGCGAGACGATCCGGGTCTTGGCACCGGCCACATCCAACGCCTTCTTTGGTTTCTTCAGCTCTGACTGCTCGAATCCGTCATCTGCCAGTATCGCGACCCACAATCCCCGCAGACCTTTCTCCTTGCTTGGCATGTTGCTTCGGCAGGTATCCTCTTCAGCAATTTTTTGCCCTGCGCGTAGATTCTTCGGTAGGGACTGACGAACTCGTCTCCTGACAGATGCTGTCTGCATCCAGGACGGCGACGCCCTAGATTATGAATATTATAATGATAATTCACATTCGAATAGTCCTTGCAGGAATTATTATATAACGAACGCTGCTTTTGGTCCCCATGACCCAAGCCGACCAGCTCCTCAAGAACAACGGATCCTATGCGAAAGCCTTCAAGAAAGGAGGCTTACCGATTCCGCCGAGCAGAAAACTCGCAGTGGTGGCCTGCATGGATGCGAGGCTCGACGTGCACAAGATCCTCGGCTTGGAAGAAGGCGAAGCTCACATCATCAGGAACGCTGGCGGAGTCGTCACCGACGATGCGATTCGCTCGATACTCATCTCTCAGCGCCTCTTGGGGACTGAGGAGATCATCCTGATTCACCACACAGACTGTGGCATGCTGACCTTCAAGGATGACGATGTCAAGAACAAGATTGAGAGCGAGACTGGAATCAGACCGCCGTTCGCGCTCGAAGCTTTTTCAAACCTCGACGATGACGTCAGACAGAGCATCGCCCGCATCAGGGCGAGCCCCTTCGTCCCTGGGAAGAACAAGGTCCGTGGATTCGTTTACGATGTGAAGTCAGGACGTCTGCGCGAGGTCAAGTAAGGGAAACAGCTGCAACCAGCGCGTCCAGTGCCGAGCTTTGGGTCGAAGCATCAGCCCCTGTAAAGGGTCCCGCCCAGTGCACGCCGAACGTGTTATTCGAACCGTCCCGATTGTTGCTCCAGATTGACTGGGCTTGCCTGACAAAGAAGGACTCGCACGAGGAGAGGAACCGAGCGTCCTCGCTTCTCATCGCCGTAGATTGCGGACTTTTGGCAACTCTGATTACGGTGCTATAAGCGTACGAGAGGTACCGCACGAATATCCCCTTGAACTGTGTACCGTCGTCACCACAACCCTGAGACGTGGATTCGCACGGTTCGACTAGGACACCACCCTCGTCTACGAGCTGGTTCATCGCCGCGATGGCGATTTCCTCAGCCCGCCTAAGATAGTTGTAGTCTCCCGTAATCGAGTACAGGTCCGAGAGCCCACCGAGGATTACCCCCTGATTATAGGTCCAGGCGGGCTCGCCGTTGTTGTCGCACTCCGTGAGATTCACTCCGTCGTTGATGAGTCCGTTTGGACCCTGAAGGCCAATCTGGTCGAACCAGGTCCAGGCTCGCTCCGACCAGCGGAGATAGCTCTCGTCGTTTGTCCTAGCGTAGAGGCGCGCCGCCAGCGTGATGAACAGCTCGTTTTCGATCGCGTTCTTCTCGTTCCGCTTCTTGCTCCACCATATGCCTCCTCCACACACGTCTTCATCCCAGCCTGCAAGGATGTCGTCAAAGATTGTCTTCGCCGCTCTCAGAAACTCCGGATCAGCGACCCTGTCATACGCTCGGAGCAGCGCCAATGCCCACCATCCCTCATCGTCATAGAAGTCGTCGATAAAGCTAGGCTGGTACTTCGTCCTCATATTGTCATACACGTCCAAGACGATTGCGCGTATGTCGTTCAGAGGTCTCTCGTACGAGTAGTTGACCACTGTCTCGAGGGCGTTCGCGGTATTCCACCATCCGAGGTCACGCCACGAGCCAGACCCTGCTTGGTACCAGTTGTCCATTAGCGCTTCGAACGCGGCGTCGGCGTAACCCGCCAAGGCCAGAGCGCCGCGGTCGTCCCTCGAGGCGGGGGAACGCGAAGCTGACGATTCCCCAGTTGTCTTCGAGGCGTCGTCTTGGTTACCGAGAGATTCTGGGAATGCCACTGCGCCGAGGACTGCTAAACTTGCCGCCGCCGCGGTCTTGAGAAATTTCCTTCTATACAATAGTTCCTGAATATTGTTACGTAATCAGGGCATATGTGAATAAGCTGAAGGCAGGTTCCGTAACGAGCCTACAGCTCACTCTACGGTGACATGTCTTCGCGCTCGTTGTTGGCTGTTGATGTTATAGGCACGCGCAAACTTTAGCGCTCAAATAACTGCCGTCGAGGAACTCTCAACATCTCCTTCAAGCACTCAGCCGATGTTGGACACGACAGAACCGGCGAGTCGCACATCGAACATTCTTCTCATAAGCCAAAGCGCCTTTTCGTGGGCCTCCTTGTCGAAGCTTCCAACTGCGTCCTCCACAACCGTCGTCTGGAACCCGAGGTAAGACGAATGCCTGGCCGTGCCTTCTATCCCACCTTCCGTACTCACGCCAGCGAGCACGAGAGTATCGACCCCCCTGTTGCGAAGCATCTGCTCGAGCATGGTCCCGACGAAGAAGCTCGCTGTGCTCTTCCTCAGAACGAGGTCCTCATCCGCTGGTCGAAGCTGCTCGATTATCTGCCACTCCTTTGAGCCTTCGTTCATGAACCCCGCCTTTGGGTCTAGTCCGCGGCGTTTCAGGAAGGCGACATTCGCGACGCTCATGTATTCGTAGGGCACCCCCGTGTGCTGGCTGTAGATTACCGGCAAGCCCAGTCCGTGGAAGGAATCCCGCAGTATCCCGATCTTCTGTACGACGTCGTCGAAATTGAAGGCCCTTGGAGCGATACCATGTTGCATGTCCCAAACGATGAGAGCCGGTCTCGAAAGTTTCGCGGCTGAAGCTTCACTCATGACCCCTCTATGGGGCGCAGACGTAAAAGCTTTGGCAAGCCAAACGGATTGGAAGTCGCAATAGGGACTCGCGCTTAGTCCATCCCTGAACATGCTGAACCCACAGACCGGAAAGGAAGAACAAGAAGCCCCGGCCACGTCTTGCTCGCCTGGACCATTTGATTGACTAGACGCTTGGTTCGAACCCATTGAACCTAATCAATGAAGTCAACTAGGAAGAAGCGTAACCGCTGACGGGTTCGCTATGGCATTCATAAAGCGCGTGGACGTCTCCAATCATCGCCTACTGGGCCAATCCTGAATTACGGGTTCTCGCTCAGCATCTGGATTCAGCTACATTGAGGTCCAACTTCGCAGTCCTGCTCACCGCGTCATTCATCGGTGACATCGTCTCACCAATATTCGCCCTCTATCTTCCCCTCTTCGCCTACGAGCTGGGTGCCAACGTCATGGAGGTCGGCCTCGTGGGCGGCGTTTCGTACGCGTCATACAGTTTCATGCCGTTCCTGATAGGACGATATTCAGACAGGGTCAAGCGAAGGAAGGATTTCCTAACCGCCTCGCTCGCCGTCCTTGCTGCCTGCTCGTTCGTCTACGTCTTCGTCTCCTCGCCCGTCCAGCTCATCGCCCTAAGGGTGCTCGAGGGGATTGGGTGGGCCACGGTCTGGCCAGTCATAGACGTCGAGGTGAGCGAGGAGATCCACGGAGAGAGCAGCAGGTCCTTCAGCATCTACAACACGGTCTGGGCCATAGCCAGCGCTCTGGGTCCCCTGGTTGGGGCAGGCATGATAATCCTCTTTGCGCAGGTCCGGTACATCTTCGCGATCACTGCGCTTCTGATGGTCCTGGCAGCAACCCTGAACGCAGCCCTGATGAAACAGGGTGAGCCGGTCTCCGCTCGCGTGCAGCCCCTTGAAGCCGAGCCCATCGCTCACAGCACAGGGAGGAGGTTTGCCAGTTCCATCTGGATCCTTGTCGTCGTCATGATCTTCGTCTCGGCTGTCCGTGGCGTGCTTTTCACATTCTATCCTCCACTTGCTGAGTCGAGGGGTGCGTCAGACCTGATAGTGGGGGTAGTTGGTTTCTCCTTTGGAGGCTCCAGGGCCTTCGCCTTCTCCCTGACGACCAGAGAGGCGTTCAGGCGATTCCTCCTCGAAGAGAGGAACATCCTGACCATTTTCGCCTGCGCTATGGCCGTATGCGCGGTAGCGGGGTCTCTTCCGGTCCTGGCTGGGAGCACAGTGCTCCTTGGTCTGCTTGCATTCGTTGTCGCCGCGTTCTCCAATTCGGTCGCCATGGTGATCTGCCAAGTGGAGCTAATCGCTCGGGCGGAGCCTCACAGGAGAGGGAGCGCGGCTGGCGTCTTCGAGTCAAGCATCGGAATAGGTTTGGCGCTCGGACCTGTTGTCTCAGGGTTCGCTTCCAGGGGCTCACTCTCGACACCGTTCCTCATTGTGCCGTTCGGATTCATCGCGGCCCTCTCGACGATGCTGGCGCTACACAGGAGGGAGAGGATGAGAGGCCATACGTAGCGTTGCCGCTTGGAGCCCTTTCCGCGTCTGAACCCTGACCGACATATGTTTTTCACGTCACCCGGTGAACGGTGTTCTTGCCGAATCGACCGTCGAGTTGGCCGCCTGTTCGGGCGCGTCTTCGCCGGCGCCGCTGTCGATGCTTCCGGTACAGCCGTCATCGGCCTCAGAGGACCCGACACGGCTGGGCATACGTAAACATGAGTCTGCCAGGGATGCCATGGCGAGGAGCGGTCAGCCGATGCACGTCTGGGACGGTGATGTCTTCACGGTCTCATTCGCACAGAGGTGCCCCAGCAATCCTGTCCCGACACGGGCCCTTAGGGCCCTCGTCCTGTTTCCTTCTTCCATCTGCTCCAGCTGGTGATGGGTGGGTCGATGTCTATCTGCCAGAGCAGGGCATTGAGTTCGCCTCTGTGTTGCAGTTCCTCTTCAATCAGATGCCAGAGCATGTCCTCGACGTTGAACCTGAGCGTCTCTCCGTCTCTCGGTCGTTCAATCCAGCGGACGAGGTCCTGTGGCTGAAGATTATTGACGAACTCCAGGATGTGAGGGTTAGTCCGGTCTGAATCAGACTTCAGCTGTTCGAGCGACGCGCATTTCTGGCCGAAAGAATCCGTTTCGTTCAGACGCACTCCGCTGTACCTTTCGTCAATCCAGAGCCGGTACGCCCACAAGATGTGCTCAGAGATATCCAGGAGAGATGGAAAAGAAGCCTCTCTGTCCTTTGTCAGCTGCTCGGGCGATAGCGTCTCCAAGACCTTCAGGTACTTTTTCCGGACGTGATCGTTGTACGCGAACCATTCCCTGATGGAGTCGAGGTCCGCTTTCCGCCTGACCTCTTCTTCTGGACTCAACCTTCACATGAACCTCGGACACCGGAGACGCGTGTCGTAAGATAAGTTTGACCTGCCCGGGCATTTCCGAGTCTGCGACATCCGGCACTCACCACTGCATGTGGATGTGCGTAACGAGTGCGCACGGGTCTCCATTGTGCCAGGGACATGGAGTGCCGCATGGGCGTATCGGCTGGAGACCGCCGTGTGGATTACCTTCACAGAAGGCCTGTGACACATACGCTAGGCTCTGAGCTGCCACGCAGACCTCAAGAAAGGTAAGCGTGTTGTTCCCGGGTCCGAGGTCGAGAGCCCTTCCTAGGGTGTGGTCGCTTTGCGGGACTCCGCCAAAATGGGCATTCCTCTGTGGACAACGGAAGCCGCCTAGTATCTGAACCGGCCCGTGCGCCGCATCTGTTACTTCCTGCAGGACCGACTCCATCGTGTGGTCTGTGCCGAACCCGTCAAGCATATACCCATAGTTTCCGTTGTTGGGACTGTCAAGGCCCGCCGCCGGGCACTGCACACAGTCTGTGCGTTGGGGCACGTCATCGTATTCGAAGTCTACGTACTCCTGCCTCAATGTGTCTATCTCGTCCTGTGTGAGCTGCGCGGTGGCAGTGTAACTTCCGGCGGTAACTTGGATGTTGTACTGCAGCGCGGGGTTTGCCGTAAGGGACCCAGCCGTAGGATTGTTCGACTTGGACTGGAAGCCAAAGGTCGCGCCCGTCCCGGTGGCTGGATTCGGAGGTCCAGCGTTCCCGTCCGGAGGAGTCGTCACCTGCCAACTCGCCGTGTTCGGGTCGGCCCCGGACTGGCTGGTATCGACGGTGAAAGCGGGAGTGTCCGTGCTGATGAAAGTAGACTCGCTGTTGTCCGTGCGCTGTATCGAGATGGATGGGTAAATGGTCAGGACTGTGGTGACGGTGATTGTCTCGCCAGCTTGGCCACCGTAGTTGTATGTCTTGGTTGCGGTCCCGCCGTTCACCCTCTGGATCGGGGGTGCTGCCCAGGGGCTGCTCTCAATCGGTCCTGCAGATTCGGTCTCCGACACGGGAGGTCCACAGGAAGGCGTGACCGTCACCGTGTCCTGCCCCGTCAGTCCATTCATTATGTCGCTCCAACCTGGGGCGTTTAGCTGCATGTTCAAGGGACTTTGAGCACTTGGATCGGTCGAGGCCCACTGGCCCTCAGCTTGGGCGGAGCCTGAAGGGGTGGTAACGTCGATGGCCGAGGTAGCGTTCACGAAGTCTAGCGTGAGGTTGACGTTATTCGAGCCCGGGTCGTAGCTTCCGGCCAAGTCTATGGTCCCCATGGGCGCTGCGGTAGCCTGACCACCGGTCGCTGAGACCTGCAGCGACCCCTTTCCTGTCGCAGTGCCGGTTATCGAGTTGTCTGCCGCGATCGTGAAGTTCATGTTCCAAGTGGTCGAGCCAGCGACCGTCCCCGCACCTTCGCCCGAAATCGTGGTCACAGCGGTTCCGCACCAGCTCGACGTGCTGGAAGTGAAGGTGGGAGGCTGGGACAACGAATATGGCAGGGACGGGAATTCATATAAAAATCTGATACATCAAACGACAGATGCCTGACGGTCTGGAAATCGCGGCGTCCCTATCTCTGCTCCATTCGCCAAGCCCCGACTCTGATAGGCCTCAGTTTTTGACACAACTGAGATTTGATTGTCAGGAGATTGCCGACGTTGCTATCTCGCACTCACCGTCCTCCCTCGACCGCTCCCTTGGCCAAGAATTCGGACCCGACTATCGGGATTGGCCAATCCACGACCTCACAGACGCCATGTCAATCTCCTTGATCCGCATTATCTCCATATCCCAGATGCGTCCGAGAGTTTCGCTAGTCCACTGGTCAAACTCCGGCGGCCGTTCGCGAGGAGTTCTCTTACCCACTTCGCGAGCTTCGTCTCTTCGTCGAGGAGCGCCTCTTTTCTTGGCATAGCTGCCACGCGCCGTGTTCTAACCAATAGACGCCGACGACGGGAACAGATCGACAGAACCGGCGCGCCGGCAATCGCGCGTATATAGCGCGACGTGCGCGGTCCCGCATGACGGGAGCCAGAGGATGAAAAAAATAAGCGCAGATCCTCCCCAGAAAGACAGGTCTGCCTCTCAGGAGATAGACGCCATAATCAGGAAGACGGCCGGCTGGCGTGGGAAGACATTGTCGCAGCTGCGCGCGCTGATCAGGGAAGTCGACCCCGCGGTGGTCGAGGAGGTGAAGTGGAAGAAACCCTCCAAACCGGAGGGTGTCCCTGTCTGGTCCCACGACGGGATACTCTGCGTAGGAGATACACTCAAGAGCGCCGTGAGACTGACATTCCCGAAGGGCGCTCAGATCAGCGACCCGAACAAGCTCTTCAACAAGCGCCTGGAGAGCAACAAGGTACGCGCTATCGACTTCGAGGGCGCCGCCATCGATGAGGCCGGGTTGCGAGCACTTGTCATCGAAGCCATCAGGCAGAATACGTCGAAAGCGAGCGATTAGCTCTTCAGAATATGAGCGAGAGGGGTCTTATCCCTTTTGGGTCTCGCTAAGCTTCTCCAGAGAGGCATAACTCCTCAAGGCGTCCTTCTCGTCGACCACGATTATCAGCTCAGGGACGCAGCTCATGAACTCGATCATGTTTATCCCGTTCATCGCCAGCTCGGTTGTCACGGTCGATACGATCCCAGGTGTCTTCTCTGCCACTTCGGCAAGCGAGACGATGATTTCGGCGAGATTGGTCACGGTCTGCCTCACGTCTTTCTTCGGGACAGTGGTGGCCAGCCGATGCAGGTTCTTTTCGTCTAGTACCACTCGGATAGATTCGACTCCAGCAACAATCCTGAACGTCTCGCCGCGGCCGTAGTCAACCTGCGCGGCGAACTTGCCGAGCGCGGCCGGAATTTCGGGGACGTTCGAGATAGCGACATCGGCTATCTTGTTCTTCATGGTCAGCTTCCTCAGAAGGGTGCCGATGTGCTGGTGAGATGCTACACTCTGGTCAATCGGGTACCTTCTGATTGCACCGATTATGGCGTCGACGGAGAAGTCTCGCCCTTCTGCCCCGGCACTGTTTTGGATGTATCTTGCGAGGCTCCGCTGATTGATCAGCCCCCTGCCAAGACCGCTGCGGATGGCCCCGTCGCTCTCGATAAGCCTCCTCACAACCTCCGATGTATCTGCCAATTCCGGCACAAATGCGCCAAGAGAACCATATATCGCTTTGGCGTCACCCGGACTCAGAAAGAAATTGAGGCGCCCGGAGATGAGGTCGAGGGTCCTTCACAAGAGTCGTAGTGTTAGATGCGTCGCCCGAACTGGTACAGCACCAGTTCTCCACGGTTGACAATCCTCGCACCGATGTCCGTAGGCAAGACGAAGACATCATCCTTCGCAACCCTCTTCGAATTTCCGTCAAGCTCAATCTCCCCACTGCCGTTTGCAACGTAGTACTGGAGGTCTGTCGCTGACCCGGCTGGAGAGAACTCGTCTTCGACGCAGACCAAGTCGTGGAAGAGCGCGAGACTCTCCGGAGTAAGGCGCCTGGAGGTGTTCTTCTCCCGCTTCCTGCCCAGCGAGTCAGCGAGCATGTCGGCAAGCTTGTGGCCTCCAATGCTCTGCACGTCAGGGTGGACCTTCTCTGGAAAATCGAGTTGCGGGTATGTGGTGATGTCCTGGACAAAATCCCAGGGCCCTGTTTCCCTCGATCCGCAAACGAACAGGAAAACTCTGTCTTCCTCTTCGTCGTTCCTGAATGCGTGGATGTTGCCATGACCCATGTATACGATGTCCGACTGGGTGCACAGGGCCGTCTCATCCCCTATCTGGTGTATCCCGTCTATCGCGTCAGGCAGGAAGTGATGCTCGTCAAGGAACGCGTGGGAGTGGTGGGGTACTCTGCCCTTCGCCCTTACCGTGACCCTGTAGACCCCGATGACCTCACCAGCGACGAGCCTCGAAATCTCTAGATCAACCTTGGAATAACTGGTGGACGTCTGCTCGGGTATTCTCTTCCAGTTTTGCGCAAACACTCCGTTACCACTTGTAACTCCTTCGACGGCCCTGAGAAAGTTCAGGTACAGACGTTTGACCTCTTGGTCTCCTTCCTGAGCTTGACCTAGGCTCTCCTCGACGAACGCCAAGGCCTCGTGGTAGAGCCTCAATGTCGCTAGGGCCCTGTGATCCCGGTACATCGGGTGATATCTGGCACTGTTCAGAAGTTCCAGGCCTCTCATCGCCTGTCGCAGCTCTCGTTTGTCGCCTTCCCGTCTCTCGAAGACTTCGCGAAGCCCAAGGAGGGTGGGTCCGTAAACGTCGAGACCCCTGAAAGCATAGACGTACAGCCGCGCCACTGGAACGTAATCCTCGACAGTTTCGAGCAGCCGGTTTGCGCCGAATTCCTCTGCAGCACCCACCGCCTCGAGGTATACGCGGCTTTGCTTCGCTCCCAGCTGCCTCTGTGCTACTTCGGCCACGCTGGCTGAACGTCGTTTCGCCGGAAAAGTGTTATGACACAAATCTGATGAATAGGCCATATTTGACATAATCCGGCTGACTCTGTCATAGATTTCAAATCATCGAACCGTTAAATATCTGCGGCCCCTGATTTCCTGTATGACGGCTATCCTACAGAACGTAAGCCCGGAGGTAGCAAAGTACCTTTCACAAGACTCAATCAAGATGTACGTCGACGGGCAGTGGAGCCCCGCTGACGACGGCGGTGTCTTTCCAGTCCTCGACCCCGGGAACGGCAGCGTTCTGGCCAAGGTCGCTTCCGGTAAGGCGAGTGACGTCGACAGAGCTGTCCGGGCTGCCCGCAGGGCGGCGCACAAGACCGGCTGGAGCACGATGCCGGTCAACGACAGAGCTGTGATTCTCCACAGGCTTGCTGACCTTATCGACAGGCATGTGGAGATACTCGCCGAGATCGAATCCCTCGACGTAGGGAAGCCGATAGGCCAGGCCAAGGGTTTCGATATACCAGACGCGGCAAGAACCCTGCGCTATTACGCAGACCTGTCGGTGCACACCCGCAGACGCGAGCCGATCGCGGTGTCCGGATATGAAGCAAGCTCAATCCGGGTGCCATACGGGGCGTGCGGTTTCATATTTCCTTGGAACTTCCCGTTCCTGCTCTTCGGCTGGGGGGTCTCTCCCGCTCTGGCGGCGGGCAACACCGTGGTTATCAAGCCTGCAGAAGACACCCCTCTTTCGACGTTGTTCCTCGCCAAGCTGGCCGAACAAGCAGGCGTGCCTCCGGGTGTTATCAACATCGTCCCCGGATACGGAGAAAACGCCGGTGCAGCGCTCGCATCTCATCCGGACATCCAAAGAATGTCGTTCACCGGTTCCCCGGAAGTGGGACGCCTTGTCGCCGAGGCGTGCGGAAGGAACTTGGTGCCGGTCAAGCTCGAGCTCGGAGGGAAGGGTGCCGCAGTCGTGTTCGATGACGTGAACGTCGATGCCGCTGCCGATGCCCTTTCCAGCGCGATCACGCTGAACTCCGGCCAAGTATGCTGCACAGCGACGAGGTGGGTTGTGCATGAGAGGGTGATGCGGCAGTTCGTGGACCGAGCAGTGAGTAACCTCAAGAACGTGGACAAGGGAATCGGCTATGGGCTAGACTCCGGCACAAAGATGGGTCCGGTGGTCAGCGAGAAGCAGCGCCAGAGGGTCTTGGGATACATAGAGAGGGGAGAGAAGGAGGGGGCCAAGGCGCTCCTAGAAGGAGGGAGGGCATCCGTACCGGGACACGAGGCAGGATTCTATGTGAAGCCGGCGCTCCTGACGGGGCCGTCCGACAACGTCTGCGCCAGAGACGAGATATTCGGACCGGTGGCGTATATCATGCCATTCACGGAAGAGAAGGAAGCGATAGAACTCGTCAACAAGTCTCACTACGGGCTCGCGAACAGTGTCTGGTCGAGCAATCTCGACCGCGCCAACCGCGTCGCAGAGTCCCTCGTGGCGGGCAACTCCTGGATCAACGCACACAACATCTTCAAACAGGGTATCCCCTACGGTGGGACAAACCTCAGCGGCCTGGGAGGCGGTGTCCTCGGCCCGGAGACGCTGCTCGACTACCTGAGACCACAGTCAATCGTAAGACCCCTCTCCTGATCGCGAGATGCGGATTGGAGGGCTAGGCCTCGCCAGTCCATCTTCTGGGCCGGCGAGAGTTACAGCCTAGTCAGATAGACTTAGCAGGAAGAAAAGCCAGACGAACGCCGTGAAGACTGGTATCAAGAGCGCTCGTACGCTGTTTCCGGCAACGAAGAAGGTCAAGTACTTCTTCAACGGTGGAATCTGCCTGATACCTACTCCGGTGCAGACCGCTCTGAGCGAATTCACAGACCAGAACAGGTCGGGCTTCAGTGACAAGAACTGGGGAGTATGGAGTGAGAATGTCTCCGCCGCGTACAGGCTGTTCGCCGGACTGATAGGCGCAAGTCAGAGTGAGGTAGTCGGCATTCCGAACACTAGCACAGGCACGGGAGTCTTTGCCCTCATGATTGACCCGAAGAAGGGGAGCAATGTCGTCTATGATGACCTGACCTACAACACGGTCTTTCCCTTCTCCTTGCGCGCCAAGACAGGCGTCGAACAGCGTATCATAAGAAACGACAGGGGCAGCATCGATGTCGGTCAATTCGAGAAAGCAGTCGACGACAAGACCTCCGCCGTCGTCGTCAGTTCCGTGTCCTGCTGGAACGGCTACAGGTATGACCTCGGGCAGCTTTCAGAGATCGCACACGCGCACGGGGCCTACCTGGTAGTTGACGCCGCCCAGCATGTCGGGGCCATCGGGCTGGACGTGAAGAAGGACGGGGTCGATTTTCTGGCGACCTGCGGGCACAAGTGGCTACTCGGCCCTCCGGGGACCGGGTTCATGTATGTCCGGGGCGACCTCATCTCCAAGTTCGACCCTCCACTCCCCGGATGGATGGGGATTGATGACCCTGGTGGCTACGAGATGTGGAAACCCACATTCCCAAGGACTGCCCTGCGGTACGAGACGGGCATGCCCAGCATGATGCTGCTGGGAGGGATGCGCGCAAGCCTCGAACTGATTAACAAGCTGGAGCCGGCAAGTATAGAGAGGGAGGTGCTGCGAAGGAGCGGCTATCTCATCGAGAAGCTGAGCGACACCGGAGTGGACGTCTTCACTCCCACCGAGAAAGAACACAGAGCCGGTCTCGTTACTTTCCTTCTCAAGAACCATCAGCAGCTCTTCGCTGAGCTCTCGAAGAATTCGTTCGTCGTCTTCCATCATCCTGAGACGGTCGTGAAGAACATGCACTGGACCAACGGCGGATTCAGAATCGACCCCACGTTCTTCAACACGTTCGAAGAGATCGATGACTTGGTAGACCACGTGCGGAAATGGTCAAGGCGGTAAAGAGGAAGCTTATCCGCCGGTATCCGCGACCCAGTCTGGGCTTGCTGCTTGGCCGCCAGCCGGCCACTCATGGATGTATATCCCATAGGAGAGGCTTCGTAAATGCATTGTCGCTCTCCCTTTCGGAAGACAAACGCATGACGAAGAGGAGCGGAGTTCATTGATCAGTCGGAATCCGGTGCTGATAGTGCGTGAGCATACAGCTCGCCGGAAGACACGACCGGCCAGTAAGGCCTGCAGTCGTAATCCAGACCGCCGCGCTCGCTTCGGCATCCTCGGCTCTTCCAGCTCTGAGAGGACCGACATTGAAGAAAGAATCCAACTATCAACTTCTAGATAACTCATGAAAGGCCGAGCGACAGATACTATCGATAATCTGTATGGCGACAAAAAAGAAGACGACCGCTTCTCTGGGGCTTCCCAAGGTAGAAACGGTCAGGGCAGGTCTGTCAGACGCCAAAGGCAAAGTTCAAGCCAGGGCGACTCGCACCGCAAACAACGCGCGAAGCTCAATCCGGAAGCGTCCGTTGACGGCGGTAGGCGCGGCGACTGGCGCCGCGGTCATGGTCGGGGTAGTCGCTGGCGCCGTCCTGACAAAGAAGGTCACGGACAGGACAGCCAAGAAGAAGGAAGAGAAAGACGTGGACGACCTGGAAGACATGTAGACCACCACGATGGCGCGATTTGTGTCCGGCTAGCGAACTTCTGAAAATCCCGGAAGAATGGAAATCTAGCGCGGGAGGCCAATAGTCGGCTGGGTGCTGGGAATATGGTGGCTGTGGTCCAGGTTCGCAACGGCCGCAGTGGAGACATCACAATTCGCAAATCATACCTAGAGTCCTTCCAACGGCGGCGAGGATTCCTCGCTCTTGCTCGCCCTACTGCTGGAATTCATCCCATATTCCATCCTAATAACCTGATTTCGAAGTTCAGGGAAGCCGGGGCTGTAAGGATGGGGAGATGCAGGAAAAGACTGAGATGAGACGATTTTCGAACTTTGGATTCTAGGCGTTCTCTCCCATAGGTTGGCCTCTAGCCGAGTTTCAGGGGTGCTACAGCTCTTCCGGAGCCAGCGAGGCCAAACTGGACGCAGCCATCCACCTTTGGACGGACGATTGGATGGATAGTCCTAGATCTGGAGCGCCGCCCTGAGTTCTCTGTAACGGTTCCTGATAGTGACTTCTGTTACTCCGGCCGCCACGGCTATTTTCCTTTGCGTCTTTTCCTCTCCGGAAAGGTTGGTGGCCACATAGAGCGCTGAGGCGGCGAGACCTGCAGGGTCCTTACCTGCGGTGACCCCGCTCTGCCTCGCCCTGGCGATTATCTCTAAGGCCTTGCGCTTGGCCTTCTCCCCGGCCCCTACTCTCGACGCTATCTTTGACACTGACTTGGCGGGGTCCGGGACCGGCATTTTGATGTCCATCTCCCGGACGAGCATCCTGTAGGACCTAGCCAGGTCCTTCTTGCCTATGTTTGCTACGCGTGCCACGTCCCCTATCGTCCTCGGTATCTCCCTGTCCCTGCAGGCAGCGTACAGGGACGCCGTTATCATCTCAGTGATGGACCTGCCTCTTATGAGACCGCGCTCGAGGGCCTTCCTGTAGATGTAGGCCGCCCTCTCCACAACCTCGTCAGAAAGGGACAGTTTTTCGGAGAAGGTCCTAAGCTGGACGAATGCCCGAGTCATGTTTCGGTCAGCCGGCTCGTGGACCTGGCTCCTTCTGTCCCATGTCCTTAGACGGTCCACCGCGCTCCTCATGCTTCCCGAGATCGGCTTCCCTGCCGAGTCTGTGTTCCGCGTGCCTATCACCGTGGACAGGCCCATGTCGTGGGAAGCTATCGAGGTCGGGAGACCCGTCCTGCCCTCTTCCTTTCCGTCGTCCCTGGACAGAGACCTCCGTTCCGGGCCCCTGTCCTCCATCTTCTCCTTGACCACATATCCGCACTTGCTGCAAATCAGCTCCCCGTTCTCCGGGTCGAGGACCATCGCTGCCTTACCGCAGCGGGGGCACCTGTCCAGAGCTCGCTGCAAACGAAGCTGGCGAGTCGCGTCCTTCTCTAACGTTAGCACGGAAAACGATGTCTGGTCCTTGATATTAATCCGATTTCCAGAATCGTTCCAAAATCATTAGAGAGTCTGCCCCAGAACACCTACGGCTGGACTCCGTCCGCAGGCTCTCAGGGAATATTGTGGGAGATTCCGTTAACTCCGTTGCGCGATTGTCGTCCTCACAGGGGGTCAAATGTCCGCAGGGAAATGTAGCACATCACGATACCGCCCGACAGTCTCGCAAAATCGGCGTTGCAAGCTCCGGGGTCGGCACGCTCACTAGGAAGACGATGTTTCCCAGCAAGCTGGTCGAGCTCCTCGATTTGAGAATGAAAAGACGGCCATACAAAAGAGGGACTTGTAATCCGCCGTAAGCTGGTCTCCTCGTTACAATTCCACGACTAACCTTATTTATGATGCAACCCTGCCGAACATCAGAACTCTAGCCATGGCCAAGATGCTCATCGCAGGAAAGTGGGTTGATTCGTATGATGGAGCGACGATTGACGCCGTAAACCCCGCTACATCCGAGGTACTCGACACCTTCCCAAGGGGCGGTAGAGAAGATGCGAGGGCAGCGATAGACGCGGCGTACGACGCTCGCGGCAAGGCGGAGGCAATGACAGCCTACGAGAGGTCGACGATCTTGCTCAAGGCTTCGCAGATACTGGAACAACGGTCGACAGAGATGGCGAGGATAATATCTCAAAACGTAGGTAAGCCCATCACCGATGCAGAGGCAGAGACCACGCGCGGCTGCCTCACCCTCGCCTTCGCCGCGGAGGAAGCCAAGCGCATCTACGGCCAGACCATACCTCTAGATAGCAGTCCATTCCCGCCTGGGAACAAGGATAGGTTTGGTTTCACCATACGGGAGCCCATCGGGGTCGTCGGGGCGATATCACCGTTCAACTTCCCACTCAACCTACTGCTGCACAAAGTTGCTCCGGCGTTGGCAGCGGGGAACACCGTCGTGATCAAGCCTCCCAGCGACGGCCCGTTGCCTGGGATAATGGCAGCGAAGATTCTGGAGGAGGCGGGGCTGCCCCCGGGAATCGTGAATCTGGTCACAGGGCCCGGGTCGACCGTCGGGGAGGAGATAGTCACCAACCCAAAGGTGGACGCCATCAGCTTCACAGGGGATACATCGACGGGACGAATGATCTCAGAAAAGGCAGCGGCCACCAACAAGAAGCTGATCCTTGAGCTGGGCGGTCACGACCCGATGATAATCCTTGATGACGCCGACCTGACCAGAGCGGCCAAACTCGCCACGACAGGGGTCTTCAGCTATTCCGGTCAAGTATGCACAGCAACCAAGCGCATCATAGTCTCCGAGGCCATAAAAGACAAGTTCGCTTCGGCTTTCGTCCAGGAAGTTCAGAAGCTGAAGGTGGGTAACCCGCTCGAGCGCACCACGAATATGGGCCCTGTCATAAACGCAGCAGGTCTCTCTAAGGTACAGGAGTTGGTTGAGGACGCCACGTCGAACGGAGCGGTGGTGTTGCTTGGCGGGCAAAGGCTGGATTCTGAAGCGTATTCAAAGGGATTTTTCTATTCCCCTACAGTTCTATCCAACGTGAGGGAAAGCATGAAGATTACCCAGCAGGAGATCTTCGGGCCCGTTGCTCCGATACTGGAAGTTGGAGACGCAGAAGAAGCTGTAGAGGTGGCAAACAATACGGTATACGGCCTGCAGGCCTCCATCTTCACCTCCAACCTCGCCCGGGGAATAAAGCTCGCCAGGAAGATCAGAGCTGGAGCCGTGCTCATCAACGACCGCACGAACATGCGGTGGGACAACGCGCCGTTCGGAGGTGTCAAGCGGAGCGGTCTGGGGAGAGAGGGGGTTAGCCTGGCCGTCACCGAGTTCACGGAACTCAAATTCATCGTTGCCAATCTAACCGAATAGGCTCCGCACAAAGATTGTTACGCGGAGGGGACGCGGAAAGACTTCGGAATCCGGCAAGAGCTGGCGCTTATCCATCATCGCGTTGTTCGACAATATGGCTCGTTGCCCAGAGTGTGGAACGCTACTGATTCAGCTTGGGAAAAGAGGAGACGGACGATTTACGGAAGAGACGGATAGACCACGCTATCGACGGGAGGTCGACAAGGTCGCGTGGGGTTGTCAGGAACACGGACCGTCGTGGGCCGCGTGACAAAGTCCCTCTCTCAGGGAAATCGAAAGATACCTTGCTGAAGCTTCTTTTGTCGTCGCCAGTTTCGACCAGTTCCATGCTAATGGAGAAATTACGTGTATTTAGGTGGCCGTATGGAAGTCGAAACAATTGGTCAGTTTGACTTATGGCGACCATTCACGATCAAGTTCAGGTAAGAAGAGAAACCCACGATTGACGTTGGTTTTTCGGAAACGGACGCGCCACTGGTTCGCTTGGAGGACAGGGCTCCCAAAATTCCAATCACCACGACGTCGGCGGCTACGATTAGCAGATATGACGATGTCAGTGATGTAGAGCTCGCTTTCGTGGAAGCCGAGCTGGAAGTGGTCGAGGCACCTGAGATGACGGTCAGCGTGTCGTTCAACGGGTTCGAGACGAATATCTCGCCCTTGCCAGAGTCGTATGCAATTGAGAAGGGATGCGGTCCTGCTGACTCGGTGCCGACGACAGAGTCGGTCGCGTCGGAGATAACGGCAGCGCTATCAGAATCGGGAGTAACAACGACTACCTCGCCCAGAGTTGGATCATAGACCGACTCACCCGCATCCGCAAGCGGAATCGTCGCGATGACGGAGTTGGAACTATCTGAGACGACGGAGATGCTGCCCGAGACGCTGGCTGACCCTTCGTTGCTCACAAAAATCTCCCCCTTGGAGGGGTCGTAAGTCATGCCATCTGGGTCCGGTCCGACCGGTATGTTGGCGACGACGGAGTTGCTTGAGTCAGAGATGACCGAGACCAATCCGGTCGCTGTATTGGATGCGCTGCTGTCGTTGGCCGTTTTTCCGATGTTGCCGACGAAGATCTCTCCTCTAGCGGGGTCGTAGGCTATCGCATTAGGAGCATCGTCAACCGGAATTGAAGCGACAACCGCGTTGGTAGAGGTCGATATCACGGAGACCACGCCGGAGGTGGTCAGGACGTTGTTCGGATATGAGCCCACCACCCTCTCCGCGCCCTCGTCCAGGACGAACACCTCCCCCCTCCCTGAGTCATATACCAAATCGCCAGGAATCAGCCCCTGACCGCCGTTCTCAGATTGATTCCCCAAGTTGACCGTGGTTACGATGCTGTTGTTCGCGTCGGATATGACCGTGACGCAATTACCGTAGAGGTTGGAGACATAGAGCAATCCATTCGCCGGGTCATACGCGACATACTGCGGGCTGGGCGAGTTGGTGAAATTAAGACTGTTAACTCCGGGGATATTGATAGTCGCGATGACGGAGCCCGTGGTGTCGGAGACGACCGAGACGGTAGGCCCATTAAGATCGGCCACAAATGTCTCCCCTTTCGCCGAGTCATACGCGAGCCCTATTGGGTATGCGCCCACCCCGATCTCCCCGGGACCACCGTGTCCTGTGGTGGTGACGTAGGTGCCGGTCAAGCATTCTACGGACGCCTCGGAATCGAGGGTATAGGTGAAGCAGTTGGAGGAGTTCAAGCTCGTCGTCTGGGTGGAAGAAGAGGAGGATGCGGTTGTGCTGACCTGCGACGCTCCGACGGAGATGACAGAAAGGGTTTCGTCCTGGTTGCTCCCTACGAACACCTCGCCTCTGGCCGGGTCGTATGCGAGAACGGTACTGAGTATTCCTGCATTGACCACCTCGGTGACCGAGTCGGTGGCGTCGCTGATGACCGAGACGTCGTCGGTCTCCTCGCTCGCGTTACCCTGGTTTCCCACGAAGATCTCACCGGTAGCCGGGTCGTAGGCCATGCCTATCGGGCCGAACAGGTTACTCGAGGTGATGGTAGCCACGACAGAATCCGTCGCGTCGTTGATCACCGAGACGGCATCCTGATGCTCGTCGGCCACGAACATCTCACCCTTGCCTGAGTCGTATACTATGCCAGAAGGCAGGTCTCCGACTGTGATCGTGGTCACCACGGAGTTGTTCGAGTCTGAGATCACCGAGACCGAGTTCTGTGTCTCATCGGCGACGTACATCTCCCCCTTGGAGGGGTCATAAGCCATGGAATACGGGTCGGCCCCTACCGGTATGGTGGCGATCACCGAGTCGGTGGTGTCCGAGATGACCGAGACCACACCGGGACCGCTCTGGCCACTGCCCACAAAGATCTCACCCTTTGTGGCGTCATAGGCCACCGAGTAAGGGTAGTTCCCCACAGAGACTGTCTTGATGATCTTGTCACTCGCGTCCGAGATTATCAATACGTCGTCGCCTGTACTATTGGCAACAAAGACCTCTCCCCTTGCGGAGTCGTATGCGATACCCGCGGGAGACGCATCAGTGCTCAAGGAAATATTGCCTACGACCTTGTTGTCGGTGTCGGAGATAACCAGAATCGAGTTTATGTCGTTAAAGTAGTCGCTGTTCTGGACACTTACGAACAGCTCGCTTTTTCCCGAGTCATAGGCTATCCCAAACGCGTTCCCGGCGATGTTCGTCGACGCCACGAAAGCTTGTGCCTGCACGAACGCATGCGAAGAAGTTGCGAGGATCAGGAGAGCAAGCACGGAGAGGACCGTGGATGATCTGACTGCTCGGCACCCGGTCACAAATCTCCCGTTGCGCCCCTAACGGTTTTCACTTAAGCCTTTCCGGGGTCGATGCGGTTTGGTTGCGGGCGTCCGGCCTGCTGGATGACCACGTAGGTCCGTGATATTGCGCCGCCCCATACCGTGTTCCGGTCACCGTCTGGTATCCAATCGGATAAGCCAGTTCCAGCGAGCTGACTGGCTTACCCCACACGGTGCGTAGAAGCCGATCTTGGCTACGATACCTTGGAACGGTGTCAGCGAGCTCGAATATGGAGTGACACCCTCCTGATGGTCCGCACTCGACGCGCCTTCTCGCGTTTGCGGCTATCCTTCTCCTGCTCGACCTCCCGGTGCTCATCGTCCTCCTCCTGCCTTTCCGCCTTGTGCCTTTGGGCGTCTGCTGGCGTCTCGATCTCCGATGCCATGAGTATGTCGTGCACCGGCTCGGTGATACGCCGAAGGGAACTTTCTACTGCACGAATCACAGGAGCGACGCTAACGGGACATCGGACGGTTCTCCTGCGCTCGCCGTTGGCGGCACTACCTATTCCGGCGCGGATGCGGCGCGAACGTCGACCGGGTCGGGAGTGGCCGAACAAGCTATGGCGGGGCGATGCTTGACAGGTTGGGAAACACCATGTAGGAAAGGGCTATCAGGATGATCCCTCCGATGAACATTCCCCATCCCGTACGCCTGGAGATGTGGCTCCAGTACAGTATGGCTCCTATCGGTATCAGGATGAGTCCGGCATAGAATGCTATCAGCGTCGCCGCGCCGTCGATTCCGGCTGCGAGAATATGGAGCTGGCCCGCAAAGGCCTGAAAATAGCCGCTAATCGTGGCCCCGAAGTTCGGCAGCGACTCGGACGAAACTGTGGTCGCGATAGATGTCGCGATGGAGGTCGAATTCGTGCCCGAACTTGCGGTTGCGGTGATGCTGGCGCTCATCGGATAGAAGGTCGTCTGGTCTAATAAGCGGCAATGTCTCGCGGAGTCACAGCCTTGGCCCTGTTGCTGCCCACCTATCCCTCCTCTACAAGTTCCTCGACTCTCTTGACCCTTGCTATTTTGTACGCTCTTATGATCCCTTTAGCCTTCAGACCCTTCATATCTATGAGCCTCTCTGAGCTGAATTTCACCAGTCCGCCACCAACGGACTCCACGTTGACTCCCTGCTTCGACATGAGGTTGGCAAAGGTCTCGGCACCTGCTACGGTCACAACATACTCGTACTCTTCAGTCATACCAGCATGATCAACCAGAAATTCATTTGAGGTCGTTCCATGATGGCCGAGAAGCCTCTATGCCTTTCACTCCGAGCTGTCTCCTGGCGTACGCGACCTCCTGGGCATTCTTGGTGATCAAGTCGATTAGTTCATCCACCTCCTCCCTCATTCTCGCATCCGAGGGACGCGCATGCGCGAGGGCCTCGAGCCGGAGAAGGAGTGTCTGGTGAAAATCCGTCACCGAATGAAGGACGTCGTCCAGCGACTTCGCATCGACTTGCCGATTTCTGCTGCGGCCGCTGGAGCCAGCAGCGACGGAGCGAACCTTCGTCCTTCCTTCTCCTCTCTTTCCCGCCGAATCTGGCTTCGCGACGGGGTAGTCCTCTGACAACGCTAACGCTCTACGATTTGCGCAGACCGCCAAGGCATTCTTAAATCCACATAGAGGATTGTTATGGAAGATTAAGCGGAGCGCCGAACGACAATTCCTTCCAGCCTCTTACTCTTGCAAGAGAAGCACAGTGTGGCCATCCTACTGCTCCTCGACCAGAGCGAAAGCCCTCTAACGACCAAGAAAATAATAGAGTCGCTGGGATTGAAGAGCTGGACCAGGGCAACGAGGACGCTCTTCAAGCTGGAAGAAGCCAACATCATTGTCAGGGCGGAACGATACGTAGGCATGCACTCATCAAGAGCAATCGTGTGGCAGCTCGAGCCAGAAGACGGCGACAAAGTTGTGGACGCGCTCAAGGAAGCGGAGAGATGGATCGACCATGCCCACAACAAGAAGAACGCTTCGCTTCCTACGGGATCCGGTTGACGTAAGTTCCAGGGCCTGAAGGGCTGCTTTTCCCGAAGCCGCCCCTGATAAGACCATACCTGCCATGAAACGGTCACTGTCGCAACTTCTGCACGATTGTCATACTGATTAGCTACAATAAATCGCTACTTCAGCAATAAGAGGCGAGTCTGCTTCCTCCTCTCGCATATCGCTGGATTGAGATTGTGGGACCTCGCAACGTCACTATATTGGAGTCGAAATATGCGATTCAGGTCGTTATCTTTCTTCACGAGCTGGATTATCCTGTGCCCACGCGTCGTATAGTAGATGCTCTCGGAGTTAGCAACTGGGTCGCAATCTCAAATACACTGCGCAAGCTGCAGAAGGCTGGCCTGATCACGGTGCAGAACGCGAGGGTCGGTAGAAAGAAATCGCCGGCAAGGCTCTGGCAGATCGAATCGGAGGTCGGCGTGAAAGTGGCCGAGGGCCTGGAGGAGATAGACCGCCGGATGAGCAAAGAAGAAGTCGGCGGCCTTTCGGAACGTCGGGCGATAGGGAGCACAGAACTAGAGGAGAAGCTGGTCACGGTAGTACGCAGCGGCCTGAAGAAGGTAACCGGAGCCTGAGGCCCCGAAGGGCAATGCAGAAAAGGGACGCGACAGGACTATTTCACTGCAATATGCGCCATTGAAGACAGGGCATAAACCGCCAGACTTTCCTCTTTGTTGAACGCCAGCCTGCTTTGTTACACTGCAAGCAGAAGCCGCTGACCAGATCGGAAGCGCAATACGTCGAGCGATCTAAGCCCCGAAGCGGCAGTTGGCCCTTTTATCTCACGTGTTATTGGATGGGTATGAAGACGGAACAAGAGAAGGACGAAGTGGACGAACTCATTAACAAAATAGATGATTTGGACCCACACGAGCCTGGCTTCTCCGAAGCACTGGCTGGGATCGAAAATGATGCGATGGCCGAAATGATAATGGCAAACAGGAAGAAGGACTATCTCAAGGCGGCGAGGGCTCTCTCATTGCTAAAGGACATCGCCATCGTGAAGAGTATGGCGCGGGGATACAGGACAACGATGGAGTTGGTGCTTTGCGCACACCAAATACAAAGCATCCTCTTGCGCGAAGTTGAATCTCCCGCCCTAAACGAGAGACGAGGCACAGACCCTGCCTGAGCCGCAAAAGCGTGGTACGACGCGCAAAGGACTCGCCACAGAAGAGGCGGCCGGGATCAGATTAAGAGGGTGGCGCTTCATACGCCTGTACAACGAGACGCCACACACATACTTTCCGTTCGAGTCGCACCGCTTTCTCGGCTCGCTTTGCATCGGGAACCATCTTAGTACCCTAGCCTCGCGGTTTCCTCGGGGTCCTCTATGTCTATCGAATGAAGACCTTCCTGCTGAGCTATCCCGAGCAGTGCTTTGTCGGCAGAGACTAGTCTGTCAGCCTTCGAGTGGAGACACTGGACTAGCTGGAGTGCGTCGGCCTGATAGATGTGATATTTTCTGATGAGGTCCCAGGCGTCGCCGATTTCGGACGAACCGAGTGGCAACAATTCGAGCGACTCTATCCTCAAGAGTCGGAGGGTCTCTCCGGCGAGTTGTCCCAAGGCGATCCCCGACTGTTCCTTGGTGATCCAACCTCTTCGCTGGTACTGGTCTATGATGCCGATAGTCTCTCCGAGGTTCCACAGCGAAAAGCAGATGTCTACCTCCTTCGCGTCAGATGCCTCATAGATTCTGGCTGCCGCTTCGCTTCCTTTCTCAGCGATGTAGCGCTTGACGATGACGCTACTGTCTAGATATAGCCTTGTCGTGACGCCCGCCCCTCATCTCCCTTAGCACGGATCCCGCCGAGGTAATGACTGAAGGCTTTACCGCAACGACCCGCGTGGAGCTAAGGCCTTTGGATGGAATCTTCATCTTCTGGAACGCGGTCGCGACCCTTTCCTCCACGATAGCGTCCTTGATTAGGCTCTCGACCTCTGAGCTCAGAGCCCGCGGATCACCGGTCTTTCTCAGCACCGCCCTCCTGAACTTGGTCCAGGTCTCGTCCCCGACGTAGAGGCTCACCTTCATACCACTTTAACGGCAAAGCTCTATCTCTATAAGTTCTTTGCGGTATAATTGGACTCGTCAACAGGGGTTCGAAGGGGGACAATCGTGATCTATGCGCTGCCGAGCCTGGTAAGCATAGTTTGGTCCGATGACCTGAAACCGGCTGGTCATCGATAGACCTCCAGACCCCTCGGTCCTCGATCAGAGGAAAGGCACTCCGCGCTCCCAGTGGTTTCCTGACGTGGCCGCCCGAGTGTGAATCGGAGCTTACGTCCGGATACCGACACGCGTATTAGTCAAGACACAACCACATACCTCGGACCTAGCAATGCCGGGACACGGGCACGGTCATCACAGCGGGGGACAGCTGCTTTACGCACCAATCTACTACCCATATTACGGGTGGGCTGGCTTTTACTCACCTTGGCTTGGTTGGAGCAACTGGGTCTGGAACTGGACGACATGCCAGGAGTGTATGGCGATGGTCCGAACGTCGTCAAACTACTGCAGTTACTGCGGGAACCTGATGCCACAAGCCGCGAAGGTAGAAATGAAATCCTGTGGCGCGTGCGGGGAAAACATACGGGCCTCCGCAAACTTCTGCCAATATTGCGGCGAAGACACACGGGACCTGAAGAAGCTGAAGGCGCGCATGCGGTTCTCCTGGCTGAACGGTACGGAGCGAAGATACGGCTCGGACCATACACGCTTCCGCGTCAGTGGAATTCCCAGCGCCGAAGATGACAACGAGGGACCCATGTTCGACAAGGCAAGGAAAAAGGCGAAGGACACGAACGAAGCGGTCACGGTCAACGTCGTTCTCCTAGAAAAGCGGGGAGAGATTGACTCGTTTCCGTGGGCACTCGTTCGACCAAACGGCACGATAGAATACGTGTATCCCTGATTGCGTCCGGCCTTAGGGTGAAGAGATAGTTCAGGCGGAAGTTAGTAGGCGGTCGCTCTAACTCACGACTGCGGCGATGACGGTCCGGATGCTATGGTCTGAAGTAGTTAGTTGGAAGCCCAGCGACGCCGGTCCTGACCCTGAAGAGACCCCCTGACTTCGGATATCGCCTGAGCACGGAGGGCGTGAGCCCTTTCCTCGCCGTCGTGATGTAGAGGTCCCTGAAGTCCTTTCCTCCGAAGCAGCAGGACGAGACGTTGGGTGCCGGGACGTCAATCTGCTCTATGATCTTCCCCGTGTTAGGGTTCCATCGTGAGGCACGATGACCTCCCCAATGGGCCACCCAAATCATCCCTTCGCGGTCTACCGCCATCCCGTCGGGGTTGCCTTCCTGAGAGCCAAAGTCAACTGCGGTTCTCCCTCCTCGGATTGTCCCTCGGTCCGGGTCGTACCGGAAGGCAACCACCTTCCTCAGAGGGGAGTCGATGTAGTACATGGTCGAGTCGTCGGGGCTCCAGCCGAGACCGTTCGAAATCATCACTCCCGACCGCATCTTGATGGCCTTTTTTCCTTCGAGCCTGTAGAGGGAGCCTACGGGTTTCCTCTCTACCATGTCCATCGTCCCAGCCCAGTACCGCCCTCTGACATCGCACTTCCCATCGTTGAACCTGTTGCTCGGCTTGTCGAGCTCCAGCTCGCAGATCTTTGACATCTTTTCGGTGCGGACATCAACTTGGTAGAATCCGTGCTGGAGCGTCACCGCGACGTCGGTTTCTGTGTAGGGCACGACCGAGCTTACAAAGCCGCCCAATGTGACAGACCTGTCCTTTTCCTTGGAAGGGTCGTAAGTATGAAGTTCTCCGTTGGCGATATCGACCCAGTACAGCAGTTGCTTTCGTTCGTCCCAGCTAGGTCCTTCGCCGATTATCGCTTTGGCGTCCAGAAGAAGTTCAAGGCTAGAATCCGGCAAGCCCGCGAGCTAGGCTCTGCTTTGTGTATTATTGGTTGCGGACCGATGAAAAGTCGGGGAAAAATCACCTACCTGTAAGGTGAAATTGGTAGGGTCGGCGGCCCTCAACCGGTATACTTCCGTTCGGTGAATTTGGACTGACTTTCCGAGGTTGAAGGTTGAAAAAGCAAGTCCCTCAGGTTACTTGCAGAGTCAACGACCGAACGCTTCAACCGTGTCCTAAGAGGTGAGACTTCAATTTCGTCGGCTAGCCTCTCTAAAGTGCCCCAGTCAATGGTCTTACCAAGAAGACTCATGACTACCGGATAGTCGGGTGTCTGTCCCTATAAAAGAACGTCCCGGCTGACCGATACCGAAGACTCAGGCAACGCCTTCATGCGATTCGGGAGATGCAGCAGGGTTCCACGAGGTAGACGATCGGGGATGGAGATGAAATTTGATGCGAACAGTATGGTTCAATCGTTTCATGTGCAATGATAGCCGGATTCGTCCCTGCAACTCACGAAGCATTGCTATTCTTTTTCACATAGCTCGGCGCGTATAATCAGAAGGTTGGCCAGCGCCGCTATCTCGAACTCGACATCTTCCCTGGAATGTTCCATGGCCCTCACGATTCTTTTCTTCACTACGGGTATCAGATTGCCGATGACCGCGCAGACTTCGGTGTCGACTTCTTCGCTGCTCAGCGTCTACGCATCCTGGACATGTCCAGTGTTTCGTTGGCCCATCGCTCAAACTCGTCAGGGTTGGCGAGCAGCTCCCTAACCCACTTGATAGCTTGCTTTGTCTCCTCATCGAGCGACACTTCCTTCTTCTCTGACATTGTCTGCTGTGTAAGTCCCTCCCGCCTAATAAACGCCAGTCTTGAAGTTGTCGTTGACGGGAGCTTTGCAGATGATTTCGTGTCTTCCATATCGCGTTGCTTTATGCTTCGATTCGCTTCAGAATATTTCCTCTTCAGCCCTCACTTTCTTGATTCTTCCACTGAGATGGCGAGCTCAGAAAAGTTCACGCCCTCCGACGTACACGCAGCGAAATCAAGGTATCCTGTGGACAATAACCTCACCTCGTCAACTGCTGAAAGGGACGTGCGGCTCAGGTCCAGTCCATCGGAGTCGAACATCCTGGCGAGGCTGCCTTTGCTGGGTTTGCTTGCAAGACAAGAGACGTGCAATCTCCCGGAGTTCTGTGTTCGCCTTCTACATCCAGTTGCTCGCTTCCGATTAAGTTGCATGCGCGGGCGAGCCGACAGAGTTTGTCGCCGAAAAACGTTATAACCATCACACATCGGAAGGCGCTCGAAAGCGGGAATAGTTTATGCCGAAGTTCAAGACAACGGCCGAAGCGCTCAAAATCGTCCATAATCAGGACCAGATTCGTAATCTGGGGATTATCGCTCACGTGGACCACGGCAAAACGACCACATCTGACTCTCTTCTTGCCGCCACGGGTATGCTTTCACCCTCTGTTGCAGGACAGGCGCTCGCTTTGGACTATATGGAGCTTGAGCAACAGAGACAGATGACGATCAAGGCAGCAAACGTCACTTTGTACTACGAGAAGGATAACAAGCCATATGTAATCAATCTTATCGATACGCCAGGCCACATCGACTTCACTGGCAAAGTAACGCGCAGTTTGAGGGCCGTTGATGGCGCAATCGTCGTAATAGACAGCGTTGAGGGTGTCATGACTCAGACTGAGACTGTCACCCGTCAGGCCCTCGAAGAACGGGTCCGTCCGGTCTTATACATCAATAAAATCGACCGTTTAATCAAAGAGCTCCGATTAACGCCCGAAAAGATGCAGGAATGGCTTTTCAACCTCGTCAGGGATTTCAATCGTCTCATCGACACTTATGCGGAGAAGGAGTACAAGGAGGCGTGGAAGGTCACCATCCAGAACTCCCAGGTGGCCTTCGGCTCGAGCAAGGACAAGTGGGGCTTCAACTTCGACATGCTCAAGGCAGCGGGCATGTCCTTCAAGGACATCATCGAGGCCTACAACACGACGGGCCCGCAGGAGCTCGGCAAGAAGCTCCCGCTTCACGACGCGCTGCTGGGCATGGTCGTCAGGCATCACCCGGCCCCTCACGTAGCGCAGAAGTACCGCATCCCCAAGATCTGGCAGGGCGACATCAACAGCCCCCTGGGGCAGGCGCTGGTGAACTGCGACGAGAACGGTCCGATGGTCATGATGGTCACCAACGTCGTCGTCGATCCGGCCGCGGGGCTCGTGGGCACAGGACGGCTCTTCTCCGGGACTATCAGCAACGGCGACGAGGTCTATCTGCTCAACTCAAAGAGGCAGGGCAAGATCCAGTCGGTCCAGATATTCATGGGCTTCCAGAGGGAAATCGTCGACTCGCTTCCGGCGGGCAACATCCCGGCTCTGCTGGGCCTCGACATCAGGTCGGGTGAGACGATAAGCACCGTCAAGGACGTCGTCCCGTTCGAGTCCATCCACTACGTCTCAGAGCCGGTCGTCACGACCGCGGTAGAGGCAAAGCACCCGAGAGACCTCCCCAAGCTCGTCGAGGCGATGCGCAGGCTCAACATCGAGGACCCGAATCTCGTCATAACGATCAACCAGGAGTCCGGCGAGACGCTGATGGCCGGAATGGGTGTCCTCCACCTCGAGATAGCGACGACGATGCTCCAGCAGCAGGGCCTCGAGATAATCACATCGCCACCCATCATCAACTACAGGGAGGCGGTCAGGGCATCCGCCGGCCCCATAATGAGCCGCTCGCCCAACAGGCACAACAAGATATTCATCAAGGTGGAGCCGCTCGACCCTGAGATAATCGAGCTCATCCGCAACGGTACCCTCAACGAGATGGCCGACAAGAAGGGCATCCAGAAGACGCTCAGGGACCACGGCTGGGACTCAGACCAGGCGCGCTCGGTCGTCACGATCGACCCCAAGGGCAACATGCTCACAGAGGAGACGAAAGGTGTCCAGTACCTGCAGGAGTCGATGGACTCCATCAGGGCCGGCTTCGAGGACATCATGCAGAACGGGCCGCTCGCCTACGAGATATGCAGGGGAGTCAAGGTCACCCTGACGCACTACGTCCCACACGAGGACCCCGCTCACAGGACCTATGCACAGCTCATGCCGGCGACGAGAAGGGCGATCCTCGGGGCGATGCTCACCGCGAACCCTACGCTCCTTGAGCCGATACTCGCGATAGAGGTCAAGGGGCCCGGAGACCTCATCGGTGCCATCACGGGCGTCATCAGCTCGAAGAGGGGCAAGCTCGTCAACGTCGAACAGAGGGAGGTCGTCACCATCATTCAGGGAGAGATTCCCGCTTCGGAGACCTTCGACCTCAGCGAGGTCATGAGGGGGGCCACAGCAGGCAAGGCCACATGGAACACGTCTTTCAAGACCTGGCAGTCCATCCCGACGAACATGCTCGCGCAGGTGGTCACGGACACGAGGAAGAGGAAGGGCCTCTCGCCTGAGCCGCCGAACCCTGCAGAGTTCATCGATAAGGAGTAAAATCTAGGAAAGGAGCGGCCAGGAAGGGATGGCTTTCCTTTACCCGGTCCTGTCGTAACCAACTCCAGTATCGCCTTGGCGCTTTTAGGCGTGAGCGGACTTAAATCTCAGTGAAAGGCATGAGCACATCGTTGCCCCAATCGGACGAGGAAGCTCTGAAGAAGGTTCACGAGATGGTGAACGATCCGGAGAAACTGAAGGAGTATGTGGCGTCTCGTCTTGACAGGGCTGTGAAGAATTGGCCTCGACGGTAGACGATGCAGAGGAAGATCTCTGCAGGTTGTTGCCCGACCAGAGAGAGCAACTCGTGCGCCGTGTCTTAATCGCTTGGGAGCGAAGCCCTGAGACTTTCGGAGAGGAGATCGTAGCCCTCAATGATATTGACGAGACGCTTCGCAATCACTGTCCAGATTTCATCGACAAAGAGTAGCTCTCTCCGAGCCACGATTGCCGCCTGCCGCGCCTTCGACGGAGGAGGGCGCATTCAGAACAGCTATATCCTGTGGCGGTCCCCGACAGGACCGATTTTGCGAAACGGGCAAGCAGCGATAGTGTTGACGGTGCTCCTCGCATTCGGGATGGCTCTTGGAGCCGTCAGCCTAGACTTCCATAATGGCATCCTCAGGCTCACCGTCAACGATGACTCAGGGACCCTTGTGGTCAAAGTAATGACCGGGCTTGCTGGCCAGGAGAGTCCGATAGCGAATGCCAGCGTTATAGTAAGCACGCGCGGGGAGGCCGGCCCGCTCCTGCAAACAAATTCCGACGGGGAGGTAAAGCTCCAGCTCCTGGTCGGCAATTACACCCTGATTGTCTACAACGACCAGTTTAGCGTCTCCGGAAGCGCCTCCATCCAGAACAAGGCCACCACTACGGCCAGCGTTTACGTAAAGCGCTATCTTGTGGCGCCGTTGTTGACAGAGCTCGACGACCCGGACGACACCGGCTACGTAAGCATCTGGCAGCACGTGACGGTTGCGGTCAACTCATCCTCGGCAGACCTGCTGCTTGCGAGCACCGCCGTCTTCCTCGACACGGCATACACGCTCGGGACAGCTAACGGCACGACCGTCGCCACGACCTCGTCGTCGCCTACGGGGGTGCTTCCCCCCGCCACGAGCGACACACGCGCTATACTGTATTCCGAACCCATCAACGGTTCGGCGACGGGGCTTTGGTGGTTCTCCTGGGAACCCACCGCCCCGCTCGCCTTGGCGGGACTCTCGGCCTTGACCCTTTCGACGTATTCGGCGAGCATGCAGGTGCAAACCAGTGAACCTTGATTACGAAATCCTGCTGAACGTCCTCGTCTACGGCGCGTTGGCAGGAGGAATTCTGGCGTGGCGCGCACAGCAGAGCTTGCCGAAACCTCGCAGCCTCGAGGAGGCGTTCGAGATGCTCGAGCACGCTCTCCGTCACGTCTTCCCAGACATGAAGGACGGCTTCACCTGGAGAGAAGAGCTGTCGAGGGCGCGGAGCCTGCGGCCCGACCTGGGCTGGAGTAGCATCGAACAGGATCTGAACGCCTACGAGACCTACAAATACGGCACACAGCCACCCCCTAAGATGGTCGGCGTCGAGTTCCTCAAGCTGGTGAAGGCATTGAGACGGATGGGGCCGCGCCATTGACCATGGGCCCCCAGTTACGCGAGAAGGTCCTCTCCGAGCTCCGCAGGGTAGTCGTGGAGAAGGACAGGGAGGCGGAGCTGCTCCTCACAGCGCTGCTCGCCCGCGGCCACGTCCTCCTTGAGGGGGTCCCAGGAGTCTCCAAGACGCTCCTGACGAAGACCTTCGCAAAGTGCACGGAGCTCTCGTTCGGCAGGGTCCAGTTCACCCCTGACATGCTACCGCTCGACATCGTAGGAGGCTTCGTCTTCGACATGAAGCAGAGAGAATTCGA
Source organism: Nitrososphaerales archaeon (assembly GCA_030038365.1). Classification (GTDB taxonomy): domain Archaea; phylum Thermoproteota; class Nitrososphaeria; order Nitrososphaerales; family Gagatemarchaeaceae; genus Gagatemarchaeum. Next base: position 50,145 of record JASHPA010000137.1, read on the forward strand.
GTTCAGAAAGGGTCCCGCCTTCACGAACATCCTCCTCGCTGATGAGATAAACCGGGCACCGCCGAAGGTCCAGAGCGCGCTGCTTGAGGCGATGCAGGAGGGTCAGGCCACGGTCGAGGGACGCACCGAGCAGCTCCCGTTTCCCTACATGGTGATAGCGACGCAGAACTCCATCGAGTTCCGCGGTGTCTATCCGCTCCCCGAGGGCCAGCTTGACAGATTCATGCTCAAGGTGATAATGAGCTACCCCTCGCCCGAGACGGAGGCCGAGATAATAGAGAGGAACATAACCGGAGAGAAGCCTCCAGAGGTGACTGGCGTCGTCTCCAAGGGAGAACTCCTCGAGGCGCTGCGCGCCGTGCGGGGCGTCACAATAACACCCGAGATGCTCGACTACCTCTCGAGGATAGCCGCCGCGACCAGAGCCGACGAGCGAGTCAGCCTCGGAGCCAGCCCCAGGGCCATTATCTCCCTGGCCTCATGCTCTCAGGCGCACGCGTACATCTCGGGACGCGATTTCGTCACTCCAGACGACATAAAGGACCTCGCGGTGGAGTCGCTCTCCCACCGCATGCTCCTTAGGTACTCCACAGACAGCTCGGGCGAGACCGAGAGCACCAGCTCCGTCATTCGCGAGATATTGGACAGGGTGCCTCCTCCTCGGTAACTCTATCGCGGCGAGGCCGCGAATATCTCATCGCGGCTGCCGTCTTGGGCGTGGTACTGGGCGTCAAGGGACCTGCCGTCACTGCGATGGCCCCCTTCGCCCTGGCGGTCATCGCGGGGCTGTCGCTCTTCGTGTCTTCGCTTAGTCCGGATGTCATCTCGGCGTCGACGGGGATAGACCGCGTTAGACTGTTCAAGGGTGAGAGTGTGAGAATACCGCTCGCCATCGGGTCCAGCTCGGGGCGGTGGATGAGCCTGACCTCGATCTCCCTGTCCGACGAGTCGTGGGCAGACGGGAAAGTGGGACCTATCGTGGAGGGCAGGTCGGATATTGTCGTCACGCCCAGGATTGCTGGGAGGTTCGAAGGTCTCTCGGCGGTGGCCAACGAGGTGGACCCGCTCGGGCTCTTCGAGTATCACAGGACGGTCAAGATAGAGGTACAGCTAGAGTCACTGCCGACGGCCCTCAGAGCGAAGGGGGAGATGCCGAAAGCGAGATTCTTCTCTGTCGGGGATAACCCCTCAGGAAGCGTCGGGACGGGACAGGAGATGTTCGGCATATCTGAGTATCAGCGCGGGCTCGAAACAAGGGACATCATGTGGAAGAGGGTCGCCAAGCTCCCTCAGGACAGCACCAGGCTCCCGATGCGGGTCAGGGAAGGGAGCACCAAGAAGACGGTGAAGGTGGGCCTTGCTATCGGCTCCGGCCAGGAGCAGGAAAAGCGCGAGGCCACCGTGGACAAGGTAGCTGAGGCGCTGGGACAGCTAGGCAACGACCTGCTCCTCATAGGTGCGGGCTTGGAGGTCTTCTACCGGGTCGGCGGACGCCTGCACACCATCGTGGCCTCGAACCGGGCGGAGCTGGACGACCTCGTGGTGGGCGCCTGGATAGAGTCCGACGGGATGGTCGACCCGAGAGAGATGGCGGCTAACGTCGACCTGCTCATTCTGGAGTCGGACAACCCGGCCGAGGTGAAGGACTTGGCTGAGAACGGACCAACACCGCTGCTGGTCGTCTCCTCTGCGTCCAAGCCCATGAGGCTGCCTCCTCGCACCGTCGCGTTCACCGGACGGGAGGACCTGACGGAGCTGGCCGGAAGGGTGCTCACCGCATGACGACGTTCTCACGTATCTCCATGGTCCTGCTCGTGGCCTTGATTGGCCCTCTCTCGCTCCTCTATGCCTCGTTGCTCTACTGGCTCGCCCGTAATCCTGATTTCCTGCCCATAGGTGTGGTCGAAGCAGCTGTCTTCGTAACGCTCATCGTGCGGACTCTGGTCATTCTCGTGGTTCCCGGCTTCAGGAAGGCGAACTTCTTCAGCACCTGGATGGTGTTCGTCCCAGACTTGCTCGTTGCCGCGGTCCTCGTCGCCTGTTCGGTTGCGGCGGGAGATGCCTACCTGCTATCTCTCTCGCGCCAGCTCTTCGGCGCATGGGTTCCGGCCTTCCTAATCGCCTTCCTGCCTCTCGCGATGTACAAGATCGGTTCGAAAATGCGCAATAAGACAAGCCCGATCTCGGAGACGCTCCCGTCGCTCACGTTCATCTTCGTGACGCTGGCAGTCTTCGTCTCGGCGACCTACTCACCGGCCCCTTCTGCCCAGGGGTTGCAGGGGATATCACAGCTCATCTACGGCGTCGTATTCGGCTCACGGATAGCGTCTTCTCAACCACTCCTTCTTTCTGTAGCAGGGACGGTCTTGGCAGTGGCCGTGGTTGTCTACGCGGTCTCACAGGGTAGTGGCGCACCCGTCATGCGGATTCTGCTTCTCTCGTTTATCGTCATCGGACTCGCGGCGACGATCGGTTGGGGGCTGATCATCTCCTCTGTCACGCAGAGCAGCACGATCGCCTTCAGCATTCCTGCCCTGGTATTGCTGGCCACGATATGGGGGGTCACACGTGCGCGCTAAGCCCATCTTTCCGTTGTTGCTACTCCTGGGGACACTCCTTTGCCTTCCCGCTCATGCATCGTCCGCCGCCACCTACTCCCCACAGCTCGAACTCGGATACAGCCCTGGGACATTGACATCGACGTCGTCCGGTGTACCGGTGTATACGATTGGCGATTCTATGTGGGCGGCGACGGGTTCGCAGGACCCCTACACCTATCAGCTTTACATGCCGAATGGCGACATGGTGGCGCAGGGAGTGATCGAGCCGCGAACGGTCATCCTGCTGCACATGTTCGCGTCGGGCGATGATCCGGGTACCTGGACCTTGGAGGTCGATGTCGAAGGGTCCGTTGCAGGTACACAGGCGATTCCCATCCTTTTTGTACAGGATACTCCCGTGTCGTTCAACATGACTGGGGACTCGATATCGAGCTCCGGCATCTTCTCGATGAATTTCACGGCCGTGAACGCACCATCGGCCCAAGATTTCTCCTCCTGTGTCTTCGGTAGCTCGCCACCTGGGACTGTCTCCGTCCCGATACCAATATCTCTGGGGAAGGGGAACATACTCGTGACAATGAACGGCACCGACAGCATAGCCATCGCCCCGCAGCCCGTTGTGGGTCAGGTCACGAGTCCCTTCGACTTTTGGGTCGAGCTGTACCAGAACTATTCGTACACCGAAGGAGGAGTTTCCACGATGGTCTTCAGAGATGTCCAGGCTGCAGCATCCACGGCCGTGCCCCTCTCTTCCGGCGTTAGCTCCACGAATGCTCCCTTCACGCCGGCCGTCGCTTTGCGTCCGGGGTTGTTCAGCCTCAGGATATTCTTCGACAGTTCGAACGGATTGTTCACTGACGAGGCGCCGGTGCTGGTGACAGAGGGAGGGGACTCGTGGATCTCTCTGCAAGGGTGCGAAGCTACCTCCCAGCCAGCCTCGAATGTCATCACGGTCAAGTCGACGCTCACCGACGACCCGTCGCTGTGGCCGTCAGAGGCCTTTCTGATGTATCAGGAGGACGGGGTCGAGGGGTATTCTGCGGCACCACTATCTGCTGAGGTCTCTGCGGTAGACGTGACCGCGGCTCCCTGGGGCGCTACTTTCAATGACTCGGAACTGAGCGTGGTGCCCGGGCCGGGGATCCAGAGCTCCGCTTCGGTCGATGGCACCTTCTTCTTCGCGGCCTCGCACTACCCTGTCGAGGTCGGAGTGTCTCTGTTGACTGGTGAGTATCCAGTGCAGGTCACGATACCCGTGCCCTACAGCCTAATGACGATACCGATTAACTCCAGCAACCTCGTGGTGACGGCCACCGTCGGAAAGCAGGGTGCCGACGCTCCCGGAACAAACTTGCTCGTCTCGGCGGACGGCACGGTCATAGCAAAAGGTGCTACGAACTCTGCCGGGAAGGCCACGTTCTTCCTTCCGGTGGGGAATTACAGCGTGACGGGTGATTACAAGAATGTGACGGAGGATGCCGTGGCGCTTACGACCTCGGGCCAGGTCTCCGCGATCACCCTGACTTTTCCGGGACCGCCGAGCATATACGGAACTTTCCTGCTCGCGAGTGCGGCCATTGGGATAGTCGCGACCTTGTTCATTTGGACGAACGTCTATCGTGGTCGTCGCGATGCCACTACACCGGCGGGGCCGAAGTCGAAAGAACCTATCGACAAGAAATAGACGAGATATCAGGCGGGGTGTCCTTACATCACGCCCCTGCGCGCAAATTCCAGCGAACTGCGTTGCACTCAGGCGAAAAACCAGCAAGAGCGGCACGTCGATTGATGGAGGATGCGAAGTTCGAGCTCTGGGCCAACATAGGTGTTAATCAGGGAGGGGATGATGGAGTTCGATATGGTCGCTCAGACGCTTCGATCCCCGGCTGCGCTCGACTCGAACGAGTTCAAGCCGATCTCGGACCATTATCGCCAGAGAAGAGGCCTGAGGATAAGTGCGTGCAGGATTCCCAGCGGCCCGGCACGAGGACCAAGTACATGTCGAAGAGGGGTGCTTCTGGTCCTCGTGGTAACACCTCGGATAAGTGAGTCCGACTCCGCTCTGACTCTAGCGCCATGACCGCCATCCCGCCTCCGCCTGACCTTGTCCCCGGAGAGGTTCCTCTTTGGAAAATGGGGGACGTAAAGGGCCTGATCTTCCGCAGCCTCGTCACGGGCTATATGGTGACGAGCTACAGATGTTTCGTCTGGGACGTGAAGAGCAACGTCGTCACGATTAGCGTCCCGGTGACGCTGGCTGACGTGACCGTTGTGGGCTCCAAGCGCGGCAAGAGGGCCCTCAGGGGAGGCAGTTTCATCGTCCCAAAGACTGCCGACTACGTGCCGCCGACCATGGGCGAGCCCGTCGAGGTCGGGGACCTCCTCTTCAGGGTTGACGGAGAACCCGTGATGGTCTTCCGGGACGTCTCGGAACCCACGAAGGTGAAGACACTCGTCGATACGCTCAAGGCGAAGGTGAGGGTCCCGCCAGGATTCGGCGTCGACGCATTTTGGCGGAGCCCTGCAGG
>JASHPA010000138.1 GCA_030038365.1 Nitrososphaerales archaeon
GAACTAGGGGCCTCGGGTCGGCGTTCACCACATTCCATCTGAGTTCAGAGGAGGATGCCGCCAAGCTGGTCGGGATTCCCTTCAAAGAGGTGACGCAGGCAGCCCTGATTCCGGTTGCCTACACGAAGGGTACGGAATTCAACCCCGGGCCGCGCCGTCCGGTCTCTACCATGGTCCACTGGAATGGCTGGTAGTGCAGCTCGCGCGAACGTCACGCACACTTCTTGCCCGTCAGAATCTCGTAGAGCGCGAGAACGCTGTCTGCAATACGTCCGACCTCCGCATCATCAAGCTCACGAATCCCATCCGGTCCGCCGACCTGAGGCAGTCCTGAAAGCACCCTGAAGGACCTGTCGTAATATGCCGCCGTCTCGCCATCCCTGAAGGCCTCGTGGACGGCGCGTCCCAGAGCGAAACTTTCGCCCAGCCCTGCCTGCTTCTTCGAGACCCGATATCCCGCGGCCTGGATGATCCCCTGCAGTCCAAGCTTCCTCTCGATGGTCCTCAGGTTCGCCGTCATGAGGAACGAATAGTCCAGTTCATTGCGAAGATCCTCAGTCTCTTTGCGGAATGATCTGTACAGTATCTCGTCCACGAGCGTCTCCGCCACTAGGATGAGGACAACCCGCATCTGCGAAACCTCGAACTCCGAGGACGGGCACTTCGCCGCCCTTTCCTCTACAAGCTTCTCCACTTTCCTGAAGCCTATCTCGTCCAGCTTCGCGCGGCTGAACTCGTGGAAGAACATGTGGTCTTCGAGCTTGGTGTAAGCGACGTACTTGATGGTATGTTTCATGTCGTCCGAGGTGGAGGTGACGGCAGGGTTCGTGGCTAGTCCCTGCTGTACGAGCTGTGACCTGGGTACCGGCACCAAGGTCACAGCCCCGGTGAGCTTCAGCCGGTCTCTGGAGACGCTCTCCAAGTCGGACATGCGACCCAAGACTCGATCAGACCTTCACGGCCGAGTATCCGCCGTCGACCGGAACCAGAGATCCTGTAATGAAGCTCGCGGCGTCTGAGAGCAGAAACATGGCCAACTCAGCCACCTCGTTCGGCTCACCCACCCTCCCCAGGGCATGCTGCCTTGCCTGGTCGCCGCCAAGCGCTGGATTGTCCCTTAGGAAGTTCTCGTAGAGGGGGGTCCTAATCGCACCAGGAAGGATACCGTTTACCCTGATACCCTCCTTCGCATGATCGATAGCCATCGCCTTGACGAGGGAGATTATCCCGCCCTTGCTCGCGATGTAGGCGGCCTCGTTAGGTATGGCGAGCACGCCGTCGACGCTGGCCGTACAAACTATCGCGCCGTGGCCTCCCTTCTTCATCTCCGGAATAGCGTACTTGCACATCAGGAACATCCCTTTGAGGTTCACGTCGAGGACCCTGTCCCACAGCTCTTCGGAGGTGTCGACGACGGTCCCGACAGGGTTGAAACCGGCGTTGTTGAATAGACAGTCAAGTCTCCCGAACTCCGTGACCGCTGTCTCAGCACAGTTCCTGGCGTCCCGCGAACTAGAGACGTCTGTCTTGACCCAGATTGCCTTCCCTCCCGTACTCTTGATCTGGTCGACGGTCCTGCCACCGCCCGCTTCGTCGATGTCCGCCACGATGACCTTTGCTCCGTTCGCTGCGAAGATGATAGCGGCGGCGCGGCCAATACCGGAGGAGGCCCCGGTGACTACGGTCACTTTATCACGCAATGACAATGCCAACGTCCGGTCTCCTCCTGTCCGGTTATTATTCATAGGCGACCGGCGAGACGGTTCCTCCGAAGCACCATGAGCACCGCCACAGACGAAACGATAGACCGTCTTGGGAGATCCATCATTGTCGCCAAGGTCCTGAAACCTCTTCTGGAGGCTTCCCTGTTCTTCGTCTGGCTGATCTACCTAGTCGGGGTCATCACCAACCAGGACTACAACGGGAACCTCGCCTTCGATCTCTTCCTCGCGAGGGTGGGCGGCCCTACCGCGAGTCATGCCACAACCTACCTCATCTTTCTCTCGATTTTTCCCATCGCCTACTTCATGCTCAGGTCGATTATACCCGCGTTCCTGGTGGAGGTGCTGGCCTTTGACATACACGAGGGAATGTGGCAGATCGCCTACTACATCGCCTGGCGCTCGGTCATAGACTGGCGCGTCTGGATTACCGAGAACGGGCCGGATACCCTGACAGCGGCAATCGTAATAGCTGCTCTAGTTCTCATCTACCACTTTCCCACCAGGTTCTTCGCGGTCGTGACAGCGGCCTGGGGAATCTTCCTCTCGGCGTGGCTCGCGATCGGCTTTCCCGTATCGGTCCTCTCAAAGCTGCCCGGCTATCAGGTGATTCCGTCGGTCTACAACACGACTCTCTGGGTCAACCAGATTGAGTTCCTGAGCTGGTTATTCTTCGCGTCTGTACTACTAGTCTGCCTCAAGTATTTCGCCCCAAAGCGGAGCTCCAGCAGGCTCCCCGACCTTCCTGCCGAGTCCAGCACTCAGGAAACACTAGGCAGCGCAAGCGTGCCTCGGAGGACTCGCCCTCTTCTGACAGCAGGTCGAGCGTAACGGTGTCGAGCCCTTCTCCGGCTTGGGGAGATGCTCGGATTCCCTTGCTCCGTACGCCTGGCTTTCCATTTCGCCATATCGCGGGTTACATAAAGACCGCTTCCATGTTGGTCAATAAGAATGCATGTAACTGCTCGATAGGCTTATCTCAATCCGGCGGAGAATAGCCATATGCTAGCTAAGCACTCCATAGGGTACAACACCGTACCAGACCTCGCCGACCCGAAGAAGCTCATCCAGATATGCAAGCGGGCTGAAAAGGCCGGTTTCGACGCTATCTGGGTCCCCGACCACTTCCATCCGTGGTTCAACACCAACGCCGTGGAGTACAACAGTTGGGTCTGGATGACCGCAGCGATGGAGCACGTCAAGATTCCCTTCGGCACGGCCGTGACGGTACCCACCTACCGGTATCACCCAGCGATAACGGCGCAGGCGTTCGCCACAATGCAGGCGCTGTATGGTGACAGGATTATCCTCGGGGTAGGCACGGGAGAAGCCATGAACGAGGTCCCGCTGGGCTTCCCGTGGCCCAAGTACCCGGAAAGGAGGGACAGGCTGATTGAGTCAGTTGAGATAATCAGGGCGCTCTGGAAGGGAGGGTTCGTCAACTACGACGGAAAGTACTACAAAATCAAGGGAGCCAATCTTTACATCACAGCCGACATCCCGATAATAATGTCGGCGATGGGACCAAGGATGGCCCAGATCGTGGGACAATACGGAGATGGAGTAATCACGGCAGGGAAGACGCCGGAGTACCTCAAGACCGAGATATTCTCCAACCTCAACGCCGGAGCAAAGAAATCGGGAAAGACGCTCGACGACCTGCTCAAGATCGTCGAAATCGATGTCGGCTACGACGAGGATTATGACAGGGCGGTCCAGACCTGCAGAAAGTGGGCGGCGACCATACTTACCGAGATTTTCACGAACAACATCTCCGACCCGAGAGAGATAGAGAAGAGGGGAGAGGGCGTGACGGATGAGCAGCTGGCCGAAGTGTTCCCTATTGCCACAAACGAGGAGGAATTCATCAAGCGCATAGAACAGTACTTCGACTGCGGGTTCGACCACGCCTATCTCATGATAAACACGTTCGACGACGAGAAGGCGTTCAGCCTCTTCGAAAAGAAAGTGCTGCCCTACTTCAAGTCGGATAACAAGAGATAGCTGAGGGTTCAGGTCCCCCGTCAAGATAGACGCTCTTGACCGCCTGCGCCACGCTGTCCGTGCCCTTCCGCAGGACGAACATCACAGGCGGCTCGATGCCGACATTGCTCCTCGACGAGTTCGTGACTCCGGCTAGCTCTTCCACTTCTCTTTCTCGGGACGGAGCGGTTTGCAGATCTTGCAGACCGAAGCGCCGAGCTCCGTGATGCCGCTTGAGACGCTGTCCACCAGGTAGTACTTCCCTGTACCTCCCTCGCCCAGCACCTTGTTCCTGAAGTTGTCTCCGGAGATGCACCGCCCGTTGAGCTGGTGGACCACGGGCTTACGGGAGGTATCAGCTATCACGATGAACCCCACATCCTCAAGCCTGGCCTTCCGGAACTCCTCGAACGTAGCCAGCTCTCTCTTGGTCAACGGACTGGCGTGCTTACCTGGCAGTAAATAGCTTCCGGAGGGAGATTCCTTCCTGACTGGTTCGAGAACGTTAATAGCTCATCTCATGAAATCCCTGTCATGCCAAAGGTCATTGTCTTCTATAAGCTGAAGCCGGGTGCTACCATGGCGCAGTACAGAAAGTTCTCCAAGGATATAGACCAGGTCATTACGCCGAAGCAGAAAGCCGTCGAGAAGTTCGAGGTCTTCGAGGTAAGCGACAGCATCGTGGGGAGCGGCAAGCCCGCGAAGAGCAACCATCCCTATCAGGTCTTCGAAGTCATAGACGTGACGGACTTCGACGAATGGGTCAAGACGACACAGAGCGACGCTTTCAAGAAGGTCATCGACGGCTGGGCCGGAGTAGGGGACGGCCCCTCGCTTGTCATGCTCGGCGGCAAGAAGATCGAGTAGAGCGTCGGCCCTACCTGAAGTGGGGCATTATCTTGCTAGCGATGGCGCGATAGTCCTCGTTCCACCCGTCCACGGGACAGTTGACCAAGAAGTGGGTCGCCCCTGCCTTCGCGAATCTCTCCAGCGATTCGATGCACTGGTCGGGCGTCCCCAGGGCCATCATCTCGTCCACTCCCTTCTCGAGGGCTTCGTCGGGTACCTGCAGTTTGCTCGCCACCTTGTCCAGCGTCCTGTTCCCGGCCATGCTCGGCGAGACGAGCTGGTAGTGTATGTCCTTTGGGAAGGACGCGAGCGCGTCCTCTGCCCCCAGTATCCTGAACAGGTAGGTGTTCGTCACCATCTGTCTCTTCAGCTTCTCCTTCATCTGCTTTGCGAGGGACGCCCTGTCCCCGATTATCACGGGCAGAGTGACCATCCTGTCTATCGAGTCGAACCGTCTGCGGGCCTTCTTCGATGCCTCCCTGATTATCTCCAACCGCTCGCGGTAGGCCTTGACGGTGTAGTAATAGGCCGGGTACCAGCCATCCGCGAGTTCGCCCGCGATCTGGAGCATCTTCGAGGAAGAGTAAGCTCCCACGTAGATGGGAGGAGCCGGCTTCTGAACTGGCGGCAGGTCTAGGTATGCCTTGTCCAAGCTGTAATATTCTCCCTTGTAGCTCACCGGTTTCTCGTACGAGGAGGCCCAGAGCAGCTTTACGACCTCTATTGCCTCCCTGAAACGCTGAATTCTTACATCGGTCGACTCCCACTTTATCCCATAGGGTTTGGTATTCATCACTTCACCAGCCCCTATCCCAAGGATGGCGCGTCCGTTCGTGATATGGTCGAGCGTCGCTACAATGTTCGCCGTCTTGGCGGGGTGAATCCTCTGAGTGTCGGTTACACCCGAGGCCATCATCAGCTTCTTCGTATGTGACCCGACATAGCTCAGCGCGGTCCACGCGTCGAGTACCACTGTTGGCGGACGTATGTCCACCAGATGGTCGGGAATCCAGACGAAGTCGTATCCCTGTTTCTCCGCTGTTATCGCGTCCTTAAGGTTCTCATGAACGTCGGTGCTGAGCAGTTCCCGCGAGAAGAGTATTCTCTTGCCCATCTTTCTCGTCCATCGCAACCCCGCTCAGGATTCTTTAGTGTTCTGTCTTGAAGGGAGATCAGGCGCTAGTGACGATAGACACCAGCGAAGGCGATGTCTGCACAGCGAACCCGTATCCCATGTTGGAGCTCTCCACGGTATCTCGGCTACTGCACGAGCGCTATGACGGGGACGATACCCTTTCTTGCGTTGATATTCTGCGAAAGATGGATAGAGCGTCGCCTGGCGCGAATAGAAGACATGATGTCCGTGACCTTGTCTCCTCTGCGTGCATCCGTAGGGTCTCATCGCCCATCTCCGCCTGGACGTCAGGATTCGCCTTCAGGTTGCAGTACCAGTCCGGATTGGTGGAGGAGCACCACCTTTCGAAGTGAATACGAGATAGCGGTTTCCATCCTTTAGGTACATCATCGGACTCACAACTGGTTTACCACTCTTCCTTCTCGCGGTGTGCAGCGGTAGCAGTGGTGCCCCTCGAAGTAGCCGCCAACCTTCCCGTTGTTCTTCCGGAACTCGTTTATGACCCACTCGTTGAAATTCGCCATCTCATGTCCTGTCTCCGCCTAGCCCCCAAAAAACCTTCGACAATCGAGAAACCTTTGCAGATTTCGCAAACCTAATTAAGAAATCCAGCGGAACATGGCGTGATTTGGCCGGCGTCCAAATCGTCGAGGGAAGTCGCAGCCACGCGAAGATGGCTCAGATGGCACAACTCATCGCACAGAGGGGACCGAACATTGATGAGATATCACGTGCGATTCAAACCCCGAGCGAGACTGTCAGATACTGGTACAAGCAGCTCCTGAACCGCGGATTCACCGTACAAGGGTCCTGCAACTACGAAAGCCTGGGGATGAAGAGGGTCGTCGCGAAGGTCGAACTTGATGATTTCTTCAGGGACAACGCGTACACGATATTCAACCTCATGCACCAGTCGGTTTTCCTGACGGCCTACGCGAAAATCAAGAAGCGCGGATTCTTCGTGTTCAGCGCTTCCGTTCCAGAGGAGTGGATTGGCCCATGGGCCGACCTGATGCTTCAGCTCAAGAAGGCGGGGATGCTCAGATCAATCGAGACCATCACTCTCGACCGTATCCGTAGCGTTCCGATGCGGGCGCAGAGCTTCGACTTTGAGGCTTGCAGGTGGCGGTTTGACCTGCGAGCCAGACCTACACCGGCTGACGTCGCGGAGAATTTCGGGCCTAAACAGAAATACGACACCATGGACCTTAAGATTATCGGCCAACTCCAGGTCGACGCTAACATGACCCTCGCCGAGATGCGCGAGCAGGTGGGAGCAAGGAACTACAAGACGTTCACCTGGCATTACCGGGAACACGTTCTCAAGAGACACCTCGTCAAAGGCTACCGGCTAAACTGGACGGGAATGACGGACGGTCGCGCGTCGGGACCAGCGCGGAAGCGGAGATACTCATGGGTCGACGTGATTGGGGACCATTTGTCCGAGACGGAAAAGGCTCAGCTCGCAGCAATGCTGGGTCGAGCGCCGTTCCTCTGGCTGGAGGGCTCCGGGATTCAGACCTACTATGCCCGGATGGTCTTCCCGGTGGAGCACACCTCCAGTCTCCAGAGTCTTCTGGAAACCGCTCTGTCGCCGGTCAAAGACCGGGTAAAGCTCCTCCAGATGGACCCGAAGCACGCCATGCACTTCACCGTGCAGTCACAGAATTACGACGAGGTCAGCAGAACCTGGAGGTTCAACAAGGAGGAAATCCTCCAGAGCTTCGAGTCCCTCCACAGGATTAGACGACAGGTCTCGAACGATACCCCCGCGGGGCATCCTTGGAATTTCCACGAAAACTCATGAAGGAGAGCGCTTGGCTTCGTCGCGTGCTGACCTCCTGGAAGGTGAAAGCCACAGATAGCCATTGTGATATTTCTAAGTTTCCGCCCGTAACGATAAATATTTCTTCACAGACGCGAAGAACGACGAATTTGGCATCCGTTAGTGCCAGCGTTTTGACTGTTCGGAAAGCGAGCCGATTGCTTCCATGAAGAAGATATACATCTCCGGCACGTTCGTCAACGAAGACCACGTAAGAAGGGCATGGGCGAGAATTCGCGCTGGCGTGAGAGTCGAGTTCGCCGCGGCTTCAGTGCTTCCCGCATCCAAGAAGATCAATTCCGTCACACGGGGAGCATACCAGGCGAGCTTGGTCAACGTGCTCGCCCTGAAACGACAGCTCTTCACCCGTGCCTGCGAAGAGGCAAAGAGAGGAGAGGACTGGCGCAGGACCTTCCGGGGCCGGAGGTCTGTCTTCTGGCCTGACATCCAAGAGAGGACCGAGCTGGGGCTCACCGACTACACGAGGCACGAGCTGATACTCACGGAGCCGTACAGGGGAAGGCCTATCAAGGTGAAGATGACCATCGACCATAGAAACCGGAGCGTCAGGGAGGCGGCTGTCGTTCTGCTCAACGGTCACGCAAGATAATCCGTCGTCATCCATCTAAATAGTGAGGAGGCTGCGACGCGCCGAGAAATGAGGAGTGATATCTCGGTCAGAGCAGCAACCCAGCGCGAGGTTCCCGAAGTAGTTTCGATGTTCCTTGAAGTCCTCAGGCTGATACCGTACTACAACGAGCTCGCCAAGCACGACGAGGCAGCAAAGTACACAGCCAGCAATCTCAGGACGAGACTCCGCGACGACGCGTATTCTGTGACGGTCGCCGAGGATGATAGCGGGCTCATCGGCTTCGCCTTCACACGCTTCGACGACTACGTGATCTGGATAGAGTGGTTCGGCGTGGATCCGGCATCCAGGCGACGAGGGGTCGGGAGCGCGATAATTCAAGGGCTCATCAGGACAGCCCCGACGAGGAAGGCGCACAAGATATGGTGTGACACGAGAATCACGAACGAGCCTGCGAAGGCGACCTTCCGCAAGAACGGTTTCCGTCAGATTGCAAAGTTGAAGAACCACTGGTACGGACAGGACTTCATACTCTGGGAAAGGCCTGTTTGAACCACACAAAGGGATACGCCGACGTCAATGGCCTCAGAATGTACTATGAGAGGCATGGCAGTGGGCCGTCGCTTATTCTTCTCCACGGCGGAGCCGGGTCTACGGAGATGTTCGGCAACCTGACTCCGGGTCTCTCTAGGGACCGGGAGGTGATACCGGTTGACCTGCAGGCTCATGGTCGCACTGCCGATATCGACCGACCGCTAAGATACGAGCTGATGGCGGACGACATCGCAGCGCTGATGGATTTCTTGGGACTCGCAAAAGCCGATTTAATGGGATACTCACTGGGTGGAGGCGTCGCGTTGCGGACGGCCATCCAATATCCTGCGAAGGTCGGGAGGCTCGTTCTGGTGTCTGCTCCTTTGAAGCGGCAGGGATGGTATCCTGAAGTCCTTCTCGCGATGTCGGAGGGTGGTAGCCCGGAGTCGGCCGAAGCCATGAAGAAGAGTCCCATGTACGAGGTCTACTCCCGCATAGCTCCCAGAGTGCAGGATTGGCCTGTTCTCTTCGCGAAACTGGCCGAGATGTTGCGCCGCGAATACGACTGGTCGGATGAGGTCGTGTCCATGAAGGCGCCAACAATGCTGGTTGTCGGAGACTCGGATAGCGTTCGTACCGCACACGCCGTGGAATTCTTCGGACTTCTCGGAGGGGGTAGGAGGGATGCTGGATGGGATGGTTCCAAGAT
>JASHPA010000139.1 GCA_030038365.1 Nitrososphaerales archaeon
GCTATGCGTCTCCAGGCCCAAACGAGACCAACGGACCGTCTTGCGTAGCACCACCCGTCGTCCCTCCTTCTAGCACTTCTACATCAACCACCTGCTCGGGATATCCTCCTAGAGGCGACTGCATCAGCACATACAGCTACAACTTCACAATCACGGTGAACTATACCGGTCCGTGGAAAGTTACCTATCAGGGGTACAACAGCCTTGGGAGGCTCAATGCGCTCGATGTGAGCGGCAGCTACAACGGTACCGGATTCTACTCGAGGGCTGTTACACTTTCAGGTCTTGACGACAACGGTCTCACCCTGTGCGCGACCGCGCAGAAGCTGGACGGCTCCGACGCAACGCTGATCCTCACGGTGACGGGCTACAATGAGACCTCTCTCCCGTACGGTACAACGAGCTACTGCGGAGGAGTTGTGCCATGAGGCAGGTCGTCGCTTTCCCCGACGACGTCGTATGCCGTGGTAAAACTTCACGTCGGCAACGCTGCCAGTCGCGCAACCCGGAGAAGGCTTTGCAAGACAAATGACGGCTAGCCCCCCGGTCAGAGACTACACCCGGATAGCCATAGCATTAGTCGTGACCGGGCTGGTCATCTCTGCCGCGATATTGTCGGCCCCATTGTTCAGGTCGGCCGATACCAGTACGACGACTGAGGTCGAAACGTCCATTCTGACCATAACCTCCCCTGTCACAGATACGGTCACCGTCCCTCCAACGTGCGTATCTGAGACGAGCGTGTCGTATTCCGGCGCCTACGCGCAGAGCTCGACTACCAACTGTACTTACTGGTTGACTCTTGACGTCAACGCAAACTCCTCCATCCCTGAGGGACAGAACGAGAGCATCTCGATCTCCGTGATCAACGACCTGCCAGCGCCGAGGGGTGTGTCTTACCCGACCGCGGACGTCCAGCTTCCCGGCCTGAACTTCTCAAATTCTCAAACGGAGGACTATGTTCTGCCGCTCCAGGACATTAGTTGCGGTCCTCCTTATGCTACATTCATGGCGCTCTACAACAGTTCGGGCACTCCAATGGAGCTGAACATTCAGCAAACACCCCCGGTAATTTGCTATCAGCCCCTGATCTTCCCAGATTACGACAACTTCAACGCGTCGCAGGCTCAGACCGTGAATGTTAGCATTGGAGGGTACTGGACAAGTCCGAATTCGTCTCTGCTCTGGCTTGGCGCGGTCTACCACCAGTTCACCCCCGGAAGTTACACCATAATCGCCGTCGACTCCTGGAACCAGGTTGTGGAGCTGACCTTCACGGTCTACGCCGCGTGACCTAGGACGACGCGAATGGGACAAAACTATTAATCATGAAAAGGTCTCTTCATTTCAGGTTGAAACGGTGGCTCGGCCAACTCAAAGCTATGCCCGGCTCTCGCTCGCAATCATCATCGCAGGGATTGTAGTCGCAGCAGCCATCGTAGCATCCATATCTCTTACCACCAAGGCCTCCCCGGTTATCTCGACAAGCACTGTCGTCTCCACCAGCGTCAAGACCCTCGTTCAAACCGTGACGTCAAACACCACCGAATCTTGCACAGACGATTCTTCGCTGCACTGTGTGGTCTTCCAGCAGTTGGGAGCATGTTCACCAGAGTTCTGGGGCATACCTTGGTCCGTGACAATCGGAAACATGACGGAAGTTCAACCACCAGGAACCCCTCTCCCATTGAACAATTACGGCCTGGACGGAACTTTGAACAGCAACCTGACGGTAATCGTCTTCTCTTTGCCGAACGGGCACTACAACTTCAGCGTAAGCCCTTCTGCAGCCTTCTTCACACCTACAACTGGCTCAGTCTCCGTGAGCGGAAGTGATGTCCTCGTTCAGATCGCCTACACTGGCACGTCATGCATCGCAACTTTGACAAGCTCTTCGGCCAACGCCAGCGGTGACACATTCCTTACCTCCTGCTCGGTCACTGGAATCGGCGGGCTAGAGATCAGGATACTCTCGGACTCGACCGGAGCACCGGTGAGCGGCGAGAACATCACAGCGGTGGACACCCTCGGCTGCGACATCGTGGGGCAGCCCGCCGAGACACAAGTCGCCTATCTGGACAGCTTCTCTTCAGGCACCGGAGGATGGCTCACGCCAATCTTCCCCAGTCAGGCCGAACCGGGCGGTCAGTTAGCCTTCACAGTCGCCTATCAGGGAACTGCTTACCGCTTCACTGAGAATGTGCCTCCGATCGGGTCGCTGTGTGTAACCCTGCACGTCCCTTCTGGCAATATCACCAGCACCACAGTGATGAACGGTTCAGGTTCCTACTGCTCGTGACAGCGAGGCCCTGAGTCTTGGAACATTTGCGCCTATGTGAATTACCTACCAGTATAGGAGTGTTAACTACTATTAATCAGAAAAGGCCATCCGTCACGCGATTTTCCTTGCACCGTGCAAGGGCCTTGGCTGGAGTCAGAGTAATCCTCGCTGCACTGGTCATAGTGGCGGTGGTGGGCATCGTGCTGGCTTCAACGCAGCGGACCGGCACCTCCACCACCTTCAGCCGCAACCAGGACGACTCATCGGTCCTCGCCTCATCCAGCACAGCCACGCTACGACGGTCTGGCCCGGTCAGCACTTTTCCTGCGGCATGGAATCCTTGGTCGTCCTGCCCCGGCGAGCCGGATACAGGGAACATCACTACAGTCGACGGCCTGTCGACAGTCAGCTATCCGGGCTCCTGGAACACCACGAAGGTGGTGACCCTCGGTCAGGTCTATCAGGACATCATCGGCTCGGCAAACTTCACGGACGCTGCATCAGGACACGGATGGGTGGTGTTCTCCTGGGATTTCATCCCGGGCGCGTCGACAAACATCCCTGCCAACAGCCCTGATATCACAGCTTACTTCATCCTGACGAACTCGACATCGCCGATCGGCTACGTGTACGCCTATTATGACATCCAGACCGGAGGCGTGACTATGGGTCCGGTAGATACGTTCCCGTATCCAGCCGAATACCTTTGCTCGTCAACAGCATCCAATCCCGTCGCCACGTAGCGCCTGTGCACATTCTACCCACTGGCGCCTCCAGCTCGTCGTCCATACTGAAAATGCAGGTGAGCGTAAAGGTGAGTTTAGGATTAAGTCCTGACTTCTCCAGGGTAACTAAGCTCCATGGGAGTGCAACGAGCCCCGCCCATGAGCTACATCTCTGCAAGATGAGCGACGTCTAGTGGCCCGACATCACCCAAGCTTCCGGATACCGCTC
>JASHPA010000140.1 GCA_030038365.1 Nitrososphaerales archaeon
CTGGGAAGGTGCTGGCTCCATTCTATGGGTACCTCAACGACGACTTCGACACCCCGGGTGCTATCGGCTTCATCAGGAAGCTGCTTGAGGATGGGGCTTCAGAGAAGGACCAGAACCAGGTCGAGCTGTACTACGAAGCCCTCCGGATAACGTCCAATATCATCGGCGTGAACATCTTTGGAAGGTTCTGATGAAGTCCAGCTCGAGCTCAATGAGGTCACCTGGTGGTCGAACTGGACCAAGACGGTTTGGCTCAACGAGGATACCTATCTTCTCTTCTCGAGGGACTACCCTGAGTACTTCTTCAATCGCGGCGGTTTCCTGAAGGTCACGGGTCGTTCGGCAGGTCTGATTGAGGTCATAGAGAGGGAATTCGCGGAACGAGGCATCGCGTCCAGCATCTTCGTGCAGAGCGATTCGCTCGATTCCCGTCTTCTTCAGGTTTTTACGAAAAGAGAGTACAGGATTGCTGACCAGATGTCGGTGATGGAGCTGGAGACACCTTCATTCGAGACGAACATGAGGCTCGTCGTAGAGGTGGTGACGGCGGACAAGCTGAAGCAGTGGGCTGATGTCTACCTCAGGGCCTTCTACGGCAGTGCCGAACGAGTCGACGTGGTCCTCGCTACGCTAGAGCATGTCTCGAGAAACAAGGACGTAATCATGGTTTTAGCTAGTCTGAACGAGAAGCCTGTCGGCGGACTCGCGCTCTTTGGGAGTCCCGGAGTCGCAGGGGTCTACTGTGTCGGTACCGTTCCTGAGGCAAGGGGCGAGCACGTGGCCAGCACACTCCTTGCCTTCGCAAACAAGTTCGCGGTCGCTGAAAAAAGGAAGCTCATCCTTCAGACGATTCTTTCGGACTCGGTCGAGCCTCTTTACGTCAAGCTAGGGTTCAGAAGACTTTACCTCAAGGAGCTGTTTGTCAGAGACATGGCAAGCACCCTTAAATCGTGAATGGTGGGCACCATTTCGATGTCCTCACGGATCAGGATAAACCGCGAAGCGACCACCGGGTCTTACCGGTTCCTGGATGTCTTCACGGGTTTTGAGTCTCTGGACGCTGTAAAAATGATTTTCGACGGCAGAACGAATGAAGTCGTCGCAAGACTGAGGGTGAATATCCAGGGCAGGCCTGGGTATCTGCGCGTCGACGACGAGACCGGTGATATCGTGATCAGCAGAGAGTACCTCAAGACGGGGGAGGAGAGGTACCTCCACCTCGATGTGGTGCACGAGCTGGTGCATGTGAGGCAGTTCATGGAGGGCAAGGAACTGTTCGACAGACGATACACCTATGTCGATAGACCCACGGAGATTGAGGCATACCGGACATGCGTCGCCGAAGGAAGGAGGCTGGAGATGAAGGATGAGGAGCTTGTGGAGTATCTCAAAATTGAATGGGTCAGCGAAGAGGAGCTCGGCCGCCTTCTCTCGAACGTCGGGGTTACCAATCCGGTAGTTCGGAAGAAATAGTCCGAGGTTTTATATCGAGCCCTGATTCTTGTGACATGATCCATGAGCAAGCTCAAGGCCATCGATGTTGTGTACGCTAATTGGTGCCCCCACTGCGTACCGACAACCGTCGAACCAATGAAGAAGGCGGCCACCGAGCTCGGCACCAAAATCAACCTCTACGACATAGACACGGATTCTGTCAAGCAGGCAGACGAGCTCGTGGAGAAGTATGGGGACTGGTCTCCCGACTATCTCGTCCCGCAAGTCTTTCTTGAGTTCGATGACGGGGAAATCAAGCACGTCCTGACCGGCCAGTCCCAGGGCGTCGCGTATACCAAGCGTGCCGTAGAGAACCTGCTGAAAAGTCCCTACTTCAAGGACCTGATGGCATCCTAGGCTCTGCAGCTATCGCAGAACACCTGTCTGTCGCTGACCTTCTGCGAGTAGACTGAGTTACAGTTGGCGCACAAAAAAATTGCTTTCCTGTTTGGGTCCTCGTTCTTCGTCCTTCGATAATTCTGGGTCCAGTATGCCATCATCATTACTCTGTCTGTGTCATCTGTAGTGAGGTCCATGTCCCAAGGATATCTGCTCGCGATGCGCACATCTTCCTCCTTCACGTCGGACTTCAGACCGAGCGTCTGGGAAATCGTGTCGACGGACTGCCGCAGGTCGAGTGAGTTGGCATAGACTATGACCCTAGAAAGGTAGGCTCCATGACATGAGTATCCGGTGATGACTTGACTAACCTCATCGTTGAGGAACCTGACCGTCGCAGGCTCGTCGCAATGCCCATAACACTTTTCGAGTTGACTGTACTTCTCGGCCACCAAGGACCGGATTTCCATATTTGCGCAATCCTCAGGGCACCTTAATTACCTTAGCAGCAATACTGAGAATCAAGGCATGTACATCCAGAACGCCTCCGAGCTGATTCGCAACGGGCATACGGTCGCGGAGAGGCATGCAAGGCGACTGTGTCTTGAAGGGGCGGAAGCCGCTCTGAGTGCGGTAGAACCCTCTAAGCTCATGAAATCCAAGGTAAGGCTTGCCGGGAGAAAGCTCATTGCAGACAGTAATGTCATTGACCTAGAGAAATTCAAGAAGATTTTCGTGATAGGAGGTGGAAAAGCAGCCCTTCCCATGGCGGAGGCGCTTGAGTCGATTCTGGCCGATAAAATCACCGCCGGTATAGTCAACGTCCTCGATTCCCAGTTGAGGACTGCGAAAGGAAAGCGACGCATAAGGTTACATGCTGCGACTCACCCGTTGCCCAGCATAGTCGGGCAGGAAGGGGTGTTGCAGATGCTCGAGCTCGTCGGCAAGCCGGACCCTGGGACATTGGTGATCTGTCTCATCTCGGGAGGTGGATCCGCCATGCTCCCGCTACCCGCGGAAGGCGTGGACCTCGTCGAGAAAGTGGAGATAACACGGCGCCTGCTTCACAGTGGCGCGACAATACAGGAACTCAACGCGGTCAGAAAACACCTGTCGGCGACTAAAGGAGGCCGTTTGGCGGAGAGATTGTATCCGAACAGGGTGCTGTCTCTCGTGATATCAGATGTCGTGGGGAACAGGCTCGATTCAATTGCCTCAGGACCGCTCTATCCTGATCCGTCGACATTCAAGGATGCTGAACGAATCCTGAAGAAATACGGAATCTGGAAGGACCTTACTCCAGGAGCTGAGAAGGAACTTGGTGACGGGGTTGCAGGCCTCGTTCCAGAAACCCCGAAGCCGGGTTCGAGATTCTTCACGAAAGTCTCCAATGTCATCATAGGCGGCAATGACGACGCGTGTGACGCGGTCACGAGGCGCCTAAACAGATTGAAGTGTAGGTCCGAGGTGCTCACGACAGGCTACGAGGGTGAGGCCAGGTCGGCAGGCATGTTCATGGGCTCTGTCGTCAGTTACAAGGGGAGAAAATCCCGCCCAGCTGGATACGTGGCTGGCGGAGAGACGACCGTGAGCGTGAAAGGAGACGGAAGAGGTGGCCGGAATCAGGAGTTTGCCATCGGTGCAGCCATGAAAATCGATGGAAACAAAGGGATTGCACTCATCTCTTTGGGCACTGACGGCCTAGATGGTTCTACGGATGCTGCCGGCGCACTCGTGGACGGCTCCACGATAGAACGGTCGAAGGCGATTGGCCGCTTCGCCGAAGAATCGCTGTTGCGGAACGATAGTTACACTTTCTTCGAGAGTCTCGGGGACCTAGTCATGACAGGACCGACAGGCACGAACGTGAATGATATCGCAGTAGCGGTGCTCGTCTAACCGACCGTGGTACCGACGCGTCCTCCATTGACTGCCTTGATGACATTCTCCGGATGAGCTCCGTTCACCACAATCAGCTTCAGCTTGTTCTTTGCTATCAGTCCTACCGCCACAGGGTCTACGATACTGTGGATTCCCGGGGAGTGCTTCCCGCCGAGTATCTCGACTGCTCTTGCGTGCGAGATGGCTGAAAGCAACTCGGCATATCTGTCCTTGCGAGGGTCGGCGGTATAGATACCGTGCTGGTCCGAGGCCTTGATTATAAGGTCAGAACTCCATGCTTCACCCACAAGCGCCGCCACAGTGTCGGTCGTAATGCCCGGCCTGAGTCCACCCATCACTGCGACCTGTTGTTTTCCGACGTTCGATACGGCTCCGCGTGGACTTAAGGAGACCTCTTCGATGCCCAAGGCCATCCCCACAAGTTTGGCGTTCAGTCTCGAAGCTTGTATCGCGATTAAATCCTGCTCGGCATTAGGTAGGCCGATATTCTTAGCGGCGTCAATGTACTGTCTCGCGATGGCTCCGCCGCCCACCACGACGACCACCCTGTGCTTCTTACTCGAGATTCTCGATATGATGTCGGCATACTTTTTCACGACTCCAGGGTCGGGAGGGGAGCCGAGAATGGATCCGCCGATACGCAAGACAATCTTCAAGCTGGTCAACGATGGCACCGATGGTTTGTCTGATGATAGTTCTTATAAAGCAGTAACTGGTTAAACTGCTATCCGTGAAAGATATCCCTCGCTTGTTCGATGCTGAATATCTGAGCTGACGAGGAGGTCACCATAGATTTGCTTAGCAAGGCTGATTCTGTTAGACTATACAAGATAAGGAAAGCAATATCCGAGCTTTCCAGCAAGGAAGGTAGAGGGACGGAGCTTGTTTCGCTCTACATTCCTCCAAAGAAACCAATCCATGAGGTGGTTGCATACCTCAGGAACGAGTGGGGTACGGCCGGCAACATAAAATCAGACACGACGAGAAACCACGTACAGGATGCGCTGACCAAGACGATGCAGCGTCTGAAGCTGTACAGAGAGACACCGGAGACGGGGCTCGTCATCTTCTCGGGCGCCCTGCCAACCAATGGGCCCGGAAGTGAAGTTGTTAGACTCAATGAGATTGTCCCTCCCAAGCCGGTAAACACATTCCTGTATATGTGCGACGATCATTTTCACGTGGAATACCTGCGCGACATGCTGAAGGCGGACAAGGTCTACGGCGTCCTCGCCCTAGACTCGAATGACGTTGGAATAGGTATCCTTGCAGGAGACCGGCTTGACGTGGAAGATGTCATGACATCAGGAATCTCTGGAAAGACGCGAAAGGGAGGCCAGAGCGCCAGAAGGTATGAACGCGGTCGTGAGATGGAGCTCACGTACTTCTTCAACAGAGTCTCCGAGCATGTCACACGAATTTTCATCACCGACCACAAGGTCAATGGTGTGATAATAGGAGGACCGGGTCCGACCAAGGACAACTTCATTAAGGGAGGCTACCTCGATTACCGTCTCCAGAACGGCATCATCGAGGTCATCGACACCTCGTATGGTGGCAGAGAGGGAGTACGCGAAATCGTCGAGAAAGCGGCCGACAAGCTGGAGAATGTAAGGCTCCTCGAGGAGAAGAAGCTCGTCCAGAGGTTCCTCGGGCAGGTGAACCAGTCGAACGGGTTGGCAGTCTATGGTCTTCCCAGAATCATCGACGCCCTGAATCGGAGCAATGTAGACATCATCCTGATTTCTGATGACATCAACACGACAAAAATCAAGATGACCTGCAAGAACTGTGCGACAGTCAAGGAGAAGATCGTCGAGAACCACAAGAAGATACAGGTGATGCAGGAGATGCTCGCTGAACCGTGCTCCAATTGCCGCTCGACCGATTACGAGGTCGAAGAGGAGGATATAGTGGACATGTTTGAGGAGAAGGCGATTCAAATCGGGGCAAAGGTCGAGATGATATCCTCTGGAACCGAGGAAGGGGTAATGCTGAAGTCGTTCGGGGGAGCGGCCGGATTCCTCAGGTACAAGATGTAGTCCCGCGGGTCCGCGCTCGACTCCTGCAACTATAAGTAGAGCACCGCTGACTAAAAGCTGAGTCCGATGGCTATTCGTATTGGGTTAATCGGCAAAACCAATGCGGGAAAGACTACGCTCTTCAATTCGATGACCCTTCAGACAGCGGAAATCTCAAATTATCCTTTCACGACCAAGTCCCCCAACGAAGGTACGGCTCAGGCGGTGACACTCTGCGTGCACAAGGAGTTCGGCGTTCAGGACAATCCTAAGAACTCGCGCTGCGAGGATGGATGGAGGTTCATCACGATTGAGGTCACCGACCTACCCGGTCTCATCAAGGGAGCATGGATGGGTAAGGGGCTCGGGAACCAGTTCCTCTCCGTGGCGGCACAATCGGACGCCCTACTGCACGTGGTGGATGCCTCGGGTAGCATCGACAAGGACGGCAGAGTGACAGAAGCAGGGACGGGAGATCCTCTTGCGGACGTCGCAGATGTCGAACTCGAACTGGTTCTCTGGTACACGAAGTTGTTCTTGACTAACATGGCCAAGATTGCGAAGGCATCAAAGCTTCCGGGTGCAGATTTGCCTGCAGCTGTGACGGAGGTTATGCAGGGGATAGGCATCAAGAGGGACCACGTGGCCTATTCTCTGAAGGAGAGCCTCTTGGAAGGGAAGGATATCGACAGCTGGACGGAGAAGGAAATCCAGAACTTCTGCTGGATTCTTCGGGATGTGTCCAAGCCCACGCTCATCATAGCTAACAAGATGGACCTGCCGAACGCTGCCGAGAACTTTCAGAAATTGAGGGAGCATTACAAAGACCTCATAGTCGTACCGACGAGCGGGGAAGCAGAACTCTCTCTGAGGAGGGCCGAGCAGAAGAGGCTAATCAAGTATGTGCCAGGCGAGGAGAGATTTGATGTCATCAAGCCACAGGAGCTGAGCGACGCGCAGCGGACGGCTCTGGCCTACATCAGGAGGAAGGTATTTGGGGAATACCTGCGCACAGGGGTCCAGTTCGCGCTCAGCATAGCAGTGTTCAAGCTTCTCAGGATGAATGCCGTCTACCCGGTAGCTGACCCCATGAAGCTTACCGACAAGGCCGGTAACGTACTTCCCGACGTCTATCTACTCCCTGCTGGCTCGACCCTTGATGATCTCGCTCGAACAGTCCACACGGACCTTCATCGTGGCCTGCTCTACGCCGTCGACGTGAGGACGGGACTCCACCTTCCCACCGACTACGTGCTCAGGGACAGAGACGTTCTGTCCATCGTCTCCACGGCAAGAAGAGGTTAGACCAGTTTGCCGAGGAAGACCCGGTACTTTCTCAGATGATGATAAGGTACCCTTTCACGCCTTCTTCGCGGCGCTTCTTCGACAAACTACCAATCGAGGAGAGTTTCTCGAGCGCAGAGGTGCTGAGGCAGGCAGAGAATAGGCTGCTCGGCGCGATTAAGAGACATAGATACGAGAAACACATATCAGAACTCATCGAGTTCTCGAGCTTCTTCGTGTCAGCCCTAATCGCCAGCCAGGACCAGTTCCTCGGGCAGAAATTCTCCGAGATGGAGAGCGGCACACCCAAGGACTTTTTTGCGTCAGAAAGGACTCAGGACAAACCGGCAATCCTGAGAGAGTGTTTCGACGTCAGAATTCTACTGTCTGACATGCCTTCGTACATGTATTCTATACCCGTAGTCGACTACCTGCGAGGGACGACCAAGTTCGAGATGAGGTCGCAGCGGTGGAAGTTGGTGAACCTGTCCCTCGACAAAGGAATCGTCTATCTGAGCGAGAATGATGTGAACGATTTCTTCGGCGACCTTTCGGAAAAAATGATTTATGGTGGGGTCAAGAACCTGCGCAAGGCGACTTTCCCGAAGCAACTCGAAGGAATCCGTGAGCGAATCGTTCCCTATCTACCTCCGCAAAAGGTGCGGTCCACGCGAGGTTACCTCTACATCGAGGAGCTGTTGGGACACCCGGTGGCAGATGGCAGACACAGGCTGACCTGGTTGGTGCTGGCGCCCTACCTGGTAAACGTGAAGAACTTGGAGGAGAACGACGCGGTGGACAGGATACGTGCCTTTGTCGCGGCCAGAGGTGAGACGAGCTCGATGAAGAGGTTCATAGAGTACAACGTGAAGCGAGCGAAGAGGAACGGCCTCATGCCGCCAACACTCATTAAACTCAAGTCAGAGCATCCTGACATATATGCCCTGCTTCCTAGGGAAATCGTCCAGAAATACAGGTGAACCACTGGAAATTAGAGCGCTGCAATGGTTATAATGGACGGTCCTCGCTTGCTCTCCGGCGGGTGAGTGGGCCTCCACCCGTTCCGCCAAAGCAAACCCCGGTGTTGGAGGAGAGAAAAATACAGAGAATGGGAAATGGACTACCGGTATCAGAGATTTTCCTGAGTGTGCAGGGTGAGGGTATCCACGCCGGCACACCCAGCGTTTTCCTGAGGACTTACTTCTGCAACCTCACCTGCACTTGGTGCGACAGCAAATACACCTGGCAGAACCAAGGCAAGTCGACAGACGGCGTAGATTACCGGGGCATGAAGACTAGAGATGTTCTCGATAGAGTCTTGGCTTTCAATTGTAAGCACTTGGTGCTAACGGGTGGAGAACCGTTGCTGCACCAAAGGCTCCTTCCGATGATCCTCTCGAGGCTCAAGAAGGAAGGGCTCTACGTCGAGCTTGAGACGAATGGCACCATAGTCCCCAAGGCAGAGATGCTGGAGCTCGTAGACTGCTTCAATGTCTCTCCGAAGACATCCAACAGCCACGTTGACAGAAGAGTCAGGACCCGCCGGATGGCCTTGAACGGGCTGGTGACATCCGGGAAGGCTTGGTTCAAGTTCGTCGTAAGCGACTTTGGGGACCTGTCGGAGGTGGAAGAGTTAATCAGTGAATTCTCAATCCCCCGGGACCGCGTGATGCTGATGCCCGAAGGGACGGACACCACTCTGCTGCTGGAACGGGGCCGTTGGCTTGTCGATGTCTGCAAGGAAAGGGGATTCAGGTTCACCCCGCGTCTTCACATTTTGCTATTCGGGAACAAGAGAGGGACATAGTGAAGACCGTAAAGCCGCGCTCCGCTGTTATGTTGACCTCCGGGGGAGTAGACTCTGTGACCACCGCGTTCTACGTGAAACGCAGGCTCGAGGCGCCTCAGATGATTCTCATATTCGCGAACTATGGACAGAGGACATACGAGTATGAGAAATTCTGCATCGAGTCGGTCAGTCACGTCTTGGAATCGCCGATGAAGCTCATCGACCTCAGGTGGCTTGGGAAGCTCAGCACGAGCCTACTCACCAAGCCCAAGGTGCCGATATCCGAGACCAAGGAGGCCGACCTCTGGGACCTCGCCAAGGCCAAGCAACGCATACTGAAGTGGTGGGACGTGGTGCGTAACCTCCAGCTTATCACAGTAGGGCTCGCCCATGCAGAGTCAATCGACCTCAACGAGTATCTTTCCACGGGCGTACGCAACGTGTGGGACGTCCACATAGGAATCAGGAGAGAGACACCAGTGGCGATGAAGGACAACACCCCCGAGTTCCTTGAGCTGATGGATAGGGTTGCGCAGCAGTCAACCCACTTCGGTGACTATCACGTCAGGGCTCCTCTGATAACTTACGACAAGGACATGGTGGTCAGACTCGGTGAAGAGCTTGGAGTTCAGTGGGAGTACACGTACAGCTGCTATTCGGGCTACGGGTTCAGGACCGTGAAGGGAAGGAAACTCCCGGTGCACTGCGGGACCTGCTCGAACTGCAAGAGAAGGAAACTCGCGTTCGAGAAAGCCGGTGTGAAGGATCCCTCCATCTACGCAAAGCCATGATCGTCTTCGGCTTCTGAGTCTTTGGCCACCCTGAAGCTTCCACCCAAGATTGACCGTTGGCTCACCATGCCCACAGGCTTCCCGTTTTCTGTGACAAGCAATCTGCGTATGTGGTGTCGGGCCATGATTCTCAATGCCTCTGTTATCGGTGTGTCAGCCGTCGCAGAGAAGATGGTCGGCGACATGATATCCTTAAGGGCGGTCTTCGACGCTTGCAGATCTGACGCCGCAACCTTGTAAAGAACATCCCTCTCGGTGACGATTCCCGCTGTCTTTCCATTAATGGTCACGAGGACGCTTCCGGCGTCATTTTCCTTCATCAGCTTCGCGGCTTGCATGACGCTGCTGTTGGCCTCCAACAAGAGCAGGCTGGATCTAACAAAATCTTTCACTGTGAGCTGGCTCTCGTCCACGTGCCCAATCCAGAACGTTACGGAATAATGGCAACTTGGGCACTCCTCAGGTGGGGTTTCGTTTTCAATGACGAAGGAACACCTGTAACATTCCCATTTTTCCATGCCGCATGAGAGAGAGGACGGCTCTTTGTATATGTCTTGCCTGACTCGCTGACGGTGCGTCAGCATGGCGTAATGGTTTGACTGTCAAGCTGGTTTGTGATGGCCCTCAGTCACGTGTTCTTCGACGTTCTTCGCCTTTTCCATTCTCTTGATCTTTAGCACAGTAGCATATCCTTAGCGTCCGGGACAGGCCAGCCTTTCTGGCGCGTTGACGAGATACAGAATCGAGTTGACGGTGAAACACTTTCCTCATCTTGACGGTATCCTCACTGACTCACCCAATCGCTAAATACCCACTCCTTGGATTTGATGACGTGGATATCCCAGCTGTGCCGAAGCTTGAGGCGACCAGTTGGAATCCGGCTCTGGAAGAAGAAATAAGAAAGATTTGGGAAACCGAAAAGAATTTCGTTTTTCAGCCAGCTACCGACAAAAAACGTAACTTTGTAATGGACACTCCGCCACCCTACCCGTCTGGGAAGCCCTGGCACCCAGGTGCCCTCACTCAGTATTCGCAAATCGACATGGTAGCCCGCTCCGCACGGATGAGGAACTTTAACGTCTTGTATCCGGTGGGAATTGACAGGAACGGGCTTCCTGTGGAGATAGCTACCGAGCGGAAGTACAGGATACAGCTCAGAAAGACCCCCCGTGACGAGTTCATCGCGCTCTGCAAGCACGCCCTCGACGATATCGAGGCATACATGATTGAGCTGCTCAAGCGGCTGGGCATCTCGGCAGAATTCGAGAACAAATACCGCACCGATTCCGAGGAGTACAGGACGCTCACCCAATGGTCCTTCATCGAACTCTGGAAGAAGGGCTTGGTCTACATCGCGAACCGGCCGAACAATTACTGCACCGACTGCGGCACGACCATAGCCGACGCCGAGATAGAGTACGAGGAGCTACCGACCTACTTAGTGACCAACAAGTTCAAGGTGAAAGATAGCAACGAGGAGTTGCTGGTTGCCACCACCAGGCCCGAACTGCTTGAGACCTGTCAGCTGGTGCTGGTTCACCCGGACGACGACCGTTACCAGAAACTCATTGGCAAGAGCGTGATAGTCCCGGTATTCGAGAGGGAGGTACCTGTGTCGGCGCACAGGAGTGTCGATATGGCCTTTGGCACAGGTGCCGTCATGATTTGCAGTTACGGCGATTACAATGACGTCAAGTTGTTCAGGGAGCTGAAGCTCAGGGAGATAGCAGCGATAGACATCGACGGTAAAATGACCTCGGTAGCTGGCAAGTATGCAGGAATGACCATCAAGGACGCACGCTCCCAGATAATACAAGACCTTCAGGAGGCCAAGATAGCAGTCAGGGTGGAGCAGATTCAGCACAGGACCCCGCTCTGCGAGAGGAGCCATACCGCTATCGAGATAATTCCGATGGAGGAATTCTACCTGAAGCAGCTCGAGTTCCTTCCGAAACTGAGGAAGCTTGCCAAGGGAATAGTCTTCCATCCCGACATGCATCGTCAGATACTGTTCAACTGGATGGACTCTCTTACCACCGACTATCCAATCTCGCGGAGGAGGTACTACGCCACTGAGATTCCAATCTGGTACTGCGCCAAGTGCAATGAGCCACACCTGCCCAAGTCCGGCAAGTATTACAGGCCTTGGAAGGACCCTGCCCCCTTCAAGAAGTGCATCAAATGCGGTAACTCGAAGTTCGTGGGAGAGACGCGGACCTTCGATACGTGGATGGACTCGAGCATCTCGCCGCTTTACATAACAAAACGCACCAAGAATGCGAGGTTCTACCGATTCACCTACCCGACGACGGTCAGGAACCAGGGCAAAGATATCGTCAGGACGTGGTTGTACTACTCGCTCTTGCGTGGCTACCTCCTTACAGGAAGAGCACCATTCAAGCACGCTTGGATAGGAGGCTTGGGACAGGATGCGCAAGGACGCGCGATGAGAAAGAGCCTGGGTAACTTCGTAGATCCGGAGCCGCTTCTGCAGAGGTATGGGACCGATAATTTCCGCTTTTGGGGCGCGTCGGAGGCAAACCTCGGTTATGACTTTAGGCTCAGTGAAGACAGGATAGCGGGAGCGGGTAAGTTCCTTACCAAGCTGTGGAACACGGCGCGCTTCATCGGCTCGTTTCCCGAGCCGGAATCTGTCACATTAACCGACGCTGACAAGTGGATTCTTGCAGAGCTTGGCAAGCTGACGACCGAATGCATGAGGGGATATGAGGACTTCAACATGTTCGTCCCCGCCACCAAGATACGGGAGTTCCTCTGGAACATGTTCGCAGCACATTATATCGAGATGGTCAAGGGGAGGGCCTATGGAGACACGGACAATGAGAAGGACCGCGATGCCGCGAGGTACACTCTGCACCGCGTGATGAGGAGCATACTTCTGTTGCTCGCCCCAATAATCCCTCATGTGACAGACTACATATGGCGTAAGCTCTACGGTCAGAGCACAATCCATCTTGAACAGTTCCCGAGAGCTGTCGGCTACAAGGTGTCAGCCAGCGTCACACAGACCTTGATTGATTTCAATGTCCAGGTCTGGAAGACCAAGAAGGACAAAGGATTGGCGCTGAAGGAGCCGATTCAGGTCGAGGTGCCGCGCAAGCTCAAGCCGTACCTTCCGGATCTCGTCCGCATGCACCACATAACGGCTTAGCTACTCGAACCTTCGTGAAAGTATCTTGTAATCCTTGTCTGAAATTCTGATGTCCACGGAAGTCGCGTTCTCTTCCACGTGCGAAATCTGTCCGGCCTTGGGGATGGTCACTACGGGTTCTGGATAGGTCACCCAGTTCAGCATCAGCTGGGCAGCAGTCATCTCGTACTTCTCGAGCATATCCTTTGGTATCCTGTCTTTCGGTATGCTCCCGGTGTCGAGTGGACTGTAGGCTATCACGGTGAGTTTCTCCTTGTCGCAGTATGGAAGCAAATCGGTCTCGATCGACCGTGAGGTGAGGCTGTACCTCACCTGATTCGACACGAGCTCGCTCCTCGGCAAGGACTCCTGTGCCTCCATCGTCTGTTCCACCGAGAAGTTGCTAACGCCGACGTATCTTGTCTTGCCGGTGGCTACGAGCTCTTCCATCGCTCTCATTGTCTGCTGTATGGGAATCCTCGAGCTTGGCCAGTGAAGCTGGTAAAGGTCCACGAACTTGACGCCCAACCTCTGTATGCTTGCTTCGCACGACTGGATTACATCATCGTAGCCGAAGTGCTCGGGAGAGACTTTGGTGGCAAGGAAGACCTCATCTCTCCGATTGGCGATTGCCTGCCCGACCAGAGCCTCCGACCGGCCATGGCCGTAGACTTCGGCAGTATCGATGAACTTTATCCCCAGATCGATGCCTCTCTGAAGGGCTGCTATCTCCTCCCTGCGCTTGTCTCCCGTTGCGTTGCCGAGGGCGTACGTCCCCATGCCGATGACAGGTATGCGCTCCCCGGTCCGGCCGAGCAGCTTGAACTCCACGCTGCCACACCCGGCTACCCTTGTTTTAGCCTTCTGGCTCCAGAAATTATCACGATGGTGCCTGCAAAAGGTTAAAAGAAAACAAATAGCTGAATGGGAGACTACATGAGCATTCTCGAAAGCCCTACTGACGAAGCTAAGAGAATAATCGAGGTCGCGCAGCAAAGGAAAATCACGCTGCGGTTGTTCGGGGGTGTATCATTCTTCTTTCGATGCCCCTCTGCCAAGCACAGGAGCCTCCAGAGGAACTATGTAGATGTCGATTTTATGGGACATGCGAAGCAATCGAGAGAGATTAAGCAGCTCTTCGTAGACCTCGGCTACGCGCCAAGAGATAGGTTCAATGCGATGCAGGGCTACCGCAGGTTAATCTTCAATGATATTGGGCATCAGAGACGTGTGGATATATTCCTCGACGTCTTTGAGATGTGCCACAAGTTCAACTTCAAAGACAGGCTGGAGATTGACCAGTACACCATTTCCCTCGCCGATATGCTCGCCACCAAGCTGCAAATCGTCGAGATAAACCAGAAGGACCTCAAGGATATCGTGAGCATGTTTGTGGACCACGATGTCGGCACCAGTGACACGCCTGAGGTGATAAACGGGACATACTTAGCAAAGGTCTGTAGCGGTGAGTGGGGCGTATACAAGACGTTCACCATGAACCTCGATCGTGTCTTGGGCATCCTCAACGATTTCGGGCTTGAGGACGCAGAGAAAGCCCGAGTAATCGAGAGAGTGAACAGACTGAAGAAGATGATAGAGGACGTTCCAAAGAGCATGGGTTGGAAAATGCGCGCTAGGGTTGGTGAGCGCGCGCAATGGTATGAGCTACCCGAGGCCGACAAGGAGGTAGTGGACTCGCGTGTCGATACCGGAACAGGAACCGGGACTACACAAAACACGTGAGGTTTTAAAACCCTCAAGTTGTGCGTGTTAGACCTTGGTCAAGACAAGACTGTTCTTTGTGACTGATGTTCACGGATCTGATAGGTGTTTCCGGAAGTTCGTAAATGCGGGAAAGTTCTACAACGCGACGATTCTCGTACTAGGAGGCGACATCACCGGTAAAATGATTGTGCCTATAGTGAAACAGCCTGACGGTACCCACAAGGCCGAGTTTGGAGGTACAACATACCTCCTGAAGTCCCCCGAACAGCTGACGGAAACTATCAAGAACATCAAAGACTCTGGATTTTATCCCTATGTAGCTGAGCCGAAGGACGTCGAGGAGCTGTCGGCCAAGCCGGAACTCGTCCATCAGCTTTTCCTGAAGCTCATGAAGGAAAGCATCACCGGCTGGATGCAGCTCGCCGAGGAGAGGCTGAAGGGTACGGGAATCAAGTGCTATGTCTCGCCCGGGAACGATGA
>JASHPA010000141.1 GCA_030038365.1 Nitrososphaerales archaeon
CCTGGCCGCCTGCAGTCCGTTCATCCTGGGCATCCTATAATCCATCAGGATGAGGTCAGGTTCGATGCTCCGGTCGGCTATGGCCCGCACGATTCCGGCGCCGTCCCGGCCCACAAACTCGACAACGTAGCCGAGACGACTGGCTATCGTCGAGAATAGCCTTCGCAGGTCTTCGTCATCATCGACCAGCGCGATCTTTCTGACATTCCCGGGCCCCGTGCGGGTGCCATGCTGCCCGGGAACCCCTCAGATACCACGGAATCATGCAGAAGAGGGCCCTGGGTTCCGGCGTTGCTGTTTGCGGGCCTCCGCTGGGGCGTCTCGGAGGTCAGCGAGCCTTGGGAAGCCACAGTTCCACCCTGGTTCCCTTGGTGTGGTCACCGGCGACCCTGTCGAAGACATTCACCTTCCCGACGAACCTCTCCACCATGAGGGCGTAGACGATTGACATGCCGAGCCCTCCTCCACTCGCTCCCCGGACGTGACGGGTAAACACCCTGCCCTTCATATCGTCGGGGATGCCCCTTCCCTCGTCGGTGATCGATATCTTCCAGAATCGTTCCTTCCTCCCATCGAGCACGTCTTCCTCGCCAGCCACCTGAACCCGCACGTTCGGCCCGTCTGTATAGTTCACGGAGTTCGAGATCAGGTTCGTGAATACTTCGTCTAGCAGATCATCGGCAGTAACCTGGGTCCCAGGCTCGACGTTGAGCGAGATTTCGATTGCCTTGTCCGGGTTAGCCCTGGTCACAAGGTCGATGGACCTTTTCAGGGACTGGCGTACATCTACCCGGACCAGTTCGATATTATCCCCGGCCATTATCTTCCCGAGCCTCTTCGTCCTCTCGATGAGGCTGGTCGAGCCATCGGTAGCCCGCAGGATCGACTCCACCAGGACCGCTTCCTCGTCGTCCCGCGGGGTCTCCTTCAGCAGCTCCCCGCTCGTCCTCACGATCTGGTTGTAGTTCCTGATGTCGTGAGAGAGGATGTCCTGGAGCAGTTCCGCAGTCCTCCTACTCCTTCTCTCTTTCTCAAGCGCGAGTTCCTCCCTTTCCCTCAGTTCGAGTTCCTCCCATACTCTCTCGAAGAACCTGACATTGGCAAGGACGGTAGAGTTCCTGGTCGAATAGGTAGCGACGTCCATCGCCTCAGTGAAATCTAGGTGGGGCGCGTCGTTCTGCTCAACGACCAACGAGCTGCGCCTGTCAGCCACGACCACGGTCACGCTGCTCGGCCCGCTCGCCTTTGGAATATCGCGGTGCTTCAGAAGTTTCTTCCCTACCTTCGCTTCGATCTCCTCTCCTGTCTGCCGAAGCTGGTATTGGATCGCGGAATCTGGGCTTATGATGCTGATCTCAACTCCTCGGTCGATCGCCGCCCTTACCATCGCGTCGAGCATCCCGGCGTCCGCGGCTCTGCGAAACGCATCGGGTGTCGGCTGGATTACCAGCAGTTCCGTCTGCGCCTGGCCGATGAGCTGCAAAAAGACGTCCTTTATTCGCGCGGAGTTGCGTATCAGCTCAATCATTGGCAGGGGGGTCCCTTCCTCCAACTCCTGGACCCGGGACTCGGCGGGGGTGCCTGTGGCCCACAGCGCCTCGAAAACGCGAGTCGCCTGTGCGACAATCTGTGGGTCGCTGCTCCACACGACTTCGTCCGGGACACCACCCGACGTCTTCGCATGGGTCGTCTCGATATACTCGTCCTTCGACACGGAGAACCTGATCTTGTTCCCCTGAAGGTGACGGACTTCAGAGCCGCTCGCCTGCAACTTCCTCACGGCGCCTATGTTCTTGTCCTGAATGTCCGTCAGGTACCGTCTCGTGACCGAGTGGAGGCCATCGTTTAAGGTAGGAGAGAAGCCGTGGTGCATTTCGGCCGTCCTCGAGGCACTGGTCATGTCCGAAACGGAATACACATGAGATCCGGGTTCCGATGCAGCTCTTGCTAGGAATTCCCGTACGAGCTTGCTTACCTCGTCCTCACCTCGAACGATCTTGGTCTGAGCCTTCGGGCTTCCTCTCTCGAGTTCTCTGAATATTTCTCCCGCAGGCCTTGCAGCGTGCCACAACCTCTCGAAGGACTCCCTGCTCTGTTGCACAAGTCGCCTGTTGTTGCTATAGATAGCCGATACCAGAGAACTCTTCTGGAAGATGTCCACTACGCCCGGTGCAATCAAACACTCGCTCTCGCTCATCAGTAGATTCCCGCTGACCGTCTCAAGATGACGAATCTCGGCTATCTTCGACAGCTCTCTGTACCGGGCCAGGTTCCGGAAATCGACCCTGGTAAGTATCCTAAGACGGCCGCCCCTTTCTCTGACCCCGTAGTACGCGTCGACTGCGGCCATGCTGTCGGAGCGGTCACGGCCAGGAAGGCTCATGGACTCCGCAATCGCGTCGACCCCTGTCTTCGCGCCGGACAGGACGAGAGTCAGCCGCTGCATCAGCGGGTCCCCGTCGGTCAGAACCTCCGTGGTTCCAACTGGAGAGGTATCTCCCACGGCCTTGCTTCGCGCCGCTTGAATCGTAGATGCCTCGGCCGCATATCCGGCTGACGGGAGAGGTAAATGCGCTCGCCTCTAATGCTTCCCGAGAGACGGAATATCCGTATTCTGCAGGATTCGCCAAGAGCATTGTTATCAGATGTGCTATCGAGGTCGGCCGGCCCTGTCGACGGCGCATCGTTCCTGCAGGGCAGGCTTCCTCCGTCGACATCTGTATCCTCCGAAGCGCTTCAGCGGCGTCCTCATACGTAGGCAGCTTTCATTCTTATTTTATAGTCGGGTCGCAGTGGCCGAGGTCGCGTGACGTCTTTGTGAGCAAATCAACTAGAGTAGTTTTGCTAGCTCTAGCCGCCTGCTTTATGCTTACCATGACATCGATGCCGCTCCTCCCTCATACAGCCGCGCAGACTTCCTCAACGCCCGGTCTTCTCATACCTCTCTACATCTACCCCGGGAGTGCATGGAGCACGATTATCCAGGAGAAGGAAGCGTTCCCTTCCATTCCGATAACGGTAGTGGTGAACCCCGACGGAGGCCCCGGTACGACCTGGAACCCCACCTACGATCAGTGGATCGTGGCGCTGAGGGACGCCGGTATCAACGTCCTGGGTTACGTCCCGACCGATTATGGTGCGGTGAGCAGCAGCACGGTCGAGTCCGAGATTGCGGCGTGGAAGCAGATGTACTGGGTCAACGGCATCTTCCTCGACCAGATGTCCAACCAACCCGGATACGAATCCTACTACAGTGCCTTCACGAGTTACGCCCATTCCGAAGGCCTCTCCCTAGTTGTAGGCAACCCGGGCACCAACGTACCTTCAGGATACGTCGGTACCGTGGATGTGCTCTTGGTCTTCGAGAATGCTTACCTTCCAAGCCAGTCCACGCTCGAGAGTATCACAATGGGTGACAGCCCGAGCAACTTCGGTGTGGTCGCGTACGACGTCCCTTCGCTCACGCTCTCGACCGCTAACCTGATCGCACACTACGCCTCATATATCTACGTGACCACCGGGAGCCTGCCTTCTCCGTATGCGAGCCTTCCTTGGTACTTTGACAATGAGGTCGCAGACATGGGCCTCGTCCCGGTGCCGACCTATTCCGTGACGGTCCAGTCGGTGACATCCTCTGGCGCCCCGTTACCCGGATTCCGGACGGTCGTCTATTACGATGGGACCGAGGTCGGGGCCGGGTTCACGACCGTCACGTATACGGGACCCGCCGGAAATCCTTACACGATCTGCGTCGAGAATTACGGAGGCTACACCTTCTCGCACTGGGACGACGGCCTCACGAACCCCTGCAGGACCTTCCAGTTGGACGAGAGCAGGACCTTTACGGCCACCTACGA
>JASHPA010000142.1 GCA_030038365.1 Nitrososphaerales archaeon
GACCTTCCCATCCGCACCTCTGGCACGTGTAGTCGCGGCTAAGAGAGTCGTACCTTATCTTGCTGAAGCACTTCGGGCAGAGGACGGACTCCTGCCCTGTGTCGGGAGGGGATTTCGCCGAGAGCCTCCTGTTGAGCTGATCTATCTGGGCCTCGAGTTCCTGGGTCTTTCTCTTGAGCAGCTTGCCTGGGACCAGCTCGTCCTCCTCCTCGACGTAATTATGGTAAGCCAGCTCGAAGAGGTTCTCGACGAGCTTTTCGGGTGCCTGCTGCCCCAGGACCCGGGACAGGACCTCGACCTTCTCCGGGTCAAGCTCCACCCTGTACTCTCTCTTCTCTACCACATGAGTTCTTGCCCTGTCCCGTAATTAACCGTTCCATTCGCTTCTCGGGGTGTGTGCCCTGTTTTCGAATCCAGATTCAGGCTTCACAGGCACCCGGTTCTCGTGACGGGTCTTTTCGAGTTCGGAGACAGAGCAATTGAACATATTGCTTTGAATGGAGACAGAATAAGGTTTGCAGATTGCGACGCCTTCGCTGCGGTCGTCGCGAACTCGAACTACAGCGCGGTGCACTCAAGCTTGCCTTAATCTGCCGACAGTGACGTAGTTCAACTCGGATTGGTTTCCAAAATGCGATACATAGGGTCGATGAGCCTGTAGCCGTCCCTGGTATCAAACAGCGAGACTCTCACGTTACGACCCCCTAGCCAACTGTTGGCCTCCCCCCTATTATGGGGGTGACGTTTACGGAATGGGACAGCAAAGTGTATGACAAATGGCGGGGTCGAAGACTATCGGTGGCAGATCATATTGCTTGTCATGCGGTAAACGTGATCGTGCCAAGTCGTTGGAATTCTGCAGATGGCGGAACCCCACCTACGTGCGGCTGTTGTGGCAAGCGAGACCTAGTCTCTTCACATTCCATCACACAGCCAACGATGGAGCAAACGACCGCAAGATCGTGCGTCCTGCCAGCACGATTGGCGGATGGGACTTTGCCCTGTGGCTAAGAAAGAACCGATGGCCAACAGGCTACTCTGTAGTGTGCTGGAACCGCGCCGTCAGGATGTCAGGATATGAGTGCCCGAAGCTTCCGGGTCTAGTCCGAGATGGTCTTCGGCTTGAGTCCCTTTCCCGTGCTGGCGACCCACGTATCCGCCGACCTTTCTCCCGGGGACGTGTCCAGAGCGTCCTCGACTCACCCTGAAATAGCCGTGCGGGGGATGCCGGCCATTGGACCTGCGTTCAGAGCTGAGGCGGTCGGCCAGGACTATCGGTGCGGCTGCGCTCGCTCTTTGCCTGGCTCTGGTAGTCGCGGTGTCGGTGCACGCGTTCTATCCATCAGCCGCGAACCTCACCATAATCAGCTTTCTCTTTGACCTCTTTCTGAGCGCGGCGTCGTTCGCCGGTATCCTGTTCGCGCTCTATCTCTGGGAAGCCTACCCTTCGATGCGGAAGGCCATGGTTGTCGTCGGGATTCTCACGACGGGTACGCTTCTCGCCCACCTCTACATCATCGGGCTCCCTCCGACGTCAAGCTGCCAAGGGTCGACCGGGGAAGGCGGTTGCGTCATGGACGAAGTGTACTACGTCCCCTCTGCACAGGGGCTCCTTGCCGGAGAGAAGTGCTCCCCGGGAGCCGACAGCTGCAACCTCGAGCACCCGTTCCTCTCCAAGGCCTTCATCGCAGCCGGGATTGCGATACTCGGGAACAACGTCGTCGGATGGCGCATCTTCAACGTCCTTCTGGGCACGTTCAGCATCCCCGTGATGTTCGCGCTGTCCTACGTGGTCTCAAGGAGGGTATCCCTTTCCCTTATCGCCACGGCCTTCCTGTCGTTCGACACCCTCTTCTTCGTTCATTCAAGCATCGCTGTGATAGACGTCCCGGCGATCTTCTTCGCGCTCGTCGCGTTCCTAGTCTACTTCGGGCGTGCGTCCTTCTGGCTCTTTGACAGGATGTTCCTGGCGGGGATGCTCCTCGGCGTGTCTGCCCTCGCCAAGGAGACGTCCGTCTTCTTCGTGCTCATCCTCGTCTCATATCACCTGCTCTGGTCGGGGGAACCGATGAAGGAGAGGCTGATTGGCGTCCTCTCACTCGCCGTGATGGTCGTCCTCGTCTTCGGCGGCGGGCTTCAGGTCTACGACGCCGCCTTCGTACCTTCGTACGGGAGCTTCCTCAGCAACATCGTGTACATCATCGACTACGGGAAGAGCCTGATAGGGGGCGGGTGGGTTGACACCAGGTTCGGAAACTACATCGTACCTCTCGACTGGCTCATCTACTATTCGCCCGTCCCCTACCTAGTGACGACGACCACCTCCGGCTCCCTCTCATACGTCCAGCTGGGTTATTGGGGGACGGCCAACTTTGTCGAGGTATGGCTGGTCTGGATATGGGTGCCGTACGTCTGCTACCTTCTGTACAACGCTCGCCGGCCTGCTGTCCCGGAACCCTCTGCAGCGGAGGTCCACCCGGACGAGGGCTCGATACGCGCCGCCAGGCTGGCCTTGCTGTGGTTCGCGTGGATATACTTCGCCTACCTCGCGCTGGGCTTTTACGGGAGGGTCACCTATCCGTACTATTTCATCCAGGCGATCCCCGCGGTCGCGCTGGGAGGGGCGTTCCTCCTCACCAGGAGCTGGTTCAAGAGTCCCCTGAGGATAGCGATCATCGTCGCGGTGGCCGCGTGGTTCGTCGTCTATTATCCCGACAAGTCATTCTTTCCGGTCTGGCTCAGAGCGGCCCTTGGTACCTGACACCTTGGCGGCCGTCTTGACCGTGGCGCAGACTAGTTCTGCTCTGTCTTTTTCTTGCTGAGCGACTCCAGGTACTGCTGGATGCTCTCGAACTCCTTCTTCTCTGTCTCGACAGGCACCTTCACCTGGACGTGCCTGGACCTGTAAGTGTAGAACACTTTCTTTTCCATTTCGGACAGGAACGCCGTGGCCGGCTCCGGGATTATTGTTTCTTGCCGAATTGTCTCACACTTCCCATGTCGCTTTTTGATTTCGTATCCCTGACGACCCCCCGGAAGAGAAAAAGAGGGAGAGGGGAGGGTGGCTCAGTTTCCGAGGATTCTGAACAGCCTGTTTCCGCAGGAGGGGCACGTCCCTTGTATCGCCCTTCTCCCGTTCTTGAGGCGGACCTCGGTCGCTCCCGTCACTTCCCTCTTCGCCTTCTCTTTGACGCAATACGCTTCGGGCATGCAACCGTGTCTCCCTTCACGAATAAACGGTGACGACGCGAGAGGCGTGGACTCGCGTATCGTGAATTCTTGACGGGGCCGGAGCATGGGCCGCACCCCGGAGTCTGAAAATTAAACCAAACAGGTGAAAAAACTTGTTTCACCGCAATATCTGGGTTCGTCGCCCAAAGGTATCCTATGCGAAAGAAGATAGAGCAGCCGTACAGCTACTCCGGGCAGTTCAGCGGAAAGTCGGCGACCAGCAACAGCCTCCAGGTCGTTCATGTCTCCGACCTCTGGAAATCAGACCTGTTCTAAGCACTCAGGCCCGAGCTCGAGCCTGTGACCCCCCGATGGCTGCCCGTCCCGCGGCCATCCGGCTCTCCTTTGTCCGTTCAGGTGTCTTGCTGCTGAGCACGCTGTCGTTTCAGGCTGCTGATTTCAGGTCTTGCCCGTGAGAAGGTCCTTTGGGATCCTGTCGTGCCATTTGCGCACGAAGGCAGCGTCGTCTTCCGGCTTCCTCAGGTCGTCCGGCAGCATTATCGGGATCTCGTCGATAATCGGATAGAACCTCCCACACTTGCGGCATACCAAAAGCCCTGAGACGATCATGTCGCCCTTCGCCTCGAATTCGAGGAGCTGGAGCGGAGAATTCTTGTCGACCGGGCAAGCCAGAATCTCCAGCAGTCGCCTTTGCATACGACCGGGCGGATTGACGTTGGTTTCTTATGTGTTTCCCCGCAG
>JASHPA010000143.1 GCA_030038365.1 Nitrososphaerales archaeon
CAAACTCTTGCACGTATCAGTTCCCGACTGCCTCGGATGAGATAACAACCATAACGATACCCAACCCTGCCCCAGGTGCGTGGACGGTAACGTACTTCGGCACAGGCGCACCGGGCGCGAACTTCACTATCACGATTCAAAACTGCCCCACGAGTGGCGGCAACAATCAGTACGACGGAATCGGTGGCGGCTGCGAAAGCTCCTGCGACTCCGGTAACGCATACACGCCCGCACGAGGTGACCGCACTTGCTCCACGTCGAGTTCTGGTTCAGAACTTGTGATACCCGGGACCCTGACCAGCTGCGCGTTCACATCGCAGGGATGCCCGATAGACTTCAACGTAAATACGGACGGGACCCTGACGCTCGCTCCTCCTCCGACTCAGGGAGTACCACAGTTCCCTGCGGGCTTCATCGTGGTGGTTCCAGCCCTCCTGGCGTGCCTCCTGCTTCTCAGGACGATGCGCAAGGGCCGCGTCCCGGCAGTTCACCCGTAGTCTACCGTTAACTGGCCCGAGGGGCCGCAGCGTAAGGATGGTTCAGAGCGATGCCGATCTTCTTCAATATCTCCCCATATCTCGGATCGGATGTGACCGATTCGAACGTCGCGTCGGGGTTTGCCAGGGACTCTATCTCGGCGGACCTGTCCTCAATCGCCTTCTCGGCCAGCCTGAAGAACTCGTCTTTGTTTCCCAGCGAAGCCTGGATTATCGCAAGGTACCATGGAGACACGTATTCATTCTCAGAGAGCGAAACCATCTCATTCAGTAGCCGCTCGGCCTCTGCCCTTTCTCCTAGGGCTGCATACACGAAACCGAGTATGCACTTCGCTACGGACGCTCCGCCCGTCAGCTCAATCGCCTTCTTCATATCCGCCATGGCCAACTCTCTCCTCCCCGCCTTCGCATGGAAGACCGCCCTGTTGAGATACACAGGGACGTTGTCGGGGTCAGAGAGCAGTGCCTTACCCCACTGTCGGAGCGCGTCGTCATCCCTCCCGAGATAGATGTAGAGGGCCCCCATGACAGTAGCTATCTGGGGCGACAGCGGATCCTCTTCAAGGGCCTTCTCCATCTGAGCTGCGGCCTCGTCCATCTCTCCAAATATTGCAAGGTTGAGACCGAACCAGTGCCTCGCCTGCGCGTAGCTCGGATTCAGGGAAATAGCGCTCTCGAACTCCTTCCTGGCCGCCGGAAAGTCATAGTAGTATGTCTCTAGCAGGAAGCCAAGGCTGACGTGCGCTTCTGCCAGGTCGCGGTCCAGCTCGAGCGCCTTTGAGATGCTCTCCCTCGCTTTTCCGTAAGCCTGCCTTCCTTCGAGATAACCATACGACCCGAGGAGAAGGAATGCGTCGGCTAGACCTGCGTAGGCCCTCGCAAAGCGGGCGTCGAGGTCGATAGCCTCCTGGAAGAACTTCGCGGCGGCCTCCATTGACTCCTTCCTTCGCTTGTTGAGCACGAAGCGTCCCCTGAGATAGAGATTGTAGGCCTCCGAGCTCAGGGTTGGCATCTTCTGAATCCTGGCCTTCTCTATGGACCTGATCTTGGCTTTGAGGACCCTCGAAACTCGCTTCGCGACGTCCGTCTGAACGGCAAATATGTCCTGAAGGTCCCTGTCGTAACTGGTAGCGAAGAGATGCTCTTCGCTCTTGCCATCCACCATTTGCACTGTGACCCTTATCTTGGTCCCGAGCTTCCTGATGGTGCCCTCGATTATCGTTCCTACCTTCAGCTCGCCAGCGATTTCGGAGATACCCTTTGTAGTCTCCTTGTACTTGATCGTTGAGCTTCTGGCGATCACCCTTAGGTCCTTGACGTTCGAAAGGGTGGTGATTAGTTCGTCCGTCATGCCATCCACGAAGTAGTCGTCCTCAGGGTCCTGACTCAGGTTGACGAAAGGCAGTATGGCGAGTCGCCTGGCAAGAGGAACCGCCTCCGGCTCTTGGACTGGTGCCTCTACCTTTGGCCTTGGTTCCCAGGGCAGGACGACATGATAGACATCGACGGGATATGTGACATTCTTGAGTCTGACCCGTTCGGCCTTCAGCATCTCGAAGGACATCTTGTTCCAGACCTGATCGTAGACCGACGCCGTAACGCAGATTCCCCCAGGGTCCGCGAGGGGCTGGATTCTGGATGCGATGTTCACGGAGTCCCCGAAGACATCTCCGTCCTGGTAGATTACGTCGCCCAGGTGGATACCTATCCTTACCTTTACCCTGTCCCGTTCGTCGGCACATCCCTTGTTGTAGTTCAGGAGGGTCTCCTGCACCTCCACCGCCGTCTCGAGCGCTTGAAGCGCGCTCCCGAACTCAAGCAGGAAGGCATCACCGATTGTTTTAATCTCCTTACCCTGGTGCCTGAGGAAGATGGGTCTCAACAGTTCGTTGTGCTTGTTGAGGATCACCATGGCGCGGGCTTCGTCATTCTGCATTAGCGCGGTGTAGCCTACTATATCCGTGAACATTATCGCCGCAAGTTTGCGCTCACCCACGCTCAAGCTTGACCTTGAGAATCAAACCGATGCAATAAAACCGTTTGCGAGGCCCGAGAATCAACTAAAAGGCCCGTCACGCCGATCGCGGGGACGGCTTGGTATCTGCACGTGGAATGATTGATTTGAATAATGCCTTTTTAAAAAGGAGCACGACGAAGGTATCTATCTCAAGGCATGCACATCCTCCTCTTATCGGATGTACACGGTAACCTATCGGCCCTCAACGAAATCTTGGAACGTGTAGCCTACGACGAGGTGTTGTTCATGGGTGATGCGGTCGATTACGGCCCTCTCCCATTCGAGGTTCACTCGAGACTAGGGCAGGTTGGAGCAAAGAGAGTTGTGGGCAATCACGATGTGGCTGCTGCCCTGGGGGTAGACTGCGGGAGCACCCAAAACCTGCGAGCTGCCTCTGAACGCACCCGGGACAGAATAACACGCGCTCGGATGCCGAAATCATCGATGAGGTCCCTCATCAGGGCAGAACGGACGTTGCGCCTCGAATATGACGGTCTCAGAATCATGATGGTCCATGCATCGCCGAGAGACGAGCTGTACGAGTACGTCTCGAAAGAGCATGCCTCTGAGCTGGAAGTCACAGGAGTTGATTTGCTTCTACTGGGGCACACGCACATCCCCTACAAGGTGAGCGCGGGGAGGACGGTGGTCGTTAATCCTGGAAGCGCGGGCATGCCCTTCGATGGCAATCCCAGGGCCTCTTACGCGGTTCTCGACACGCAGACAAGGAGGGTCCGATTTGAGAGAGCGAAGTACGACATCGAAGTTACTGTGTCGAAGCTTCACGAACTTATCGGCGATGACAGACACGTCTATCGGCAACTAGCGTCAATTCTCCGCACCGGCACGATACCAGCCGCTTCGAGCGAACCTGTCAGGAAGTCAAGAGCAATCGCTTGAGCCGGTTGAGCTCAACTAGTCCTCTCGATACAATCGATCTCCCAATCTTGATGAGAGGGTGCTAGTCGCGCTCAGGGATACCTTGCAACCACACGACTGACAACTTCTATTTTCATCGGAGCGATTGATGCTCAAGGTCGAGTACCCTGTCGGCCAGCGCCTTGAACATGACCAGGTCCGACTCGGAAGTTCCCCTCCCTCGAGGGTTACCGGGATAGGTGTCGAAGAGGACGTACTCAGCGTCAAGAGATTTCAAGTCGTCGAGGTCTTCGCGAATTTGATCGAGCGTCCCTTTTCCTGGTAGGCGCATCTCGTCGTCAAGTGGCTTCTTGGTAATCTGCAGATCAATCCTCGGACAGAAGCTCGGGACTCGTTTATGCTCTGCATCAGCAAACTGCCACAAGCGCGGGATGCCCTTGTCCCTGAGCCAGGCCATTTGACTGTGAATGGGGTGCCACGCGTCGCCGTATCTCACAGCGCGCCGCATCGCCGGTTCGCTGGAACCGCCGACCCAGATTGGAGGATGCGGGGACCTCGTCGGCATCGGAGCTGTATGGACATCAGGAAAGGAGACGAAGCTGCCCTTGCCAGAGACCACCTCCTTGGTCAGCGCGTCCCTGATGACAGAAAGGTACTCGTCCGTTATCGCGCCTCGGTGCTCGAAGGGCACTTGGAGTGCCTCGAACTCCTGCTTCGCCCAGCCCGCGCCCACACCGAAGATGAAGCGCCCTCCCGAGAGCTGGTCGAGGTTGGCGACCATGCGCGCCGTCTGAAGGGGGTGGCGATAGGGGAGTACTGTCACCGTGGTGCCGAGCTCGACCTTCTCTGTAATCCCTGCCAGCCATGCGAGTGTGACG
Organism: Nitrososphaerales archaeon; assembly: GCA_030038365.1. Taxonomy (GTDB): domain Archaea; phylum Thermoproteota; class Nitrososphaeria; order Nitrososphaerales; family Gagatemarchaeaceae; genus Gagatemarchaeum. The sequence continues at coordinate 4,272 of JASHPA010000143.1, forward strand.
AACGGCTCGTAGAACGGGGCCGGATAGTGCTCGTTGACGTCGTTCGTGACAGCGACATGGTCGGAGACCATCACAAAGTGGTATCCGAGGCTCTCGGCTGTGAGCGCCCACCGCCGTAGTGCAGACGCGTCGGTTCCAAGGCCGAAGTTCAGGATGTTGATGCCGAACTTCATTCTCTCTGAGCTTGACGGGTCACTGTCTTAAAGCCAGGCCCTGACGGCATGCTGGCTACTGACTAGCTGGTATCGGAATTTCTTCCCGGCTCTTCTCTGGGACCTCGTCTTTCAGTGATTTTCGAAGTCTACCTCTGAAGAACACCCCGAATCCAAACGATAAGACCACACATATCGCTAGGACGAGGAAGATCTCGTCGTACGTGGTCGCAAGCGCGTTGGCGATGGCATCCGGGGCTGTTAGCCCGACCGAGAGGCTCTTGAAACGCCAGCTCTCGAATGCAGTGAGCAGGGATATCCCGAGGGCCCCGCCAAGACTTTGCAGGAACCGTGTGAGCCCTATCGCGGCACCGACGTCCTCTCTCGTAGCCTCATTCTGTATCGCTATAGTGGGAACCGACAGAGAGAAGCCGAGCCCGAATCCGAGAGGAATCAGGGGGAGAGCAATCCCACCGACCAGCAGGAAGCCTCCAGCGAAGGCCCAGAGAGAACTCGAAGCTGTAAGCTGCGTCAGGAAGAGCGATGAGACCGAGGCCACAGCCAGACCTGGCACTATTGCCTGCCGATACGAGATGCGGGTTAGAAGTTGACCAGAGAGCCCTGCACCTAGAATCAGGGGCACAGCGAGGAAATAGACGATGTCGCGGACGTCGCCCGTGGCGCTCGGACCGTCATCAAGCAGCACTACCCCCACGAAGACCGAGAGGAAGGAAATTAGGCAGTTGAACACTATTCCGGTGAAGAACATGACCCCGCTGGTTGCCCCGATGATTCGCTGTTTCATCAGTCTGAGAGGGACCAGAGGCTCCTTCATCCTCAGCTCCCACCAGAGGAAGATGGGAAACAGGACAACCGAGGCGCCAAGGAGTGCTATGATGCGAGGGTCGGTCCAGGCGAGCCCAGCATCGGAAACCTCGACAAGCGCTACCATGAGCGCACCTACCCATGATGACAGCAGCCCGGCTCCGGCGGCGTCGAACCTACCAGCGACCAGCGGACGGAGCGGTCCAACTGCAAGCATCAGGACAATCATCGCCATGACCCCGAACGGGAGGTTGATGTAGAATACCCAGCGCCATGTGGTCACCGAGACGATGTAGCTCCCCACGAGGGGACCTATGACTATGGCCAGCCCAGCGGCACCGGTAAGCACGCCTGTGATTCGCGCCCGCGTCTGCGGCGGGAAGAGGACAGCTACCATCGCGATGGCGACAGGAAAGACACCGCCGCCTCCTATTCCCTGCAGCGAGCGAAAGACGATGAGTTCCGTAAGGTTCTGGCTCAGCCCCGCCAGCGCCGACCCGACGATAAAGATTCCAAGACCGAGAAGGAAGATGTTCCGCCTGCTCGCGATGTCAGAGAGACGCGAAAAGATTGGGATTGAGATGGTCGAGGTTATGAGATAAGCACCAGACACGAACGTGACCCCGTTTACCTGGTGCAGGTCCGAGGCGATTGTAGGAAGGACCGTCGCGACTACAAGGGCATCCATGGCGCCCATCAGGATGGCGAAGAATACTCCGGCCATCACGAGAGCTGCAGCGGTCCCCGTAAGCGTCCGGTCAGTGGGTGTGGAACCCACTGTAGGTGAAGCAGGACTCGCCATAGCAGAACCGCATCTGCACTGCGAAGATTAGCCTTATAGCGCGTATACGCGCCCATCTGGAAAAATGTCTATACGCTGCTCGCCACGGGTCGAAACGACATGCGAAGGCTCACTATAGAGCTTGACCTAGACGAGATGCAGAAGTTCGAGAGCAACCCGATGCTGGACAGGATAAGGAGTCTCGAGATTCTGCAGTTCCTCAGGGAAGGCCCAGAAGAGTTCGCCGCGATATTCAGGATAGAGCTCGCCGACTCCGAGGCAAAGGTCGAGGACTTCATCGATGACGACATAATCGACCTCCAGCTGCTTGACCATTCTGACGGAGCCCACACCTATTTCATAAGAAGCAGGCCGGCGAGACACAGCGAAGGGGTCTTCGACCACTCCGCGGCCGGAGGATACCTCTCGCTCCCGTTCGAGATAAGGGATGGCAAGGCGAGGATAACATATTTGGGCAACGGGAGGCAGATCAAGCAGTTTCTCGACGGCGTCGAGAAGATTGGCATCAGGTACCGAGTCGCGAGTATGACGGACGCGAGGTTCGGGAAGGATTCGCCGCTCAGCCATCTCACGGAAAAGCAGCGCAAGGTCATCGTGGACGCATATCGGCTGGGCTACTACGACGAGCCCAGACGAATCAGCTCGGAGGAGCTCGCCAAGAGGATGAAAATAGGCAGCTCGACCCTGATAAATCACAGGAGACGGGCAGAGAGGCACCTCTTGGCCGAGCTGGTCGGGAAGTAGCGCATCCCGGGAACTCTTATCAGCGGTAGCGGCGGAGCATACCCCCAATGGCTCTGCCCAAGAAGATAGCCTGCGTCGGGTCCGGTATCATCGGCTCGAGCTGGGCGCTCCTCTACGCGAGGAACGGATACTCCGTCGTCACATATGACATCGAAGATGAAGCTCTGAGCAAATCGGCGGTGCTCATCAAGAACATGCTGACGACTATGGCAGAGGACAAAATCATCACCGAGCGACTCGTCGGGCCGACAATCGAGCGGATACGTGGAACGACGAGGCTAGAGGACATCTCCGATTGCGATTACGTGCAGGAATCGGCGGTCGAGAGGATAGAGGTCAAGGTTGAGCTCCTCAAGAAGCTCGAAAGGATTGTGGGCAAGGATGTTATCATCGCCAGCAGCACCTCTGGTCTCTCGGCTAATGCGATGCAGGCGGCAATGGCGCACCCGAAAAGGATGGTGATAGCCCATCCGTTCAACCCGCCGCACCTTATGCCACTCGTGGAGATAGTCCGGGGAGACAGGACCTCCACTGAAACGGTGGAAATGGTCTACAGCCTCATGACGTCGCTCGGAAAGGTGCCCGTGCGCGTCAACAAACAGCTTCCGGGGTTCGCCGCCAACAGACTGCAGACGGCGGTCTTCCGCGAGTCCCTGTCGATGCTGGCGGACGGGGTTGTGGACGCTGACGGCCTTGAGAAGCTGATGAACGCAGGTATAGGCCTAAGATGGGCCTTCATGGGCCCGCTCGTGACGGGCCAACTCGCCGGAGGGACCAACGGTCTGGAGTACTACATGGACCACTTCGGCCCCCTGACGACCGCTATTTGCGAGACCCTGGCGACGTGGACCATCTTCCCTGAGGGGGTCAAGGAGAAGGCGGTCGCTCAGACCAAGAACCTGCCTCTGGTCAAGGGCAGGTCATATGCTGAGCTCGTGAAATGGAGGGACCAGAACCTCATCGCAATCCTGAAGGAGCGCGGCTACCTGTCAGGCTAGTCAGCTGCGAACTTCCTGAGGACGTTCTCGGTGACTCGGGAGACGGTGTTCGAGTAGTTGTTGTAGGAGAGGCTGGCGAGCCATGCTATCGAGCCGACGCTGAAGACCGCTCCATTATGGGGCGTCTCAAAGTAGACTATGTCAGCCCTTACCATGGGGCTCACGCTGCCGCCCGACTTGGAGTCGGAGATGTCCACCTCCTCGATTACGGCCTGGTAGTAGTCGCTGAAGGTACCCCTTGCGGTGGCCACGACAAGCGCATGCGAGGGGGTGCCCAGTTTCTGGTCTGCGCGGTCCAGCTCATCTCCCGCTGCGCCGTACCCCTGCTCCAGGTTGGGATGGTCGCCTATGAGCTCGTCTTTCCCAATACCATCGAAGATGAAGCTCACTCGCGGGTCGAGGCTATCCGGCGTCCTCTTGTAGGGCGAGTTGGTGTCGAAACCCTGGGCCGAGAAGCCGATACCCACAAGCTTCTGCGGCGGTCTCCCGCGGTTTCTCCAGAGACCTCCCAACTCTCCGGTGGAACTATGGTAATACTCTCCTGGCTCAGACCGCCAGCTCTGCGTACCACCCCAGCGTCTCACCTCGGTGATGTACGGGCGTCCAGGGTCCACCGACGTTATCCAGTAAAAACCATTGCCGCCGAGGTACATGAGGCGTCCGCCCCTCTTCAGGTAGAGCTCGAGTCCGTCTAGCATCTGGCCGGACCAGTATTCCGGATGTGCACCGGTGAGCACGACCTTGTACGGTGCGAGAAGGTCGACGCCCTCAGCGTGAAGGTCCTCGTCGGTGATGACATCAAACTGGAAGCCTTTCACTTCCAGCCAGTCCACGAGGCAAAGATCCTCGCTAAAGTCGCGGATGCCGCCCTTGCCCGCGGCGACCCCCGCTGCCATATGGTCAGGCCTTACCGTCAGATTGGGCTTCAGGCGCGAGAAGTAGCACACTCCGCTCCCATCACTATGGTGGTCGTAGAGACTGTGGAGGTGCTCCTTCAGGACATACCTGTCCTCCTCCCGTACAGGCCACTTAAAGTCCTTGAACATCACCGCTTCGTTGTTGTGGAAGTCGCCGTACGCGAAGTAGCTCAGCGAGGGTGCTAGGAACGCGATCTTCGCGGTCGCCTTGCCCTTCGGAGGCCTGATGAAGAAGGGGATATAGTCGATGCTGGAGCCCGCTGTGAGTTTCGCGGCATAGACGCCGCTCCTCATGTCCTTCGGCACTGTGTACTCGAACCCGACCTCCCACTTGCAGTCGTCCAGGTCGTCATCGTGGAAGTGAATCGCCCCATATTCCTCGGGGGCACACTGGAAGTTCGACTCGTGCCCGCTCCAGTTGTATCCGGTCACGGCCCTCTTGGGGCTGTTGACGGCGCGGCCGTGAAGATGATGGGGTGAGACATCCGCCACCCTGTTGGTGGAGATGTCCGAGGAAAAGTCCCACTCAGCGACTAGGTCCTCGATGAAGGCAGATGGCGGAAGGCCCCACCTGAGGGACGACACCTCAGAATTGCTGAGCGCCCTCGAGAAGAGCCTTGGCCTGCCTACCTTACCGTTGAAGTGTCCCGTCGCGACGTCTTTCCCATGTTCGTGTCCCCAGAAAGCCCCTATGAGGAATGATCCAGGGCCCCTGGGCTTCCCAACAGAGAGCGTCCTCTCGACAGTCTCCGAGTCTCCTTTGGCGAATATCGAGATATTCTCCTGCTGTATCGTCGCTCTTCCGGTCTTCCCGTCGAAGGTGGCAGCCACAAAGTACCAGTTCGGCGGTTCCATACTCACCTTGCATGCCAGCTTCTCGACCTTTCCGGTGGCGTCTTTTATCACGAAGGTGAGGTGCCCATCCTCCATGAGGAGGCCGTAACCCCCATCCGCGCTCCACGAAGTGAGTATCCCTTGCGGGGTATTCGCCGGGGTTGTGGGGACGATCCATGCCTGCAGGGTGAAGCTCAAGAGGTCGAAGAGGCCGTCCTTCGGGAACTCGATGTAGGACCCTCTCGGGATGGTCTGCTTCTTGCCGTCATAGTCACCGATGGCCGAGACCGGTTTCTCCTTGTGCCCCGGACCCCCGGAGGCAGCTCCGCCATGGATCAGGCGGACGAGTTCCGCGTGATACTTCGGCATGTCGCAGCTCACCATGAAACTTACCTTCTCTCCGGGTTGCACACTTAGTTTGTCGGAATATCCGATGATCGGCTTGGGATTGTCCTTAATTTCCACGGCCATCATTCGGCCCTGCGTGTCTTAAATGCTCAGTTGCGAACTACAGCCATATCCAACCGAAGTCGCGAAACTACATTGTTCTGTTTAAATAACGAGACCGCTTCTTGCGTGTGGAAATGCTGGAAGTCAAGGTCGGCGACATCTCCAAGAAGACCCTGGTGACGCTCGAGGAGGGAGCGTCCGTAGCCTCTGCAACCAAGATGATGGCCGAGCGCGACATAGGCAGCGTGATAGTCACAAGGGACAAGGTGCCGGTAGGCATAGTTACCGAGCGCGACCTCGTCAAGAAGATACTAGCACCGGGGCGTGATCAGGAGTCGACTAGGGTGAGCGAGATTATGACACCCCACCCCATCACGATAGAGGATGACAGGACCGTCAGTGAGGCGATAGACTTGATGAGCAGGAAGAAGATCAGAAGGATGCTGGTTACCAGGAACGGGGAGATTACCGGCATATTCACGCAGCGAGACATCCTGAACCTCAGTCGCATCTGCCTCTTCTGCGGCAAGGAGATTAAGACCGTGCTCGAGTATGGCAAGGACGCGGACCGGTACACAGAGTGCCAGTGCGGGTCCCGGTACCATGAAAAGTGCGCCAACAGTGTCGTGCATTGCGTGGACTGCTCGCGGACGCTCGTAACCAACGTGACCTACCCTGAACCGCACGAGACCATGAGCGGGTAGCGCGGTGCAACGCTGGATGCGATAACGGAGCGATTATTCATGGACAATGCGACGGTGGTATCCTACCCCGATGAGTTCGAGAAAAAGGAGATTGTAGAGCTGGCCAAGGCCGCCGGGTATACGGTCGTAGACGTGGTCACGCAGAGGCAGATACTGAAGTCCGAGTACGGCGTGGGTGCCGGAAAAGCAGAGGAGCTGAGGGACACGGTGAGCAGGAATGGCTCGAAGACGCTAATCGTCGACGAGTCGTTGACTTCGGCACAGGCCTTCAAGCTGGCGACCATCACTCGAGTAGAGATAGTCGATAGGGAGAGGCTCATACTCAACATCTTCGCCAGAAGGGCGAAGACGACGGAAGCAAAGCTGCAGGTTCAGCTCGCAGAACTGCGCTACGAGCTCCCGCGTGCCAGGGACGAGGTGCGCTATTCCGTCCAGGGAGAGAGAGCAGGCTTCATGGGCATGGGCGAGACCAGCGTCGACGTCAAGTTCAGGGCGCTGAAACGCAGGATGAGCTTCATCAAGGAGAAGCTCGCGAGGGCCGAATCAAGCCGGACTCTGCACAGGGTCGAGAGGAGGAAGCTTGGCATGCCGCTGGTCTCGCTCGCTGGGTACACCAGCAGTGGCAAGACGACCCTCTTCAACAAACTGGCATCGGAATCAGGGGAAGAGTCGGCGAGCCTCTTCACCACCCTCACCACCACGACCAGGGCGGTGAGCTTCGCTGACCCTAGAAAGAAGGTGATGCTATCTGATACTGTGGGTTTCATCTCGAGACTACCTGCCTACATGGTGGAGTCGTTCAAATCAACCCTCGACGAGCTAACCTATGCTGACCTGATTCTCCTGCTCCTCGACGCGAGTGAGAGCGAAGAGAACATGTCGATAAAGCTGACGAGCTGCATGGAGACGCTGGATCAGCTCAAGGTGGAGCCCAACAAAGTGCTCCTCGTGCTCACCAAGGTCGATCTCCTCAAAAGTCAGGACTCCAGGCACATCGAGACGCTCCCCATGTTCGGGGGAATGTCGGTCATCAAGGTTTCAGCCATGAGAGGAGATGGGATGCGCCAGCTGAAGATGCGCGTAGTCCAGAGGACGTCCCAAAGCGAAAAGGCCGACATGGTGCCACAGAAGTTCCCCTAGGGCCCTCCGGCGGGGATGGCGTTTCAATAGCACCTTGGTCTTTCAGGATGATGAAAGAGTTCACCCACTACATCTTCTCTGTCGGAGCATGCGTCTATGCGCTTTCTTTGCTTACTCCCCTCTCCTGGCCTTCGATACTCATGGCCCTTTGGCTCTCGATATCCTTGGCCACTCCTTCGGATGTGGCATACCTTCTCGGACCAGGGTCACCCACTCGGTCTTTACAGCCCCGCTGTGGGGTGCCCTCGTCTCCGTTGTCTCCCTCGACGTCCTCCTTAGAGTCACGCCGCCGTTCATCCCTCAATCCGAATCGCTGTTATGGGTCTCGGCGGGCGTCTCCGTAGCGATGGGACACCTCCTTCTGGACTCTCACTCAGGCGGGGGTCTACCTTTGGAAGGACAGGGTAGCAACGCCCACTTCAGGTACGACAACCTCGCGCTGAACGTCGTGTTTGTCGCCACCGGGCTGCTGCTCATCGTTATGGCGACTAATTTGACGCAAATACCCCCAATACACTTATCTCTCATCGCAGAAACTACCATAAACAATTGAAAAAAGATTCGAAACTGGGAGTGGAGATTGTCCGCGAGGCTCCCGTATCTCTCCTTCCGTTTACCGATTTTTTCCGCGGTTTCGAGAAGACGGCCGCGGTCAAATCGATATTCGGAAAGGATACGGCGCGCGTGATGAAGAATCTGAAGGTCGAGTTCTTCTCGTCGAAGTTCGGGTACATGAGTGTCAGCGACGTTGACGGACACCTCCTTATCAGCGCCCACCATCTGAAGAACAGCGAGTGGAACGTCCTGTATCTTGACGTGATACATGAGCTCTTCCACGTAAAGCAGTTCATGGAGGGGAAGAGGCTCTTCCAAGAAGAGTTCGAGTACGTGGACAGCCCGATCGAGGTCCCTGCCTACAAGTTCACGGTCGAAGAGGCCAAGAGGATAGGCATGAGCCGCGACGAAATCGCTGAGTACCTTAAGGTCGAGTGGGTTGACGAGGAACAACATAAGCGTCTTCTGAAGACGCTGGGACTATTGGCTTAGTCATGAAGTACGGAAACAGGGACAGCTACAAGGATGCGATCGACAAGGTGCGCGCGCAACACTCTGACTCTATCGCTGCTGCACATGATTCCGTGGAATGCCCGAGATGCCGCACGAAGCAGGTCATCCCTGACGTCCCAGGCAGGCGGGTGTGCATACGCTGTGGATTCGAGTTCAGACCGAAGTACAACCCCCGTTGACGCGCTGTTTTAGTGCAGGCGGACCGCCGGTCCTGCAAGAAGCATGACAAAGTCCTGGATGTCAGGGGACAAGAGCTCGGAAGGCATCGAGAAGCTCAGGCTGCAGATTTCCCAGCTCGAAGCGCGAAGGGATGAACTGCTCGAGAAGAACAAGCGAAAGGTCTTCGACTGGTGTTGGTACATCCTCAACTCGCCGAAGGCGCCAAAGACCCTTGATGAGATTCGGAACGACGCCTTCAGCCAAGAAGCGAAGGAGATAATCGCGCTGTACGAGCTACTCAACCAGGAGATAATGGAGAAGGAAGCCTCACTCGGCGAGAAGCTCGACGAGCAGGCAAGGTACGACTCGCTGGGATGAGGCCACTAGCGTCCCTTCCAGGCCTTGGCACGTTCGCAAAAAGCCTCCATGTCATCCTGCGTCCTGGGGCACCCCTTGTAGTGCTGGACGATCTCCCTCAGCGCTTCTTCTATGGGAGTAGGGGCACCGGGACAGTACGAGTCCAGCTGCAGCCTGATCTCTGTGAGCGACCGCCAGATGTCCATTGGGACGACTACAGATACGCCAGGTTTGTCGGCCTTCATGCCCGTCGTTTTTCGAAGCCGGATATATCTGGCTTTACGAAGTCTTGACCTTCTTCCGTGGCATGGCCACCGACGCGAGGACCAACCCAATGATCGATATCAAGACGAGACCAGCCACGTACTGGATGGGGAAGAAGACGAAAGTGGATATCGCGATAACGATTATACCCGCGCCGACATCATAAAGCCTGTCCGTAATCTTCCCGAACGTCACGCCGTAAATGATTGCCCAGAGTCCGCACAGCAGCAATATCCCGGATATGGTCTGGAGCTTGTCAAGAACCCCGAAGAGCAGGAGCACTATCGGTAGCAGGATGCAGACTATCAGACCCATCCCTGACCCGACCTTCAAGACACCAGACCTCGAAAGCGCGCTGTGGACTTCTCCTTATTAAATCTCCGGCACATCAGTAGCCGAGAAATGCCAAGAGAATCCACGTCTGAAGATTCTCCTGCCGAATATCAGCAGCAGACCCAAGATGATGAGGATGAATCCTATCACAAGCCCCGCTCCATCCAGCAGCGCCATAATGACCTCCACCAAGAATCCCCGTAGCAGGTAGAGTACGATCAGGCCAAATAACACCAGGATGAGCCCGAATATCGCGGAGACCCGCATATCACGCCCTCAAGACGTCAGCTGAAAAAGCATTCAAGGATGGGGATTATCACGTCTCCCGATGGAGGCTAACAGGAATAGGCGCAAGTTCTACATCATCACCGCCGTGATGCTCGTAGCCATCATCGGGACGGCAGTCTTCATCACCGCCTACATCGATCTGAGCTACGTCAAGATCAACGTGGTCGGGAACAGCAGCACGTCCTTCGCGATTTCCTACGACTCCACCAATGCTACGCTGCCGACCTCCGAGAGCGCCACCGTAGAGGTGCTCCCTCACGTGGACGTCACGATAACCGCGACCGTAACACCCCCCAGCACAATAGTACGATGGGATGTGAGCGGGGCGACGTTCACCCAGAGAGGGCAGGACAGCATAACGTTCGTGACGGGTGGCGGCGGCTCCGCGATTCAGATTTCCGTGGAGCTTACAAACTCGTCAGGCTGAGACCGGTTCGTGGGTGACCTTCGCGGGGCTGCTCTTCAGCAGCTCAGCGTACTTCTTCCTGAACTTCGCGACCTTGGGAGTGATGACGAAGGTGCAGTAGCCCTGTCTGGGGTTCCGCCGGTAGAACTCCTGATGATATTCCTCTGCCTTGTAGAAGGGCTGAGCCGGAACCAGCTCCGTGACGATTGGCCTGTCCCAGATGCCTGCAACGCTGACCTCGCGGATTACTTCCTCCGCGGTCTCCTTCTGCTTCTGGTCGTTGTAGAAGATGACGGACCTGTACTGTGTACCGACGTCCGCTCCCTGCCTATTGGGGGTCGTCGGGTCATGCGTCGTGAAGAATATCTCAAGGAGTTGCTTGTAAGAGATTATAGAGGGGTCGAACGTCACCCGTATCACTTCTGCGTGATCCGTATCTCCCTCGCACACCCTTTCGTAGCTCGGATTGGGGACGGTGCCCCCGGAATAGCCAGACTCGACCTTCTCTACCCCTTTTAGTTCCGAAAAAATCGCCTCGGTACACCAGAAGCAACCGCCGCCCAGCGTGGCGGTCTCGAGAGCGCGAGAAGAATGCAACTCAGAAGACATGTCTGTGTTTCACTTCTTTGTGACGTATAAACTCTCGTACGCCTGCTTGGTAGCGAATTGCGGAGCGCGCTCTAGGCCGTAGCCGATTAGTCTTCGGTTGCTGTCCCAAACCATGAAACAGTAATGACGCAGGCCGGAACAGTTTTCCTAACTGGCTCTGCGCCCCCGACCGCTCTCTATGCTTCCTGCTGGCGGGGGCCCGCGTCTTCCTAAGGATGAAACGCAGACCGCCCTCAAGAGGCCGATCAGAATCTTCCAACTGAGTTATAAGTCCAGGCAGCGGCGAGACAGCCCTCTTTGATAGTGGCCGTAATCGGAGCGGGCAAGATAGGCGAAGCGGTCGCCAGAGGGGTAGCAGAGTCGGATTTCGCGTCTGGTGTCGTAGTCACAAAGCGGAACCTCTCCACACTGAAGCGGCTGAAGTCGAAGAAGGTCCACATCACCACGGACAACAGGGAGGCAGCGCGGGATGCCGACATAATCATACTGTCGGTCAAGGCGGGCGACGCCAAAGGCGTCCTCGAAGAAATCGCGGACTACACGAAAGGCAAGATAGTCATCTCTCTGATGGCGGCCGTCTCGTTACGGATGCTCGAAGGGTCACTTCCAGAGGCGAAGCTAGTGAGAAGCATGCCGAACATCGCCGCTTCCATCGGGGAGGCCATAACCGCCTACTCGCCAGGGGAGGGCGTCACCGGTAAGGACTTGAAGGTCGTAAAGAGCGTGCTGGGCACTTTCGGAGACTACATCGAAGTTCCCGAGTCGCTGATGAACGCGGTGACGGCGCTGAGCGGGAGCGGGCCCGCGTACATCGCGGTCCTGATAGAGGCAATGGTCAGCGCTGGCCTAAAGGTGGGGATACCGAGGGACATCGCGCTGAAGCTGGCCACCAAGACACTGACCGGGACGGCTGACCTCCTCAGCAAGAACCATGTGCATCCGGCGGAGCTCCGTGACCTGGTCACTACGCCGGCCGGGACGACCATAGCCGGAATCTACGAGCTCGAGAAAGGAGCCGTCAGGACGAGCATGATGAACGCGGTCGAAGCGGCCACCCAGGCTGCAGAGAAGGTCGCGAAGAAGTTCCAGGAGCCGCAATAGTCCAAGCAGTGCTATGCGTCAGGCGTCGCGGCTTCATAGAACAGTAAAGATATTTTCACTCCGGTGAAGATAACCATCAGAAGAGCCGGATGACTAATCATGTCGCAGTTTACTAGTAACTGGGATAACAAGAAGGGCCCCGGGATAGGGGATCGCCTGATGGGCAGGTTCAACAATCCAGGTCCCCTCAAGCCGCGACTAGATCAGGCCACGCGTCAGATTCAAACGGTGATGGCCAAGCTTGACAACGCGATTGTGAAGCTGCGTGACAGGGATACTTACCTCTTCAACAAGATAGTCTCGTCGGTTCAGAAACGGGATACACCCAGGGCGTCGATGTACGCCAACGAGCTGGCCGAGCTCAGGAGAATGAACAAGATGGTGACGCAGTCCAAGCTCGCCCTTGAACAGATAGTGCTGAGGCTGAACACCGTGACAGAGCTGGGCGAGGTCGTGCTCACTCTGGCCCCTGCCACTTCGGTGGTCAGGAATCTACGCGAAGGCCTGGCCGGTGTGATACCCGAGGCCGAAGGCGAGATGAGCGAGATTTCAGGACTGCTCAGCGGCATTCTCGTCGACGCAGGCTCGGTCACCGGGACCTCACTGAACTTCGAGACAGCTAACGAAGAAGCGGAGAGAGCTCTCGCGGAGGCGGCCGCTGTAGCAGAGTCTCGGATGAAGGACAGGTTCCCCGACATCCCCGAGACCATCCCCGACTCGGACTCGGACTCGAACGAGATGGAGATGGCGTAGCGGCCGTGACGGCCGTCGATATTCCGGTAGGCCCCAGCACTCAAGCTAAATAGCGAGTCAGGAGTCGGCATCACCGGGTTCCGTGCAAAGGTCAGCCCCGTCTCCGAAGCACATCGGAATCGTCTCGCGCCTGGCGATCTATCCCGTGAAGGGATGCGCAAGGGTGGAACTGGAGAGCGCTTCCATCGGCACGAGAGGGGTCTATGGAGATCGGGAGTACATGATTGTGAGAGAGGAGGTCGGACCCGATGGGATTCATCAGTTCATCACCCAGAGGCACAAGAGAAGAAGGGAGGACAGCAAGCCACAGAGTCTAGCAATACTCGCGCTCATCAAGCCGAAGATTGTCGGGAGCACTCTGAAACTCACTTGGGAGGGTGGCGACCCGATGACTATCGACCGCGAGCGAGGGGACGGCAAAGTGCTCGGGGTCTCGATACATGCAGACGTCGTCTCCGCCATCGACCAAGGAGAGTCGGCCGCTGACTGGCTTAGCGAACATCTCGGCCTCAGGGTAAGGCTCGTCAAAGCGAGCGGTCCCTTCCGCAGGACCGCTAGTCAGCGGTACATGCCCAATACGAACCAAATCGTGTTCCAGGACGCCTATCCGGTCCACTGGATAATGCAAGAGTCTGTCGACGAGCTCTCTAATCTCTCGGGAGAGAAGATTCCGTGGACGCGCTTCAGACCCAACCTCGTCGGACGGGGCGGGGAACCTCAAGTCGAGCATGAGATACACGAAGTCTCCATCGGCAGGATGCGCTTTATTCAGGCCAAGCCCTGCACCCGGTGTCCCGTCACGACCGTGGACCAGGACAAGGGGGAGAAAAGCGGCAACGAACCTCTTATATCGCTCAGCAGGTACAAGAGATGGGAAAGGACGGGGGAGGCGATATTCGGGGAGAACCTGCTCCCGCTTCAGACCGGCGTCATAAAGGTCGGCGACGAGATTGTAGAATTGAGCGCAAGGGACCCTCCGCTAGATTACGGGAAGAGGCCATAGGGCCGCCCGGTCTTAGTAGGCCGACCGCTCTTTCTTTTTCGTCTTCCCTCGCTCCTCGGGAGGCTTGTACTTCCAGTGGAGTATCCGGCCGACATCCTCCTCTGTCCTTGCAGGTATGAGGCGCGGGGGCTCGGTCCTGGTCCAGATGCCGGTCGAGTTGATCAGGAGACCGATGTCCCTCGCCTTGATGGTCATCCCTATCGTGTGTCCCTTGGGTCCTGTCGCCCACATCAGGGTGACGCCCCATGAGTCGGGACCGGGACAGATGAATAGATTGACTTGCATTCCCTTGTAAGCGAAATTCGAGATTACTTCACCGAAGGTGATGACTTCGCCACCAATCTGGACGATACGCTTCTTGACCTCCTCGCGCCAGGCATCGAAATCGGATTTGCCTGGTATCACGGCGAAATCGATGTCGTGGACGACAGGCATCTTCCTCCTGAGACTCCCGGCCAGCTCATATCGCTTGTAGAGATCCCTCGTCTTGGTGGCGAAGTCCAGGGCCACCTTGCGCGCTGCCCGGGGGTCGAGATCCTTCTTCAAGGAGTCTCACAGCTGTGAGATGAGGCACTCATCCGGGGTCTTGTCGTGTCTCACTCTGAGTATAAATGCTCCCCGCAGCTTCACGTCCTCGGTGACCTGCTGGATTCTGATCTCCACCACTGACCCCTTCTTCACCTGGCGGGGGTCGACACGCTCGACAAACGCCCCGACCTTCCCGAGATTGACCTGCTGACCTGCGTCGTCGTAGACTCCGACATACCACGACCTCGGAATGCCCGTCCTCTTCATCTCGGGTGTCTCTTCGTAGTCGATGATGAAGCAGTCGATGGTATCGAACCTCTTGAGCTTGAGCCATGAGTTGGGCTGTCCATAGGTCGACACCGGGTTCTTCACGATGATGCCTTCGCCGCCTTTGCGAATCTCATCGTCCCTGAACACCGCTATCTCCTCGGCGGTCTTCGTCAACCTGTAGGGAACCTCGAGGCCGGTCCCATAAAGTATCTCGCGGAGTATCTTTTTCCTCTCCGAGAGTGCCGTGTTCCGCATGTCCCTATCATCTATCTGGATGACATCGAAGAGGAAGACACCCTCGGTCGAGACATACTCTCCGTCCAAGATCATCCTGTGGGGCGCATGCGTGAACTCCGGGACGTAACCGAAAACCTTAGGGCTGCTCTTTGGCGTGTAGATTGCGCCGTGCTTGCTCGATATCACCAACTTGTCCCCGCTCTTGAACAGGAAGATCCTGATGCCATCGAGCTTTGGCTCACAAATGGAGGGAAGCGGATTAGCAGCGAGCCACTCCATGAGGTTGAGCTTGACCGCCTTGGCGTACGTCTCAAGCACGAAATTCGGAAGTTCGTCGCTCATTTTGCAGACCACCGAGAGCCCCTACTTGGCTATCGTGACCTTTGGTTTCTTTTTTGCCACCGGCACCGAGGCTAGGGGTGCGCCTTCCTTGTCCTCCTCCAGCGCCCAGGCGTCGTCGAGCACCAGGACGCCTTCGCTCAACCCCATCAGGAGCCAGAGCCTTCCATCCTTCCTCTCGTAAGGATAGATCACCCCCGTGTAGAACTGATAGCCCCTCCCCCAAGAGAAGAAGGCCACGAGAGCCGTCTGCTTCTCCAGAAGGTATCGCGCGAGCTGCCGTATACGTCCCCCGGTCTCCTTCACTTTTTTGTCGGTGTCCGGTCCCATCTCGTACACCTCCTTGAACTTGTACTCTGAGAGCCTCTCGAGCGAGACGAAGCCATCCCTGTCCACCTCGATCCGCTGGGTCCTGTCAAACGGCTCGACCTCTTCTCCGTCCTGCTTGTCCACTATACGGTCGGCAGGCACCTCGACCCACTTGCCAGACACCTCTAAATCCTGTTTCAGGAAGAATCTCTTCTCGTTCCGTACAGAAATCTGATATTCTCCTTTGTAACGTACGAACTTCTTGGCCTCTTCTCGGGAGATCTCCTGCACCTCCATACGCTCACCGCTAGCCCCCTCCCTGTAGCGGTACATCACGGGAACCTCTCTGCTCACAACTTCCTTTCCTGTCTTTTTGTCGATCTTGATGAAGTTCACAGGCTGGAGGTTTCCGTGCGCCTTTGCTGCGCGGAGGTGATACTCTACCGCGCCCAGACCGATTGCGGGTATGTCTATCGCCAAGACTCCACGCCACGATGCACGCGCAGCAGTAGCGCTCTCGGCCTGTTTTTCAACCTCCGAGAAGATGTTCCTCGCCATAAGCAGCGAAGACCAAGCTTCGGCCGCTGCTTAAAAACGCGCTGAAACTTCTGAGTTTAACCCTCTATGAGAGTTTCTTCTCCAACTCCTGCGCCAAGACGGCGTTCTCGCCCGTCTCATCATGCCTGAGATAGACATAGCTGAGGGGAACTCCCCTTACGAGTCTGCAAATCTCCTTCGCCCATTTCTCTATCTGGGCTAGATCATAGGCATCCTTCCGCAGCCTGAAGTACGCGAAGCCCCCGGTGACTCGGAATATCGGCTTCATGTCCTCAGTATCGGCTATGCAGAAGGCCGCTCCGTGCTTCTCCAGCAGCTCGTAGACGGGGTCCTGCAGCCAGGACTCGTGCCTGAACTCGAAGACTCTGTCGCCAATCTCCGAGGTGGCAGATAGAAAATCGGCTAGGAGTTTCTCGTTCGCCTTCATGTAAGGTGGGAGCTGAAACAGAATCGGACCGCGCCTTGGTCCGAGGAGGTCGAGCGTCTTCGAGAACCTTTTGGCGGCATCGACCGAGCCCCCTCCAAGCTTCAATACATGGGTTATCAGCTGGGGGGCTTTGAAGGAGAACCTGAACTTCTCATCTGTCCTCCCCGCCCAGCCCTTCACCGTCGCCTCCTTCGGTGCAGCGTAGAACGAGCTGTTGATTTCCACCGTATCAAGACGCCTGGAATAGAAGGACAGGAATTCTTCGCTCTTCGTCCCATTTGGGTAGAACCTGCCCTTCCAACTCGCGTAGCTGAAACCAGAGACGCCAACGCGGACCTTCCCCCGAGAGCCCTTCATCTGCCATCAGTGGTGTCAGACTACGGATGCGACCGCTTCCTTGACCGAGTCGGCGAAGATGTCCATCATCATATCGACCTCACTGTCGGATATGATTAGCGGAGGTGCGAACGCCACCCAGTGCGGGTCGTTCCTGAGAACTAGGCCCCTCTTGAGCGCGCTCTTCCCGACCCGGAGGCCGAACCTCGTGTCATCCGGGAACTGTTCCTTGGTCTTGGGGTCCTTGACGAACTCCACTCCGACGAGCAGTCCCTTCCCGCGGATATCTCCAATCACTCCCGTATCCTTCATCTCCTCGACCCTGTGCCAGATTCTCTCCCCGGCGCGCTTCCCCTTCTCGGGGAGACCACGTTCCTTGATTTCGCTTATCGCGGCAATCGCCGCCGCGGCCGATAGGGGATTCCCCCCGAAGGTATGCCCATGGTTGAATTGCTTGTTTTCCTCGGCCTTTCCGTAGAAGGCTGAGGCTATCCTGTCGCTTATGGCAATGGCCCCGACCGGCGAGTAGCCGCTCGACATACCCTTTCCCATGCATATGATGTCGGGGGTCGTGTGGAATGTCTGGGAGCCGAACATTTCACCTGTCCTCCCGAACCCGGTGATTATCTCGTCATGTATGAGGAGCACATTGTACTTGTCACAGATTTCCCTCAGGATGTGGAAATACTCCTCAGGAGGTGTGATGATTCCGCCGGTGTTTCCTATAGGTTCGACGATTAGTGCGGCGACCGTCGACGGGTCCTCCTGCTTGATCACCTTTTCAATTATCGCCGCGCACAGCACACCGCACTCAGGGTACTGTAGTCCGTACGGGCACCGATAGCAAGTCGGCGGGAAGACCTTGACATATCCGGCCCCGAATGGCTCGAAGGACGTCTTCCTCCTTGCGACTCCCGATGCTGCGAGAGCGCCCAAGGTAGCGCCGTGGTACGATTCGTAGCGGGAAATCACTTTGTACTTGCCAGGATTGCCAGTCTGCTTGTGGTACTGCCTGGCGAGCTTCATCGCGGCCTCGGTGGCTTCCGACCCTCCGCTGAAGTACTTCATAGTGTGCAGGTCCCCGGGTGTGAGGGCCGAGACGAGCTTCGTCAGTTCGATGGCCCGGACGTTGGTCGAGTGAAGAGGAGGAGCGAATGTGATCTCCTCCAGCTGTGCCTTCATGGCATCTATGACGCGCCGGTTTCCGTGTCCGATGTTTACCGTAAACACGCCAGAGATTCCGTCGATGTACTTCTTTCCGTTGATGTCTTCGTACCAGACGCCGCTGGCACGCTTCATGACGACGGGGTCATTGGCGAACTCCTTCATCTGCATGAAATCAAGGAACATGTGCTCCAGAAGGGTCGAATCGACAGTAGCGTTCTCTATCTGCAAGATGAAATGATACCAGGCCGGTAAATAATATAGCTTCTGTCAGCCGGCGAGGTCGGTCTGTTCTTGTCTCACGTAGTGCTGGCCCTTCCACTCCACCCCGCCTCGGGAGAACCGGGTGAAGCCCCTCACGAACGCGGCCACCATGACTAACCCTGCTACCGGGGTCAGAATGAAGTACCTCGCATGCGAGTACTTCAAGTAGAAGACAAGGGTCGTCCCATATGAGAGAACCATCGCGACCAGCCCCACGCTAGCCGCGGCAATAGACGAAGAGGCCAATCCCGCCGCCAGCACGAAGATGGGGAGTGTGAAGTATAGGAGGCTGAGGATGGTGATCAGGAGGAGGTACCGGAGCCTGGTAAGCAGGCCGGCGGAGAACCTCTCGAACGCGACCCATATCTCGCGGAAGCTGGCGTATGGTCTCACGGCGGTGAAGTTCTTGCCGTCGAGGTTGTGGACCAGGAGCCCCGCATCGGC
>JASHPA010000144.1 GCA_030038365.1 Nitrososphaerales archaeon
GCCGACATCTTCCAGCGCGCGGGCACAAAGACACCGGCCTTCGTTCGCTTTTCGACCGTCGCGGGGAATAAGGGCTCCGCCGATCTTGCTCGGGATGTTCGCGGTTTCGCCGTCAAGCTCTACACCAAGGAAGGCAATTGGGACATCGTCGGCAACAACATCCCGGTCTTCTTCATCCAGGACGCCATCAAGTTCCCCGACGTCATCCACGCAGCGAAGCAGGAACCAGACCGGGGTTTCCCGCAGGCTCAGACGGCACACGACAATTTCTGGGATTTCATCTCGCTCAATCCCGAGAGCACTCATATGGCTATGTGGATTATGTCGGACCGCGCCATCCCGCGCTCGTTCAGGTTCATGGAGGGGTTCGGGGTCCATACCTTCCGACTCATCAACGCCGAGGGCAAGTCCACGTTCGTCAAGTTTCATTGGAAGCCCTTGCAGGGGATGCAGTCGGTCTTGTGGAATGAGGCTGTAAAGATAAATGGTGTCGACCCAGATTTTCATCGGCGCGACCTATGGAACGCGATTCATTCCGGCGATTACCCTGAATGGGAGCTGGGGCTGCAGCTCTTCGATGAGGACTTTGCTGACCGCTTTGCCTTTGACGTGTTGGATGCGACGAAGCTAATTCCGGAGGAGGAGATTCCGGTGCGCAGGGTGGGCAGGTTAGTCCTTAATCGATGTGTTGACAACTTCTTCGCGGAGACTGAACAGGTAGCCTTTTGCACGCAAAACATCGTACCAGGAATCGATTTCAGCAACGATCCGCTCCTGCAGGGTCGCAACTTCTCTTATCTCGACACGCAGCTGAAGCGGCTCGGAACGCCAAACTTCACGTATCTGCCCATAAACGCGCCAAAGTGTCCCTGGCACACGCTACAGCAGGACGGACAGATGGCATTCTACAACCTGAAGGGCCGCGTGAACTACGAGCCAAATTCCTGGGGATTAGAGCAAGGAGAGGAGGGAGGCCCGCGTGAGTCGGTGAGAAAGGGGTTCCGAAGCCATCCTGCGGAGGAGCGAGGTCCCAAGGTACGGGCGAGGTCAGAGACCTTCGCCGATCACTACAGCCAAGCACGTCAGTTCTATGTCAGTCAGACCGAGATTGAGCAGAACCACATCGCGGCGGCATTCACGTTCGAGCTTAGCAAGGTCGAGACACCCGCCATCCGAATGAGGATGGTCTCTCAACTGCTGAATGTGGATCAAGGCTTAGCCACAAAGGTTGCGAAGGGCCTGGGGCTAAAAAGGATGCCCGAACCTGCCACCCCTGCGAAGCCAGTGAACACGACACTGAGGACCTCGCCAGCACTAAGCATCTTGTGCAACGGTCCGCGAGATTTCAGGGGTCGGACGATTGGCGTGCTGCTGACTGAAGGCGCCAGCTTGGACGTATTACGGCTTCTAAGGGACGCCGCAAAACTAGAGCGGTCGATGATAAAAACGGTCGCTCCGACCATAGGAGGAGTCAATGGAGATGATGGTACATGGATAGAGGCGGACTTCAGCGTTGATGGAGGGCCCTCGGTACTTTTCGACGCCATAGCCATAGTCATCACCGCTGAGGGAACGGATACTCTCGCCAACATCCCGGATGCACGGGATTTTGTCTCCGACGCTCTCGCGCACAAGAAGTTCATAGGATATGTGGATCAAGCGAGACCGATGCTGGAGAAGATGGGCGCCGACTTAGAGACTGATGAGGGCCTAGTCGCTCTTAATCCCGGCAGTGTTCCCAAGTTCATAGAGCGCTGCAGGACGCTGCGCTACTGGGAGAGGCCATCAAGGGCATAGCAAGCTCTTCTTTGAAAATATGATGTCTACACTCTGTCAGCAATTCCGATTCCGATTCCGAGTTTGACCTATTTGGTACGCAATTTTCCCACGGAGTTCGACTTCCGCATTTATAGACAGACGGAAGAAATCACCATCAAAGCGCTGGTCTGGTGTTTTTGTGAGTCGGGAGGACTGCCAAAGTAGCTACGAGGACCCTACAATGGCCGTCGTTAGGCGGACCCCCCAAGGATGTGGCCGCAGTGCTTCACGTTCATACCCGAGCAGGCGTCGGCTACATCAAGGAGTACCTCGTGCTGGGAAGGGGAGAGAGAATCTGATAATCCAGTCACTACTATCAGGCTTCTTCAGACCGGGAAGCAAGCGCTTTGTCCGCAGCCTTGCGAATTACCTCGAGGTGAGATTTGATTGCTATTTCTCCTTCCGTTGTTATCTCAACGAACTTCCTTGGTCCCGGAACGGCGAAGAGAAATCCTCTGCTCTGCTTCACGAATCCATAATCTTCTAGCATGGCAAGGTTCTTGTTGAGCGAACTCTTTGGAGACTTTACCGCAAGAAGAAGCTCGGTGAACGTCGCCTTCCTCAGACCAAGGAGGGTGGCCATGATGACGACCCGAGCAGAGTTCGAGAACGGGCCCTGGATTCCAAGGTTGGGAACGAGATGCTCTCTCGTCTCTGCGCCGTCTTCAGAAGGCGACGCGACTCAACTCCTTCGGCGCATCATAGAGCGACTTCAGTCCAGCGATCAGATAGATGGGGACACTTAGCAGGACTCCATCAATAGGAGATCCGGTCGCGACGAAACTGATGAGCATCAGAGGGTAGACTGCGTTCACGACCCAGTCTTCGGGTCTAGTCTCCAGAACTCCGTCCCTGCTCCTGGAGAGGATGAAGACTCTCAGGAATACCGCCTGCGCTGATCCTACCGTGAGGATGGCCAGGGACAGCGTCGACAGCCCCTCTGCCTCGGCAGCTACAAAGACTGCCGCCCAGCAAAGCGTGACCATGCGGAAGAACGTCGGGTTTGTGTACCACCTTGTCCTATCCCGGACCAGGGCTTCTCCTCCCTCTAGGAACTCAAGACTGTACGCCATACGGTCGTATCCTCGAAAGCCCGCAGCCCTGGCTACGTACCACATTACCGATGCCCCAGCGACCAGCCCGGCGAAGACCAGAATGGGTGAGCTGAACGTCCTTACGATGGCCCAGACCGCCAAGAGAAGCAGCGAGACGAGAGCGTAGAAGACACCGACTCCTCTTCTCGCCTTGAAGCGAAATATTCGGAGCATCGCCACCTTCGCCTCCACCCTCTGTTGCTCGAACAGTGAAGATTGTTCCATCTGCCTAGGACAGATCCGTGAGCCGGATGTCGAAAATATAAACCGGTATGGGAGTTCACGACGTGAACTATTTCCATTCTTTATTTTGTGTACCCGTCAACCCTTCTCCGACCAAAGATGGGCCCCAACCCGAAGTCCTACCATGACGCAGGCAACGGCGCCAACCCACCAGAAGCGACTTGGCAGGGGCAGTTCAAGGTGGCGTCCTCTTCTTCCGGCTCGGGGGCGCAGACTATCATCATCGTCCTGGCGCTCGTCGTGTTCATGATGCTGCGAAGGGTCTATCGGAGCTACTCAGGGACAAGGTTCAGCGAAGCTGGGACGCTCTTGACTTTGGTGCTCTACGGGGCGATAGGCGCGGGTCTCTCGATACTTTCCTTCTTCGAGGGGGTCTCCCTCCTCTTAGCGGTGCCCTACCTGATTCTCATCGCCGCGTCGTCGGTCTGGTCATACAGGTACGCGGATCGCAGAATTGCATTCTGGAGAGGAGGCGACGGGAGTGTGTACTTCAAGGGCGGCGTGATACTGTACCTGATCTACGTCGCGGGGTTCGTCGCACGTCTCTCGATTGACATCTTCATCCTTGGACCGAACGCTCTAACGACATTCAGCACAGCCGAGACTCTCACCTCGACGACCTTGTACGCTACCATCGCCACGGATCTGCTCCTGATGTTCGGTCTCGGCCTTCTCATCGGCAGGAATGCAAGGATCATCAGACGCTGGCGGTTGATCAACGAAGGTAAGGAAACGCTCCCCGATTCGCCTCCAGCCCTGGAACCTATCTTCGGCTCGAAGTCAAACCGCTTGGAGCTGACTAGTCCACCTTTTGGCAAGCGTGCGATCTTATCGCTTCACGAGGTCGCTTTGGTACCGTACTCTCTGGATACGATTCTCAATCCAATACCTATAGTTATCAGAGTGAAGAAAGAATAGCTTGGGATGAAGAAGGAGACCGCCGTTGCCGCGAGAAAGACGGCGGGCGACACGAGCCCCCTAGCTGTGATCAGACGTATCAGATTCTTTGGTGTGTCCTCCTGTATTAGACGATTATTCGTCGAGGCGTGAATCCAGATGTATGTCAGCAGGAATCCGCCCAGGGCTTGTGAGAGATAATAGATGGCATCGGCAGATTCCAGATTACCATAGTCACTGATCAACTCGGTGAAGAAGGGTACGATGGTTATGAACAGAAGGAAAAACATGTTGAGGCGTAACAATCGGCCATCGTATCGTTTGATGTAGCGGAACATTCGATGGTGTGCTAGCCAGTAATTGCTGATGACAAAGAAGCTTATACCGTAAGCGAGATACTTCTCGTACTGCGACTGCGTCGTCAAGGACTTGAGGAGGTCAGCAGAGGTAGCCGACTGGGTTAGAGCCGGAACGGTCAGATTTAGGACTAGTAACGTAATTGCGAAGGCGAATATCCCGTCACTCAGCGAAAGGATCCTATCCATGCCTCTGTCGTCAATCAAACTGCCACCGGACTGCTCATCTGTCATCATTTTGAGAAGATTCTGTCCTTGGAGGGGGCTTCAGCGCTATCATATCTATCCTCTCCTTTATTCAGCGCAGCTCTCGCGATTCATCTGCCTCGGGGCACGCCCCTACGACTCTAGCTTTCGGCCCATTGACTACGAAAACCGTCGATGGGCATCCGCACCCCTGAGAAGCTAGTAAGGTCGTCTACTTCCTGCTCTACGGCGAAACAGACCCGTCAGCACAGCAACATGTGGCTCGAGCCCTTTGAAACTTGGGCCGGGGTTCCACTCCTGCAATGGGCGGTCCCTTCCGGCCTACCCCTTGCCGTCATAGGCTTGAAAGGCGAGGCCTTCGATTAGCGTTGGGAATAAGATACCGAGCCCCTAACTAAATCTGAGAGCAATTCACTATTGATCATGAACCAAGGTCGGATGTCCTGCGAACCGCTGCATGGCCGTTGCTTGAACCCACGGATATTGGCGGGGCCGGTGACATTACCCGTCTATTGCCAGCAAATCCTCCCTCGTTAAGTACTGAAACGAGCTCTCCCGGAGGTGAACTGTGTGCTCCGTGATGTCGAGCTATCCCACTCGCAGTCGCTCTTCCTGCTCGACGACCCAGACTTCAAGAGATGGTGGCTCAACGTGCGACGCGGCTCGGTCTCGACAGCACACGAGTGGCTGAGGCGATGGGGGCGCGTCCACAGGCTGACAGGCAAGCTTCCTGCTGACGTAGCAAGGATGACCCCCAAGGATGCGACGAACATGCTCCTCGACCTGATCGCCACTCTCGAAGAGCAGCAGAGGACCGGGTTCTACATCTCCAACATGGTCAAGCCGGTTAAGAGCTGGCTGGAGTTCAACCAGATCGCGGTCCTCCAGAAAATCAGGATTCCAAGACAGCACGACCTCGTAAGGTTCGGGGATGAACGACCTCCGGTCCCTGCGGAGCTCGCGCGGATTTTCGTCATGGCCGACTACCGGCAGAGGGTGGCTTCGTCGATCATCGGCTTCACGGGGTCGAGGCCGGAGGTGATAGGCAACTTC
The DNA here is from genome assembly GCA_030038365.1 of Nitrososphaerales archaeon. GTDB lineage: Archaea > Thermoproteota > Nitrososphaeria > Nitrososphaerales > Gagatemarchaeaceae > Gagatemarchaeum. The sequence continues at coordinate 5,669 of JASHPA010000144.1, forward strand.
CTCGGGATGGACGGGCTCAGGGTCAAGGATTTCCCCGAACTGGAGCTGAAGGCGGGGGAGGTCTCTTTCAGCCAGGTGCCCGCGATGGTGGTCGTGAGGAACGTGCTCTCCAAGATGGGTATGCGCTACTCGTTCCTTCCCGAGGAGGGGTGCGCCTTCCTCAAAGCCTACCTCGAGTTCAGGATGAACAGCCTGCACGAAAAGGTGAACGAGGAGTCGCCGATTCTCACGCCCAGGAAGCCCTGCTACGCGTGCAGGACCATCCGCGCTACGAGCATCGGCGAAGCGGTGAGACAGGCGATTCGCGCCGCAGGCTTCAAGTGGCGCCCCTACGTCCTCAGGTGGTACTTCGACACGAGGATGATGATGGCCGAGGCCGAGGGGCTGATCATAAGGGACTGGCGGCAGTTCTGGATGGGGCACCGCGGGGACATCGAGCACACGTACACCGTGAACAAGTCTCTCCCGCTCGACACCATCGAGATGATGCGGGACACCTACGCGAGGTCGGCCGAGAAGTTCCTCGTGACATCGGCGGCGCCACGCTCGAGGGACGACGTGGAGACCAAGGTCAAGCGGCAGATGCTCCTTGCGGTCGGATACAGCCAAGAGGAGACCGAGAAGTTCCGCCTCGAGGAAGCCGACGATCACGCTTGCGATCCAGGGGATGTGGGTCGCCGATAAGCAATCAAGCTCTGCCAGTGTTCTACCCTTCGACCACTGTTCCGACGATCACGACAGCCTCGCGGTCTTCCAGCACCGCGACCCTATGATGCTTCTCGAACTGGTGGACAGGAGGATGGTCACGAACATCTCGGGGTACTTCGACCGCTACACAAAGTCGACGATGGAGCCGCCCTCGTTCCTCGTCACGCCCGACGAGCTGCAGTCGTACCTCCAGCTGCCTGTGGGAGAGGTCGCAGAGTCGCTACGTTCCTTGCAAGGGGGAGCCGTCGAAGCGTGAATTCGCGCATGGGAAGGTCGATGAAGAGGAGACGAGTCCGATTTGCGCAGACGAGATCTTCTCGAAGCTCGTAAGGCTTGTCAAGGTACCCGAGAGTGAGAAGGCGCTGGAGGAGGCGTCGCTCCAGCCGCTTGCGCACCTCGCAGGGGAAACGGTGAGGACGTTCAAGCTGGTCTATTCGGGAGGAGCCACCGAGTTGCTACTTACAGCCGAGACCACGGAGGATATGAGAAAATTTGCGGGTTTGCTTAGTTTGGTTTACGGTAGCATGAAGTTCCAAGAGTCAGAAGCGTATCCAGCCTTCCTGCAGGAACTGCCGGCAATGGTCTTTCGCTAGAGCGAGTTAAGCTTCATTTGATTTGTATTCATGTTGGTTCTCGGGGTTATGCTCCAGCCTTGTGCTTTCTTATCGCATTCTTGACGAGTTTCTTGATTAGTTGGACTGGGATGGGCCTTTCCAGAGGGAATTGCAGAGCTGACTTTGCGGTCGAGTACGTCTGCACCTCGTCCTCGTACTCCTTGAGGAACGCCGGGCGGGTGTAGAAGACGATTCTCTTATTGTCCTTCATGACCCCGAAGTAGCAGAGCCGGGCGCGAAATCCCGACTCTCCCTTGAAACTGTAGAAGGGCATCCCGTAGCTGATGGTCTCGACAGAATCGGGGGCAACCCCTCTGATGGCAGTCCTTATCTCCCTCAGCTTCGATTGAACCTCCTTCGGCGCGTTCTCTATGTAGGCGTCGACACTTTTCGCTGGTGTACTCGTTCTGAATCGCCTATGGAGCAAGATTGATGCCTTCCATTAAAAGCGTTTGAGGGCCTTGAGTGCGTGAACAACGTCATTGACGAAGAGGACGTAATCTTCCACTCGCTCTTCATCGGTTCGACCGGCGCCGGGAAGACGAATGCGCTCCTCTACTGGCTGCTGAGGCTCTTCAACAGGAAAGACGTCGCACTCGTGCTCATCGACCCTCACGGAGATGCGGCATTCGACCTGGTCCGCATGATTCCGGAATCCGAAAGGGGAAGAATCGCGCTCATCGACCCCGACTACGTCTCCTTCGGCCTCAACCCGCTCTCGCTCCCGCAGGGGACTGACTTCGCCAACAGGGTCCAGGTCCTCCAGACGCAGGTCGAGGAACTCTCGGCCCTCCTCTCGGACGTTCTCAACACCGACGCTTCGACGGCGCCGAGGCTGATGTGGATCTTCAAGGGCGCCCTCTACTATCTCTACATCTCGGACGGGCCGACCTTCAAGGACCTCTACCACATCCTCGTGGACTTCATCTCGCTTCCCAAGGAGAAGATCGAGGCGATGCTGAAGGGCAGGAAGATCAACGACGAGATAATCAGAGCGACCATAGACGCCATCTCGAAGCTCCAGAAGGACGCCTTCCCTCCCGTGGTGAACAGGATAGCGAACTTCGTCCTCCCCTCGCAGTCGAAGACTTCCCGCACGTTCTGCGCCCGCGTCTCCTAGCTCGACTTCGAAGAGATGGCCCAACCCGGGAGGCTCACGATATTCAGGATTACAAAGTCCCTCCCGTTCGACTTCCGGAGGCTGATCTCGGCCGCCATCGTGATGAGATTCTACTTCGCCGTCGAAAAGAGGGCCTCGAAGCTCGAGAGGGCGGGCGAGCCACCCTCCGCGAGGACACCGATCATACTCGCGATAGACGAGTTCCAGAACATCAGCGACCTCAAGCTCTTGGATACCATCCTCTCCGAGTCTCGGAAGTACGGGCTTTACCTCTGGATGGTCAATCAGAACATCAACCAGATACGCGACCAGCTCTACAGCGCCATCAGCGGCAACGTCGGCCCGATCTTCTGCTTCAGGGTGGGACCAGAGGACGCGACGAGGATGGCGGAGCTCATCTCGCCAAAATCGAGCGAGGAGGTGAGGAAGTCGCTCATCAAGCTTCCCGACTACGCATGCGTGGTCAGGAAGAGGCCCCACGGGGAGAACGTCGCATCCAGGCCGCTGATCATCGACCCATTCCCGAAGGTCAGGGACTCGATCTACACTATGAAGGACGTCATCGACCTGATGAAGGGAGAGATGGAGGACAGGTACGGAGGCGCGGAGGAGGCGCCGGACCTCGTCTACAAGACCTTCAAGGACCAGCTGCCGGACGGGGAGGGCGAAGAGGCCTCCGACACGTCGAGGGTCTCATTCATGCCCCTTCCCTGGAGGATCCTCACGACGGCCTACCTCAGGATGCTCTCGGACGAGTACTCGGTAGAGTACTCGCGCATCAGGTCCGACCTCTTCCACAGGTACGGGTGGAAGACCTCCGACGTCCAGCAGGCCCTCAACGACCTCGTCACTATGGGCTACCTGACGCAGACGTCCACGAAGCAGCAGTACATCATCAAGGGGAAGGACGAGTTCGGGAACCCGATATGGGTCCCTCCCGACCCAGCGGTGATGGACGACATGCAGAGGGCCACCACGATAGTGTACAGCCTGACCCCGAGGGCGCTGGAGT
>JASHPA010000145.1 GCA_030038365.1 Nitrososphaerales archaeon
TTAAAGCAGATTCGCTAAAAGGCTACTACTGATGGAGAGCAGCCGCCAGGACTCGGTAATCAAGATCGCCGGCGAGGTGGTCGCGAGCGAGGACCCTGGAAAGGCGCTTAAGGTCTGGAGGGAGAAGCTTGCGATCAAGCAGGTTCAGCTCGCCCGCACCCTCAGGCTCTCTCCCTCGGTCCTGAGCGATTATGAGAGCGGCAGGCGTCCGTCCCCCGGGGTGGTCTTCGTGAAGAAATACATCGAAGCCCTCGTCTCTCTCGACGAGTCCCAGGGCAGGGTCGCGTCCCGGCTCCTCGCGCCCGACAAGAGCTCGGCCATCCTCGCCATCAACGAGTTCACGAGGCCTGTCTCCGCTTCCGCGCTCCTTGGCGCAGTGAAGGGCACCGTCCTCAGCGGCGACCCGGAAAGGACCAACCTCTACGGATACACCGTCGTCGACAGTATCAAGACCATCTATGCGCTTTCAGGATACGACTTTTACCGGATATTCGGGGCCACCACAGAGCGCGCCATCATCTTCACGAAGGTAGGCGCGGGCAGGAGTCCGCTGGTCGCAGTGAGGGTATCACAGCTCAAGCCCAGGATGGTCGTCATACACGGGCCGACGCAGACGGACCCGCTAGCGATCGAGCTGGCAAAGAGGGAGGGGCTCATCTTCGCGCTGTCCCAGTCGCGGAACGAGGACGAGATCATCTCGTCCCTCAAGACGTTGACCGCTTGAGCCGGCGTTTCATGCTGCCTTCGGCTATCCCGTGAGGTAACGGAGGCGTAACGGGGCCACCGGTGAGACGAGGCTTCAAGATTTCAAGCTTTCGCGACCCCATAATACCTCTTTCTCCGCCAATACGAAGTTGCCAGAGAGCCGGTCGCTCCCACGGGAACCCTTTTAGATGGACCGCGAGCGGCGCACTCAAGAGCGGTTTGCTCCCGGACAACCTCCTCCTAGCCCTGGGGGAGCTCGTAATCGTCGTCGTGTTCGCGCTGATAGCAATAGGGACCAAGGCCCTCGACAAGGGCGGGTTCCTCGCTAGCGTCGCTGTAGGCTACGCCATCTTTCTGGGCGGTGGCTGGAGATGGTTCGTCATCATAGCCTCCTTCTTCATCCTTGGCGTAGGCTTCACCTGGTACAAGTACGAGCACAAGAAGCGGATGGGAGGTGCCCAGGAGAAGGGTGGTTCCCGGAGCTGGCCTAACATCTTGGCCAACGGGGGGCTGGCTGCCATATTCGGGCTGGGCGAGCTCGCCGGCGGGGGCCCCGCCTTGGCGGTCCTCTATCTCGGCGCCATGTCGGCGGCGGCTTCGGACACCGTCGCGACCGAGGTCGGCCTCCTCAACAAGTCGCCACCCCGTCTGATAACCAGGCTTGGGACCGTTGTCTCTCCTGGCACTTCGGGTGGCGTGACAAAGCTGGGTTTGGCTGGTAGCCTGTTGGCCTCGTTCACCATAGGCCTGATCGCCGCCGGGCTGGAGGTGCCCAGCAGGCTCTCCGCTGCCCTGATAATCCTCAGCGCCATCGGGGGAGGGGTCGCGGGTTCCCTCGCCGACAGCCTTGTCGGGGCTACCCTCCAGAGGAAGGGGGCCTGTGCCGTCTGCGGCGCCTCTACCGAAAGCCTCGTCCACTGCGGGAAGCCCGCCTTGACCAAATCCGGTTACGGCTTCATCGACAACAACGTCGTCAACCTCCTCGCGACGCTGGTGGGCGCGCTCGTCGCCTTGGCGGTCGCAGGGGCCTTTCTCTAGTTCAGCCTGTCAGCGAGCCAGGACGACAGTTCGGCCACGGGGACCACGCTCTGCGCCTTGGAGTCCCTCTCCCTGACCGTTACCGTCCCCCTGGCCGTGGTCTCCTGGTCTATGGTAGCGCAGAACGGGATTCCGGCTTCATCGGACCGGGCGTATCTCCTCCCTATCGACCCGTTCTCGTCGTACGTCGCGTCGAACTTGTACTTCAGGCTCTCATAGATGTCCCTGGCCTTCTCCGGGAGCCCGTCTTTCCCCATTAGCGGGAAGATGGCCACCTGGACCGGAGCGACCTTCGGACTGAGCGCGAGGTAGGTCCTTGCGTCCTCCACCCTGTAGGCCTCGTCGAGTAGCGCGTAGAGGCTCCTCCCGACGCCCATCGAGAGCTCGAAGATGTGGGGCAGGACCTTCTTGCCGTCATCTTCGACAGTGAAATCCGTCTTGCTCACCTCGGCGTGCTGCTTCAGGTCGTAGTCGGACCTGTCATTGCAGGCTACGAGCTCCAGCCAGCCCACGGACGTCTTCACCTCGAGGTCGTAGGCCACGGCCGCGTAGAAGGCCTTCTCCTGCCTGGTCAGCTTCCTGAGCCTTATGCGCTCGCTGCGCAGGCCCAGCGACTCGTAGAAGCTCTGGATCAGGTAGAGATAGTGCCCGACCATCTTGTTCGGCACGAGGCCCTGCGCCACCGCGTCCGAGACCTTGATCGGGACCGCCTCGGCGTCTCCCGACGAGATGTTCAGCTTGTAGTCGAGCGCGACATCGTACTTGGGCAGGTCGACCTTCTCCGGATTGAAGAGGACCTCGATCTCGGCTTGGTAGAACTCCCTCTGCCTCAGTATCCCCTGGCGGGGCGCTATCTCGTTCCTGAAGCTCTTCCCTACCTGCGCGAAGCCCTTCGGGAGCTTTATGCGCTGCGTCTTGAAGAAGAACGGCACGTCCACGAAGATTCCCTGGCACGTCTCAGGCCTCAGGTACGCCTCCTCGGCAGCCGGGCCTATCCCTACCCTGAACATCATGTTGAACCTTCTCGTGCCCGCCAGCGTGTTCTTGCAGTTACGGCACAGGATGTTGTTCTCGAGCAGAAGCGCGTCGTACTCTGCATCAGGGAGGCCCTCTGGGACTGTCTTCTTGACCTTCTCCTCGATGAGCTTGTCCGCCCTGTAGATGGAGTGGCAGTTGGAGCATTCCACGACCGGGTCGGAGAAGTTGCCGACGTGCCCCGAGGCCACAAAGACCGCCCTCGGAAGTATCTCGGATGTGTCGACCTCTACCATCTCGTCCCTCTTGACGAGCAGTTTCCTCCAGAGCTCGATGTAGCGGCTCTTGAACAACGTCCCCAGCGGCCCATAGTCCCAGAACCCCGCCGGCGTGTTCGGGTAGGCGTCTGCGGACTTCAGGAAGTAACCTCTCCTTGTAGCCAGGTTCATGACCTCCTCGTACCCCGGTGCCCTCTCACCGCTGGTGGTGTTCTTTACGTTGGAGGTCTCGGCCATTGGAAGCGCGGCAAGTCGCCGGCGCTGGTCTTAAATCTCTTCTCTCGATGCCGGCATCAGACGGCCTTGATCTGCTTCACGACCGACGGCCTGACCTTCCTGAAGACCCTATAGCCGCAGATGCACTTTACCTCGGGCAGGTTGTTCAGCTCTTCCTGGCTCGTCTTCGTGCCACACCTAACGCACTCGTAGACCGAACCCGCGAATACCTTGGCGGGCTCTTCTGTTGGTGTCTCGGACATGTTCCAGGGGTCGAGCCACCCGGCTTCTATTTCTGTGTTGCTCTGGAACCGGACTCCGTCTCGGGAATCTGTCTCTCCTTCGCCCTGAGCAGCAGAAGGAGCAGGAACATGGCCAGCGAGAGTATCACCACTATGGTCAGCAGGTAGTTAATTGGGATGAGGAAGACGCGGCTTTTGGTCAGCCCGAAGATGCTCGGTGTGGTGATGATCGCGATACAGATGTCGAGGACGAGCTACGCGTACGCGAGTCTGTCAAGCGTCTTCCTTACGTTTGCCTTGTTCATCCTACGGCCCTGCTTCATGCCGGTGTTTCAGAGCCATCCGCGCCCTTCAGAATGACAGGACCCTCGCCGGGTTGTCCACCATCATCGTCCTCACCTGCTTCTCTGTCACGCCATGATACCTGAGCGTCGGGACGATGTGCTCGAGCATGTGGGAGTAGCCCGCGCCCCCGTACCTCTTGAGCATGTGCTTCCAGCAGACGTCCTGGGACAGCATGATCTGCTTCTCATAGCCCCTCCTGCAGAGCTCGGCCACGACCATGATCCGCTCGGAGTCGCTGGGATGCCTCGCCCCCATAAATACGAAATCGTCGTAATGGTCCTGTCCGAAGGTGTCGAAGCTCAGGTTGATCCCTTTGTCCATGAGCCTGGCTGCGTGTCCGGGCGCGTCCCTGAGAAAGGCGGGGTGGCAGACGACGTCGCTGTGACTCAGGAAGAACTTCCCGAGGTCAGCCCCCTCCGACTCTATGAGCTCGATGTACGCGAAGGGGGAGTCACCGGTGTACCTCTTGTTGGCAGCGTCGGTATAGGCAGGGTGGCATGAGAAGCCCACTCCCGTCCGCTTCTGCGCCTTGCAGGCGGCTGTGAGGACCTTCTTCTCCTCCTCATGGAAAGGTAGGGGCGTCGAACACGCGCACTCTCCTATGACGCCCGCCTTCACGCCGGTGTCCGCCACTCCCTCCTCGATCTCCTTCACCATCATCTCCGCGAGTTCGTCGGCGCTCTTGGTCTTGACGTAGGCTGGATGCGACTTGACCATGTACCATCCCGTGGAGCAGACGATGTTGACGCCCGTAGCCCTAGAGACCATCGCCAGCCCGGCGGGATCTCTCCCTATTCCCGGGAGGCTCTGGTCGACTATGGTGCGTCCCCCGTACAGGGCGTACTCAGAGACTTCCTTCGTGACCACGTCGACGTCTGTGACGAGCGCGTCGTCATAGTTGAATTTGCGGACCCCCCGCCTGAGCAACGTCGACATCTCCATCGTAACGGGCGCGCGCATCAGGGCACGCAGGGAAGCCTCCTGCGGAGCCATCACGTCGCAGATGAATGTCAGGTCTATCAGCACATGTTCGTGAGAGAGTGTCGTCCCCAGCTCTCCGGGCGGTATATCGCCGAGGACAGTCCTGACCTTCGCCATCGTCGCTTTGGTCTCGTAGACCGCTAATATGTCTTGACGACACACCAACCGGTAAAGGCCGAAAAAACATTAAATCCGACTCTTGGAGGAGTCGCCCTGACGCAATGGCCAACGACAGAACCCTGGGCGGAGGCATCCTCGGCGGAAGCATCCTTGGAATAATCATCTACGGTGTGCTTCTCTATCTCTGGCCGATAATCGTGCTGGAGGTAACGGCTTTCCTGGCCGTGGTCGTCCTGCTGGGCATCCTCGCATGGATCGGCTGGACCATGGCGACGACCCCCCCTCCGGAGCCCATCACAGAGGCTCCGCAGGCTCCTCCGGCGCCACCCGCGGCCGAGACCAAGCCCCAGTAGAAGCCTAGTCTTTGCTCTGCGGGAGCCTGTAGTCCCTGAAGCGCATCTCGAGGACGCTCTTGAAGTACTCGCCGACCTCGCCACCGCCCATCTTCGAGCTACCCTTCTCCCTCAGCTCGAAGACGATTGGGACCTCGACCATCCTGAGCCGGTTCTGCTTGAAGACATAGAGGGACTCGACCTGATAGATGAAACCCGTCGAGTAGAGCTTCACCTGCAGCAGAGTATCGATGGCTTTTGCGTTCAGTGCCTTGAATCCCGTCGTCGCATCGTGGACCCTTAGTCCCAGCACGTTCCTGGCGAGCCAGTTTGCGCCCCAGCTTATCGTCTTCCTCCTGCGGTCCAGCCCCTCGAGGCTGCCTCCCGGGATGTACCTCGACCCTATCGCGACATCGGCGTCTCCCCTGACGGCCTCGACGAGAGCCTTCACCCGGTCCGGAGGGTGCTGCAGGTCGGCGTCCATCTGGACGAAGACGTCGGGGTGGAACGCATCGCGCGCGTACCTGAATCCGTCGAGATAGGCCGTCCCGAGGCCTTTCTTCCCACCCCTCTCCAGGAGGTGGACGTACCCGTGCTCCCTCGCCACCGCGGTTATCTCGTCGGCAGTCCCATCAGGACTACCGTCGTCGACGAAGAGTATCTCCAAGGGCGCCACCCCTGTCGCCGAGAGCTTCTCTACGACGGGCTTCACGTTCTCTCTTTCGTTGTAGGTGGGCAGGACGACTGCGACGGTCACCCTGCCGTTCACCCGTCAGCGGTCCGTGAGGGCCGACTTGAGCTGGTCGGCGATGTAGGTTATCTCTTCTTCCGTGACCAAGGGGTGAACCGGCAGGGAAAGCACGTGGTCGCAGGCGTCATAGACGACGGGAAGGTCCAGGTCTGCGTACCCCATGTTCGCATAGAGCTCCATCTTGTTGACAGGGGTCTTCCAGTAGACCGCCGAGCCGACTCCCTTCGCTCTGAGCCTTTCGTTTACCGCGTCCCTGTCCTTCGGCAGGTGGATGGTGTAGAGGTACCATATGTGGCTCCTGTCGGTCTTCGTCTGACGCATGCTGACCCCGGGCAGCTTGGAGACCCGCTCGTTCAGCGTGGTGGCGTTCTTCCTGCGCGCCGCTATCAGCTCCGAGAGTCTGTCCATCTGGACGCTGGCGATGGCCGCCTGCATCTCAGGCATCCTGAAGTTGTAGCCGAGGATGCGCGTGTCGTAGCCTTCCCGCATGCCGTGGTTCCTCATCATGCGCAGCCTGTCCGCCATCTCGTCATCGTCCGTGGTGATCGCGCCTCCCTCCCCCGAGGTGATGACCTTGGTCGCATAGAGGCTGAAGCATGCCGCGTCCTTCGTCCTTCCTATCGTCATGCCCTTGTACTCCGCGCCCAGCGACTCGGCAGCATCCTCTATGACTCTAACCGAGGAGGCCGCGGCTATCTCCTTGATCTCGTCCAGGTCCGTCGGGTAGCCGTAGAGATGGACGGGGATGATGGCCTTGGTCCTGCTCGTCATCTTTCTCTTGATGTCTCTTGGGTCGATCGTGTAGTCAGACTGCACGTCGACGAAGACGGGCTTGGCGCTGCAGGCTATGACTACGTTGGCCGTCGCCTCGAAGGTGAACGCCGGAAGCAGTACTTCGTCGCCGGCCTTCACGTTGTAGGCCATGAGCGAAATCTGGAGGGAGGCAGTCCCGGAGTTCACCGCTATCGCGTGCTTCGCCCCCGTCTCGGCGGCGAGCTTCCTCTCAAAGTCCTGCACGTGTTTCCCCCCGGCATAGCTCGCGTCGGTGAGGATCCCCGATTCCAGCACCGCTAGGGCTGCCTTCTTCTCGCGCTCCCCTATCACGGGCTTGTTTATCGGGATGAAGTTCATCGTCTTCAGACCTCTAGCCTTCCACTATCTCCTGAATAACG
>JASHPA010000146.1 GCA_030038365.1 Nitrososphaerales archaeon
CGAGCATCGTGGCCGATCCCTTGGCTCCCTCATCAACCTTTTCGTCCTCTCCATGGTTTTGGTGATAGCCTCTGACAACGTCCTGTCCTTTCTCGTCTTCTGGGAGCTTATGTCACTCACATCCTTCTTCCTCGTGATCTTTGACGGTGGCCGGCCAGGGAATCTCAAGTCCGGCATTACGTATCTGATTATGACTCATCTCGGAACCATGCTAATCACAGTCGCTTTCCTCATCTTATTCTTCCAGACTGGAAGCCTCTCCTTCGATGCGTTCAGGGGCGCCGCGGGTCAGCTCACACCCTATGTGAAGGACGTCGTGTTCCTTTCGGCGCTAGTCGGCTTTGGGACGAAGGCCGGCCTCGTCCCCATGCATACCTGGTTGCCCCGAACACATCCCATCGCACCCAGCAACGTCTCCGCCCTGATGTCCGGGGTGATGCTCAATGTCGCAATCTATGGGCTGGTTCGAGTCACGCTGGACTTTGTCGCTCCGAGTTCCCCGGGGGATGCATGGCTGGGCGTTGCCATGATCGTAACCGGTTCGGTCTCGGCTCTGGTGGGGGTCCTGTACGCGGCCGTCGAGCACGACATCAAGCGCGCTCTGGCGTACAGCAGTATAGAGAACGTCGGTATCATCGTACTAGGCCTCGGACTATCCGTAGTGTTCATGTCTTATGGGCTCGTCGCTCTCGCTTCCCTGGCGCTACTCGCGAGCATGTTCCACTCGCTCAATCACGCCGTCTTCAAGGGACTGCTTTTCATGGGCGCTGGTTCGGCGGTCTCGAGGACAGGGACTCATGACATGGACGAGATGGGCGGGCTCGCGAAGAGGATGCCGTGGACAGCGCTATGCTTTCTAGTCGGCTCGATAGCGATGGCTGGCCTTCCGCCGCTCAATGGATTTGTCAGCGAGTGGCTCACTATGCAGGCACTCTTCTCCTCTTACCAGGTCCCCAATCAGGTGCTTCAAATCTCGATAGGGTTTGCAAGTGTGGTTTTTGCGCTCACCATTGGGCTCGCCCTGGCTACCTCCGTCAAGCTCTTCGGAGCCTCGTTCCTCGCGCGCCCGCGCTCCGCAGCTGCCGGCGCGGCTACGGAGGCACCGAAAACGATGCTCGCGGGGATGGCGGTGGCAGGGGCTCTTTGTGTGGTGCTCGGCTTTCTGCCATCGATCGCGAGCTCGGCGATAGCCTCGGCCTTCCAACTTCCGTCTGGACATATCCTTCCATCCTCGCTCCTCAGTAGTTTCGAAGTCGGCTACACGGCAGCCGGCCTCGGCTCGATGAGTAGCCTGTCGATGCCTTCGGTGCTGGTTCTAACTTGCTGCGTCGGGGTGGGGTTGTTCGGATTCGTGCTACTTGCGGGGTCCGGGCGAGCGCCTGTGGTTCGTCCGTATACAACATGGGATGGGGGATTCGGGCCGCTCGACGAGAGGACGGAGTATACGGCAACGTCTCTATCCCAGCCCATCCGCACCGTGTTCAAGGTCTTCTACAGGCCACACACCAACGCCAAACGGGAGTACTATTCTGAATCAAACCCGCTGATGAAGCGCTCCGTGAACGTGACCTCCCAGACGCGCGAGATTTTCGAAGACCATCTCTATTCACCTGTGGTACGCGCCACACTATTCGCCATGGACAAGGTGCGTAGGGTCCAAACGGGGAAGGTAAACTCCTACCTCCTCTACATGATGGTTGCCGTCGTCGCGCTCCTCCTGCTGGCGGTGATTCAATATTGATGGGCTATCTAGCCAGTGTGGCGATAGGGGTCATGCAGGTGGTTGGGCTCTTGGCCCTGGCACCCCTCCTCACCGGAGTAATGCGCAAGATCAAGGCGAAGACCCAGAAGAGGATCGGTGCGGGTATCACACAACCGTACTACGACCTGCTCAAGCTCTTCAGGAAGGACGAGGTTGTCTCCGAGCAGGCGTCGTGGATTTTTCGCTATGCCCCATGGGTGGTGATGACCTCAACGACCACCGCTGCTCTCTTCATCCCTGTCTTCGTGCCGTTCAGTCCTTTCAGCTATGCTGGAGACGTCCTGGTGGTGCTGGGCCTCATCGCCCTGTCCCGTTTCTTCGTGATGCTGGGAGGGCTAGACGCCGGCAGTGCGTTCGGGGGCATCGGTGTCAGCAGGGAGATGATGATGTCATCTCTGGCGGAGCCTGGGCTATTCCTCACCATCTTCGTGGTGTCTCTAACGCTGGGTGGCACCAACCTGACAAGCCTTGTCAGCGCCGCGGCTAGTCTGGGGGTAGTGTTGACCCCCAGCATGCTCTTCGCGTTCATCTCCTTCTTCATCATATCTCTGGCGGAGACGGGGCGTCTCCCCTTCGACAATCCGGCAACACATTTGGAATTGACGATGGTCCACGAAGCAATCGTACTAGAGTACTCAGGGAGGGGCCTCGCGCTCATTCAGTGGGCTCAGTCCGTCAGGCAGGTCCTTCTTCTCGGCCTGTTGGTCGATTTGTTCGTGCCGCTTGGGATGCCGTCCACGGTAAATTCCGACCCGCTGCTTCTGGGGCTGGGCGCGGCGGCGGTCACGACGAAAATCCTCCTGCTGGCTGTGATAGTCGCGTACTTGGAGACAAGGGTGGCGAAGTGGAGGCTCTTCAGGCTACCCGACCTGTTCACGATGGCCATCGCGAGCGCCATGGTGGGGCTGGTCCTCTTCTATCTGTGACTGGAGAGATTGGAAATTGCAAATACCGGTCCCTGAAATGGTGACGCTCTCGTCGGTGGCGCTGCTTGTCTCCACTTTTGGTGTGGTGGTAAGAAGAAGCTTCTCAGGCTGGCTTAGCGCGTACCGCTACCAGTCCATAGTACTGGGTGGGTCGACTGCCATCATAGCGTATGTCACGAGTCTCTGGGAGGTCTACGCGGTCGCAGTCCTTACGGTATTGATCAAGGCAATAGTGATTCCAAAACTGCTCGTGCGCGTGACGAGGAACGTAGATGACGAGTTCAAGATCGAGGCCAATCCCTACGTAAGCATCAGACTCTCCGTCCTAATCTCGGCGTTCCTAGTCGCACTCTCATATGGCGTCACAGATGTGACGCTCGCTTCCGCGGCATTGAATCTCCTCGTCTCAGCTTATCTCCCCGTCTCCATGTCTCTCTTCTTCATCGGGGTATTCGTGATGGTCAGCAGACGGATGGCCCTCAACCAAGTGGTTGGGCTACTGATCATCGAAAACGGGCTCTTTCTCTTTAGCACAGCCCTGACGAACGGGGTCTCTCTGGTCATAGAGGTCGGAATCCTGGCGGACATTCTCGTCGGAGTGGTCATCTCGGCCCTCCTTCTCGTAAGGATGAACCAGGTCTTCGACACTTTCGATATCGGGACACTCGAAAAGCTCAAGGATGATTGATGACCATGTTTCCAAGCCTGCTTACCCTGGCTGCATTAGTGCAGGGATGGGACGTCCTCATGGTGACGACCATCCTGACCCCTGCTGTGGCCGTCCTGCTAGTGACCATCGTGAAGCGGAGGAGAGCTGCCGAGATCATCACGCTCACATCAGGATTTCTTGTGTTGCTGCAGGTTCTAGGGCTCGTGATTGCAGTAATCTCTGGCCGGGTGGTCTCGGCATTCGGACAGGCCCTGTACCTTGACGCCTTCGGCGCGCTCGTCCTGATTCCCATAGCTCTGGTAGGTTTCGTAGCGGCGGTGTACTCGCTGGGCTACATGGGGAGGCAGTATGAGAGAGACATCCTCGGCGAGAGACAAATGGTGAGGTATTACCAGGGATTCAATGCGTTTCTGCTCACGATGCTCCTCGTGCCGATGGTGAACAACATGGGACTGATGTGGGTTGCGATCGAGGCGACCACGCTCATCTCCGTGTTCATGATAATGCTCTATACGAGTGAAGGAGCAATAGAGGCGGCGTGGAAATATCTAATCATCGCCACCGTCGGGCTCTCGCTAGCTCTTCTCGGCATCGTTCTCTTCTCTTATGCAAATTCCGCGTCTGGTTCCAGCATGGACTGGACCAGCATGGTCGCCGACTCCCCGCTCTTTAATCCGGGTCTCGTGAAGATAGCCTACGTGTTCGTGCTCGTGGGACTGGGGACCAAGGCAGGGCTGGCCCCGATGCACACCTGGCTCCCTGACGCACACGGAGAGGCACCAACTCCGGTCAGCGCTCTCCTTTCGGGAGTCCTGCTGAACTGCTCAATCTATGGCGTGCTCAGGTTCTACATAATCTCGGCAGGTACTCTTGGACCTGTGTTCCCCGAGGAGCTGCTGATACTTCTCGGGTTGACCTCGATGGGGATAGCCGCCGTCTCGATATACTTCCAGAAGGACATGAAGAGAATGCTCGCCTACTCGAGTGTAGAGCACATGGGGATTATCTCACTCGCGGTAGGCTTTGGAGGATTTCTGGGGCTTTTCGCGGCTCTCCTACACCTGATAAACCACGCCGTGGCCAAGCCGCTGATGTTCTTCGCCAGCGGGTCCGTCAGTCAGAAGTACAAGACGAAGGTAATGGAGGAGATAAGGGGCGTAATCAAGGTAATGCCGATCACCGGCACATTATTCCTCATAGGCGGTCTCGCAATCGCCGGGATGCCGCCCTTCAATGTCTTCCTGAGTGAGTTCCTTGTCTTGGCATCAGGCTTCGGCAGCGGGCAGTTCCTGGTTACCTCGTTAATGCTCTTGTTCCTAGTCGTGATCTTCGCTGGATTCCTGAGACATCTTGTGCCCATGATGCTCGGAAATCCAAACGAGTCCAGAACGATTGTTCCGGCTGAGAAAGACATTCAGACCAGAGAAATGGGTCTGCTCGCCATAATTCCGGTTGCAACCCTCGCAATCTTCGTGATCGTTCTTGGATTCTACGTACCGCAGTCACTGCAGACTCTCATCCGTGATGCAACACAGGTATTCGCGGAGGGAACTGCTCGATGACAACCAAAGGAGAAGAACTTACGCCTCTGCAACGACTGGGTGACAGGGTCCATTCATTCAGGACGACCAACAACGAACTGCACTTCTCCATCCGGAAAAAGAAGGATATTCCGGACGTATGCACCTGCATCTCCAACGAATTGATGGGCCGGTTGGCCATGATCGTCTGTTCCGACGATAGACAGTCTGATCACTGCTTCACCCTCAGGTACGTTTTCGAGCTTACAGACGGAACAGACGTCTTCCTAGTCGCCGAGGCCACCATCGAACAGGACGAAAACTCGCCTTCCCCATCATTTCCCAGCTTGGCGCTTCAGATGCCCTCCGCAACTCTTTTCGAAAGGGAGATCAAAGACACGTTCGGCCTTATACCTGAAGGACATCCTGACTCCAGACCACTGGTCCTTCACGAAGACTGGCCGCCAGACGTCTTTCCACTGAGGAAGGACGTGGGACTGCAGACCAAAGCAGCGAGGTCACAGGCGCGCAGGTATCACTTCCTCAGGGTCGGAGGACAAGGGGTCTCAGAGATTCCTGTAGGGCCAGTTCATGCCGGTATCATAGAACCGGGACACTTCAGGTTCAGCACAATCGGTGATACAATAGTCAATCTGGAGACGCGCTTCTACTATACTCACAGAGGCGTCGAGAAGCTAGCCGAATCGCTGAGGCTGGACCAAGTTCTCCTTCTCAGCGAACGGATTTCCGGGGACGAATCGGTCGCCAATTCGACCGCTTATTGCCAGGCTATAGAGCGTGTCGCTTGGGTGACGGTCCCTAAGAGGGCAATGCAAATCCGGGCCATCTGCGCCGAGCTGGAACGATTGTACAACCATGTTGGGACAATCGGCGGCCTGTCCACCGACGTAGGTTTCGCCTATGGTGCTGCGAGGCTGAATATCCTCAAGGAGAGATTGATGCGGCTCAACGAAGAAATCTCAGGTAGCCGCTTGCTTTTCGGCGTAAACAGGATCGGCGGCGTAGGAATCGACCTTCCACCCGAGAAGGTCGACCTAATTCTGCGCACAATCCAGAAAGTTAAGCTGGACTTCGATAGCGTGATTGAGGTCCTTCGTAACGACTCCTCTGTCGTAGACCGGCTGCGTGGGACCGGTGTGATATCGTTTGAGTACGCTTTGAAGATGGGACTCGTGGGAGTCGCCGCAAGGAGTTCCGGTGTCGACACGGACACGCGAAAGGACCATCCCTATGGATTCTATCGCGCGAAGATTGAAACTGCCACAGATTCGGCCCGGCGCGTTGTCAAGCATCAGGTGGAGATGGCTAACAGAAAGGGCGATGTCTTTGCAAGATTTGATACTCGAGTCCAGGAGGTGAGAGATTCGATTATGATGGCTACGGAAATACTCAGGGAGCTGGATCCCGATCCAGCACTGATCGTCTCCGTGGACAGACGCGCGATCTCGCCTAATAGCGAAGCGATAGGTTATGCAGAGTCCCACAGAGGCGAGACGCTACACTACGTGGTGACGGGACGGGAAGACTCACTGTCCCGCTACAAGGTCAGGACCGCGTCGTTTGTCAACTGGCCTGCGATTGAGACAGCTGTACTCAACGATATCATCGCAGACTTTCCGCTAGTCAACAAGAGCTTGGATCTATCCTACGCTGGCAACGACCTGTGATTGATATGAAAAGATTTTACAACAAGAAAGGCATTCTTGGGAACGAAGTAGAGACAGAGAGGGAGCTGCTCCGTAAGGAGACGTCCTCGCCGAGCTTTCGAGGTGATATCTCCTTCATCGCCGGCGCATCTCTTTCAGATCCGGAGTCTTACCAGAGACTTCGAGACGCATGCGCGCCCAGTGCTATCGAGATCAATGGGGAGGGACGCGGCGAATCTCTTACACTCGACAAAGGTAGATGTATCCTATGTGCTAGATGCCAAGAGATTGCTCCAAAAATCCTCGCGATTCAGAGCCGCTTTACCCGTCCTGTCACGAACGGTTCGGATCTGATAGTCACACAGGTTCCCGAAGTCATCCCGAAGAGCACCGTTCCGAGTCACGAAGAAACGGGGAGGAAACTTAGCGAGAAGATAAAGAAGACGCTGGGGCGGTCTCTTGCAGTGAGAGAAGTGGACGCCGGTTCTTGTAACGGTTGCGAAGCGGAAATAAACGCGCTCAGCAATCCGATATACGATATCGAAAGATTCGGCGTCCATATAGTGGCCTCACCGCGTCATGCGGACGTGCTCTTGGTCACGGGAGTGGGTTCTAGGAGCATGGAACTGGCGCTCAAAAGGACCTATGACGCCACGCCTGATCCCAAGGTCGTCGTCGCGGTTGGCGCATGTGCCTGCACGGGAGGGCTGTTTGGAGACACATATGCAACGTCAGGTGGGGTAAGCCGAATTGTACCAGTGGACGTGTTCGTGCCGGGATGTCCACCAAGACCCGATGCTCTGATAAATGGGCTCTTATTGGCGGTGGACCGTTTACCTAGGGTCTAGACGCGGTCATCTATCGAACGACGACGCGATTCTGAGCGAGTCACATGGGATAGACCGGATCACAATCGTGGACGAAGTGGACATTGCCAACCACTAAGAACTGTGTATTGCAGCTATACTATATACTATGGCCACGAGTCCGCCGAAGAACTGGATGCCCAGGACAGCGCTCATGACGTCTGCATTTTGCAGGTTACCTGCCATCACGGCTGGTTTCATGGAAAGGACCTCAAGTATGCCTAGTACAATGACCACAGCTCCGATGGCTACAGCAACATGCCTGCCCGATAAACGAGTCATGTCGGTGGTTGGATGCGCAGAGATTTGAGTTTCATCCCTAACAGATTAGGGTATTCGCAAGATTTACTAATTACGCTCTGCAGCCGACCGTGCCTCTTGAGAATCGATAAATCCGTCGTACGAGAAAGCCAGAACGTTTCTTAGGAGATGCCACGAATGTGATACAGCTGCGGTTCCTCGCCACCCCCGATAGATGGGTCGGCGAGGCGTGCACCCAATGTTCTGCATACGTCAAGATTCTCGGCATAAGGTATGCCCAGGACAAACACGGCATGTCCCATTTCGTCGAGATAAACACCGAAGGCGGAGATCAGACCGATGAGGTCAGGAGAAGGATCAGTGGGATGAAGGAGGTGCTCAGCTTCGATGTAACCGAGGTTGCCTCAAACCGCCTGCTGGGGGTCGTAATCAGCAATAACTGCAGAATCTGCTCTGCCATAGCCGATGTGGATGCCTCGTGCTTCATATCCGCCGCGGCCACCGAAGAGGACTGTAGCGTGGGATACAGGCTGCTTCTCGGCTCGGAGGACATCCCCCTACTCATGAGTAGGCTGTCCAAGACAGGCGCCGAATACAAAATTGCGGAGATCTCAGCGGTCTCTACGATTCGCGGTCTGACGTCCAAACAGGAGATAATCCTCAAGACGGCGATGGAGCTGGGGTTCTACGACTTTCCTCGGAGGATAAGCCAGGAGGAACTCGCCGAGAAACTCGGGATAAAGCCGAGCACCCTCAGCGAAATACTCAGAAGGGCGGAAAAGAAGGTCGTGGGAAGGTACTTCGAGGAGTCCAAGCAGCCGTAATCTGAATGGACAGAGAAAAAGAGACTCCGGCAGCCTTTTCTGATGTGTGACGAAGCGAGAGCATCGCCGGATGCGGTCCTCTCGGGCTCACTATTGTACGCTGATATTCGGGAGAGAACTGAGACGCTTCGGTACGGGAACACGCTTATCATCGGGCGTTTGTTATCAACCTTGAGAATCGGCTATCCGCATTAAATATGGCGCAATAGACATTCGGAATTCCATGGAGGTGTTGCTCGTGGCCGTCGATGGCTCGCGACATTCTGCCAGGGTCGTCGACCATGCCATAAAGGTTGCAAAGTCACTGGGCGCGAGGATACTGCTGGTCAACATCGCTGCAGGCGTCCCTGTTCCTGGCGGTTACGCAGAATATGCAAGGGAAGAGAGAGTCGATCCGTCGTCCTACTATGAGAAGGTCTCCCAGGGAATCCTGGAACAGATGGGGAAACGAATTACCGAGGCTGGACTGGAGTACGACGCGGTCAGAGGCGTCGGTAATCCTGTGGGTTTCATACTGAGTACGGCAGAAAGCTCAAAGGCGGCGATGATCGTTTTGGGTATTTCAGGGCTTCACAAAATCGCCTCGATCGACTCCCTTGGGAGCGTCTCGAGACGGGTGGTGGAGAACTCAACAATTCCAGTGGTGCTAGTACCCTGACATTCCGTTCAGCTTCTGCTAAAATCATAGTCCTGCCTTCGGTAGCTTGAGGGTAGTGGAGTTGTTTTTTGATGTTCGCGAGCCTTCCCGCGACGTGTGCCAGTTGCTATCAAAGCGGTACAGGGTACCTTCGTTGCCGTGTATGCGACGTCCAGTACTGCCAGGAGTGCGCTCGGCAGCTGAAGTTCCGCTGTCCAGAGTGCAAGCGGGAACTTACCCGTGGCGATTCGGAATTTGGGGGACTGGATTAGAGCGTCGCGGGAGGATGCCGACTATCTAGCAGTACTCCGGCGTCGCCTAAATCTGAAACTGCGAGAGATGTAGGTTGGGCCTCAGCGACGTCTTTCGGACCGACCTAACTCTGCTGCACGCTCCCTCCGTGTACGACTTCAGGAAGAAGACTATCATGCAGGGGCCAATAGCCGATGCCGTCCCTTCCACCGACGAATTCGAAATGTACCCGGTGGGACTCACGAGCATAGCCTCCTACCTGGCAAAGAACAACTACAACGTCAGGATCATCAACCTCGCGTACAGGATGCTTCATGACGCGTCTTACGATGTCGAGGCTAGGCTTGGTAAGCTGCGCTCTACCGTCTTCGGCATCGACCTGCACTGGCTGCCACACGCTCATGGGGCGCTCGCGATAGCAGAGCTGACGAAGCGCTTGCATCCCAGCAGCTACGTTCTCCTGGGCGGCCTTTCATCGAGTTACTACCACGAGGAACTCATTCGGTATCCCTACGTCGACTTCGTGCTCCGGGGCGACTCCACCGAAGAGCCTTGTCGTCAGCTGCTCAGGGCGATCCGCCAGGGCACTGGCTTCGAGTCGGTCGAGAACCTGACGTGGAAGCGGTCCGACGGAGAGGCGGTTGCCAACCCGCTCACCTTCGTACCGAGCGACCTGGATTACATCGACGTTCCCGACTACCTCTACGCGATAAAGATGATGCTCAAGTACAGGAGCATGGACGATCTCGCCCCATATCTCCGCTGGCTCAAGTACCCCACGACGATGCTGCTCAACTCGCGCGGCTGCACTCTGGACTGCTCTACCTGCGGCGGATCGCGGTCTGCCTACAAGAAAATATGCGATCGTTCGTGGCCTGCCTTCAGGTCACCCGAGAAGCTGATCTCCGACATCAGGTCGATCAGGACGTTCTCTAGGAGTCCTATAATGCTCATCCACGACCCGCGCCTAGGCGGGCTTGCGCGAGCCGAGAAATTTTTCTCCCTGCTGAAGAAAGAGAACGTGCCTAACGAGCTTGTGTTCGAGCTGTTCTATCCGGCAGGAGACCAGTTCTTCCAGTTGGTAAAAGAGAGCGTCAAGAGGTGGAGCATCGAAGTAACGATCGAGACACCGGATGAAAAGCTGCGGAAGATCGACTGTCTCAAATTTCCCGTACCGAACAGCAGGATCGAGGACAGCATATCGAGCGCTCTTTCCCATGGTTGCGATAAACTGGACCTCTTCTTCATGGTGGGAATACCGCACCAGACATACGAAGACGTGATGGCCACGATTCCCTACTGCGAGCACCTCATACAGCGGTTCAGCGCTGATCGCCGTCTCCAGTTCTTCATTTCGCCGATGGGCCCATTTCTCGATCCTGGATGTGGCGCGTTTGAAGATGCCAGGTACGGCTACAAGCATTTCTATCACACGCTCGAGGAGCACAGGCAGGCACTTCTGCAGCCCACGTGGAAGTCGATTCTATCCTACGAGACTGATGCGATGAGTCGGGACCAAATCATCACGGCTAGCTATGACGTTGCCTCGGCACTTAACGAGCTGAAGTTCAAGTACGCGCTGATTGACGAGGAGACGCATCTTCAGGTCAGTGCACACCAGAGGATGGCTAGAGAAGTGATGGATGGAATCGAGGACGCGCTCCGGCTCCCTGAAGAAAAGCGACAGGCCGCTCTGGACTCGATTCAGGGAAAAATACAGGAAGCGAATGCCGACACGCTCTTCAGCAAGAAGGAGTTGGACTGGCATACTAACGGGGGCCTGAGGATCAGCGCGGTACTATTGTGGACGATGATTACAGGTTTCGTAGAAGAGGCAAATCATGGGATGCACCGCCTGTTCGGCATGTACGATACGCGCGTCTATAGCGGTGGACGTATTCCTCTCCAGGCAATGACCATGGATACGTTCAAGGAACTTAGCGATTCACAACCATGATGGGTCTCTAGACGAGAGCCCTCCTACCGCCAGAGCCGAGAGCTTGCCGTGATGTTTTGTTGCGCCCGTGGCTGCTCTCGACCGCGCGACTATATACTGAGTGAATCCCTTGACCGACCGCTCGCTTGAGGCGTAGCATCGGAGTACAGTTTTTCACCTTTCCACCGCTTAACCAGGCCGTTGTGATCCAGTTTATCCCTAATGTCGTCATTCAAAATTACATCAGCAAACACTTTTCCGTTTTCCATCCTCATGTCCAAGCTGCTCAACGTGCTTCTGTATACCGCGTACTTCTTCCCCTCTTCTGTGATGATTCTTCTCTCTACGATTACTAGGCCCAGGTCGACAAGCTGTCTGACCCTTCTATAGCATGAGCTTAGTGGTATCTGCTCTTCGAAACAGATCTCACCAATAGTTTTTCCATACATTATCGTAGAATTAACTATTTTCCTCGAATAGTGGTCGGCGAGGGCATCAAGCAGTGCGCCTACGGCTTCTTCATCGGTGATGATGATCGAAGTTAATCTCCGGCATGCGTCTGATATCCAGAAAGACGATTGACATACGGGACATAATTCTCGTCTCTTGTTAGATCTGGCTTCGGAAACATCGCTCAATCAATTCTCAGCAACCTTGGGACACGACGTACGTGCCGTCGTCCACGAACTTGTTTCGGGTCCTTCATGCAAGTGACACCTTTGCGCTGCTCATCCATGACTCACCAATTCTTCCGACAGTTAGTGTATCAACATAGTAATCGAATACGGATATACAATCTTTTCCATTTGTTTCTTATTCGATAGTCTGGATGTCCAAACATGGAGTGGGGACTGTAATAGGACGGAGAACCATCTCTAAGGGAAAAGAGTACGTCAGGGTCTGGGTTTACGTTCCGAGCAAGGTCAGTCAGGATACTGCATTTCCTTTCCAAATAGGAGATCCATGCCATGTGGAAATACTAATGGACAAGAGGACCTTGGTAGTTAGGCGAATAACTCACGAACGAGCTGAGCGTGAGGGCTGGTCAAGAAGAAGGCGATTGATTCAAACTAGCACCTAAAGTTACTGTCCAGCCAAATCTCACATGGTGATATTCAATCGCCTGCTGCACCAGTATAGGATTAGGTCCAGTTCATCGTGAAGTGAGTGCCGCCTGAAATCATTGACGCGAAGGGGCTCCCACCTCCAACAAAGAATTGCGAGAACCACTCATAGAGTTGGAGCCTCATATCCTGTATGTACACGATTAGACCCTCTAGGCTTATCACAACGACGTTGAGGAAAGCGGCCGCGAGTATCCCAAGTATCCCGAAAGACATCACATCCACCACGAGGCTAGCCAATATCGTGGTCGTGACCAGCAGCACCCCGAGCCTCACATAGCTCAAAGTGTTCATGAAGAACTCAAACGGCTTGGCAACTGCGTCTAGGAGCCCAGCGCCGACAGCCCTGGCTGCTTTCTTGAGGCTGCGTGAAGAT
>JASHPA010000009.1 GCA_030038365.1 Nitrososphaerales archaeon
CTGCCAGGTTGGTCATCTGGTATGTCGATGGAG
Organism: Nitrososphaerales archaeon; assembly: GCA_030038365.1. Taxonomy (GTDB): domain Archaea; phylum Thermoproteota; class Nitrososphaeria; order Nitrososphaerales; family Gagatemarchaeaceae; genus Gagatemarchaeum. The sequence continues at coordinate 34 of JASHPA010000009.1, forward strand.
CGGTGAACAGCACGGAGGCGTTCAGAATAGTATTCCCGGAGAAGGTAACCGAGTATCCCGTAGTCCAGTTTCCGGCGACGCTCCTGCTTTCAGTAACGTTGAAGGTCACGTAGATGAGCGAAGGGTTGTCGGAGCTCTGACGCGCCTGTTCGACGCTGTAGGAATAGGCCTCACCCACGTAACCCTGTACGGCCGGCGAACCCAACGCGGTAAGCGCTGCCTCAGTAACGTTGACCCCATTGGATACAGTCGGGATGGAGGTCCCGTTTTGGTTTTGTGTGCTTGTCGGCGGCAGCGTAACCACGGTGGTTGTAGCGTCCCCGGTCGACACACTTTGGGACTGTGACGTGCTTGTCGCGGCTGTTGGCCCGGGAGAGATCGAGGTAGTTGATGCGGTCGAGGGGGCCGAGGCGACAGACGTGGTCTGTGGAGCGGTGCTGACCGCTACAGGCTGAGCAGGAAACGAATAGCCTGCAAGAATTGCAAGACCCAGCGCCCCGACGAGGGCTACCGCGACGGCGACGCCAGTCTGCCTCCGGTATTCGGACAAAGTCAATCTCGCCTTCTATCCAGTGCTATGGATGGCCTGTGGATATACCACTACGCATTAGGCGGCGGTTCTTGCCTCGTGCTAATTTGTAGTATTAATAGGCCGGCGGACGAAAACCCGCCTAGTTGCCTTGTCAGAGAGAAAGCCCGCCGAGGACCCCGACATCTATGACGCCTCTCTGAAAGGCACAACCTACAGGGTTTATCGCTACATGTACAGGTCTGGCAAGCCCGTCCGGGTGAACGAGGTCCAGAGGGAGCTCGATCTTAGCTCACCCTCGGTAGCTCAATACCACATCAAGAAGCTGATTAGGTTGGGGCTGGTCCGAGAGGATTCGGAGGGTTACGTCATCGACAAGGTGGTCTTCGAGAACGTCATCAGGTTCAGGCGCCTGTCGATACCGTTCCAGGCAGCCTACGCCACCTTCTTCGCCGCGTCGCTGCTTATTCTGTTGACAGTTCTCAGGCCCGGCGCGGTCACCTCGACCTATTTCTTCGCCCTAGTCGCTCTCGGGGTCGCGCTCGTAATCTCGTTGTACGAATCGTTCAGGAGCCTGAGACGGCTCGGGTAGCTCTAGATAGAGCACGCAATTGGAGACACAGTTCCGTTATATCTGAATCTCAACTCTGCGACCGATCGCCGTGGGAGCCACTCTCCCGACAGATACCATCGACATCGTCGAACTGAAACAGCTCGCGAGAAGCAAGCTTCCGACCTCCAGCGCTCTGAGAGACCCTTATCCTCTCGGAGCCCGACTACCTCCCAGAGGCAGAATTGCTGATCAAGGTCAGGATGTACTCGAAGATGCTCTACCGCGAGCTGAGGTCTTAGTTCTGAAGCAGGGGAATAATATGCGCGTCGTTCAACTCCGCAGATCTGATCGCAGCTTCTTCTTCACTTCGGTGTTGGTTGTGCGAGGAACTCCTTGAGTATCGGATCCGTGATGACGTACCTATCATCCTCATCCTTCTCCACGTATCTGAGCCTCTGAAGCATAGCCAGATGCCTCGATAGCACTTGATTAGGCAACCCCGACAGCACTGCAAGCTCTGTGAATCTCTTGCCACCGGAAGCGAGCTGCCTGAGCAGCTTTAGCTGTCTCTCCCATCCTGCCGCAAGCAGACTCACACTTGCGAGTTCCTCCTTCAAGATCTTCATCCCTTCTCTCTTGGTTCTTTCAAGAGCGTCCTCAATTCTCTCTCGTGTTGGCAGTCTTGAGGTTCCGTAAACGTAGCCGAAGAGCGTCAACCAGCCTGGTATTCCTCCAATCTCATCTACCACTCTGCTCATCTGCCCTTCGTCGTATGGAAGCTTCTTCTCGCTGCACCCCTTCTCGAGGAAGCCGAGGCTTACCGATGGACTCCACCTTCCAATCTCCATCGTAGTGATCGCTCTGCCGAATAGTGCGCTCTTGGCGTCAGGCTCAGTTATCGACCTCATCACCCCGACCGCGGAACCGGTTATCACTAAGGTCGCCTTTCGATAGTGGTAGTCGTAGATGTGGGCTAGAAGCTTGACGACTCCACGAGGATTCTTGAACCACTGCGCCTCATCGAGAAGGACAACAACGCGCTTCCTCCTTTTCTCGTTGAGTAAATGGTCGAGAGTCTGCGCGAAGCAGGACCTAGAGTAGGCGACGCCCGCCGAGAGTGGTATGTGTGCGGGCAATTGAATGCCTGCACTGATACTCGCATCAGCTTTCTTGGTTGACGCAAGCGAGGAGACGAGTGCATGGGCGAGGTCACTGTCCTGTCGAGCATCCACCACCGCGCTATCATAGCCTAGCTTGGCCACAGCACATTTGGCCAGCGATGTCTTGCCTATTCTCCTGGGTCCGAGGAGTACTACCCATCGCCCTTCCTCGAGGTGTTTTGTGAGGTCCGCAAGTTCTTTCTCTCTCCCGTAGAGCGCTTTCGGGTCGTCCTTCGGTTGCGGGTCAAAGAGGTCTTCGGTCATAATTATTAGTTACACGTGTGACTTAGTCACACCCCTTAGATAAGGGTTGGTACTCTCGCCGCAAAAAGGAGATTGGCGCCCATCAGTGAGGCGGCAATCTGATTACCGCCTCCGCCCGACGGAAGCGTCGACAGGTACTCCCAGCCCTCCTCGATGAACTTCTTCACCTCGTCCATCTTGACGACCTTCTGTGAGTTCCCGTTGAGCCCGAGTTTCTGCTTGCTCTTCCTATCAAGTAATTCCCGCAGCTTGGTTTCCTCGAGCTCGCTCAGGTTCCCGAGGGCATCTATCTCGGCGTCCGTCCAGTTGGAGAGCTTGAGGAACTTCCTGTTGAAGATAGCAAGCGTCTCGCCCCTGTTAACGATGTTCCTCTCCGGGAAGAATTGGACATCGCTATGCTCCTCCCCGGATCTTCTTGGCCATCGTCTTGTCGAAACTGATGGTGGACCCCTGCACTCTCACACCCGACCCGAAGTATGGATCCTGACTTCCTGCGAGGAGGTGCCCGAAGAGGAATTCCGCCTCCTTCTCGTTCGTCATCGAACCGTCGGGCCTTCGTCTCCTCAGCGCTTCCTCGAATGACTTCCTCAACGAGTGAGGATGCGCGTTCTTCCACTCTTTGAGCCCGGCGTTCATCGCGGCGTTCTTCACTATCCGGTTGATCTCCATCTTCGCCATGACCTTGAACTTGGCGACGTCGTGGGGGACGTGAGAAGCGCCCGCATTAGGGGCGAATAGGATCTCGTCGTCTCCGATGGGGCCGAACCTTGCCTCTCTCGTCCTCAGGTAGGACTTCAGTGCCTCAGTAGAGATGGGGTCGAAGAAGGTGTAGTACGGGATGCTATTCTTGCACGCCTTGTGGTGAACGCGCTTCATCTCGGGATATACCGGCACAAGGACAGTCTCCGAGGAGAGGTCGTGCTTCACGTCCTTGTACCGCAGCGCCTTCACTGTGCTCTCCCTCAGCCCGCTGGTGTACATACAGAGAACTATCACCCTGTCCCGCACCGACCTCGCGGCGTCGGCCATGGCGAGGACCTCTCCAGAACTCGGGATGTACTCAAGCATCTTCCTGTACCGGGCCGGCACGGGATAGACCTCGATCTCGAGCTCCTTCGCTCCCTTGAAGCCGTTCTTCTTGAAGTGCATCAGGAGGCAGCTCCTCCTGCTCTTCACCGTCTTCTTGCTGAGCCCCTT
>JASHPA010000147.1 GCA_030038365.1 Nitrososphaerales archaeon
GTCGGGTTCGCGATAGGGACGAGGGTCTTCTGGAGGGTCACGGTCAGCATCGGGGCGTCGGGGGGCAACCTGTGAACCTCATATCCCTCGGAGTGGCGGTCGTCGTCTCCGGAGTGACGTCGCTCCTGCTGGCTAGGTATCTCTCGGTGAAGATGAGGCAGCTTGGGATAACGGGCCAGGACAACCATAAGGTCGACAAGAGGGTCACGGCGGAGATGGGCGGCCTGGCGGTGCTGGTAGCCATGTTTCCGGCCGTGCTGGTCCTCTATGCCCTTGGCTTCGGCGTGGACGAGACATCGGTGCTCATCCTGGCGACCCTTTCGCTCGTAGGCGTGATAGGGATCGTCGACGACACCGTCGGGGTCAGGCAACGCTACAAGCCGTTCCTCGTCGCTGCCGCCAGCTTCCCGCTCGCGTACCTGCTCATCGGCAGGACCACCATGGCGCTCCCGATAATCGGCTACGTGCCGCTGGGTCTGCTCTACCCGCTCGTCATAGTGCCAGTGGCGGTGGCAACCTCGGCCAACTTTGCGAACCTCCTCGCGGGGTTCAACGGTCTCGAGACGGGCATAGCGGTCGTTGGCCTGTTCACCGTCTCGGGGATGGCCTGGTTCAACGGCGCGCAGGAGGTGGCTGCCCTTGGCTTCATACTCACCGCGGCGTTCGCGGGCCTTCTCGCCCTCAACTGGTATCCCGCCAAGATATTCCCCGGTGACACCGGGACCCTGCTCGCCGGAGCTGCCATAGCTACCGTCGGGCTTGCGGGCGGAGTGGAGACTGCGGCCATAATCCTCAGCGTCCCCGCGGCGCTAGACTTCACTCTCAAGGCCCTCACACGCCGACCCTTCCAGGGGCGGAAAGACCACGGGAACACCACCGTCGACCCGTCGGGGCTTCTCAGCCCTCCGCCGTACCCTGCCCTGGCGCACGCTTTCATGAGGGTCGGGGTCGTCAGGGAGAAGGACGTGGTCAGGTCCCTCCTCGGGATGGAGCTGCTCTACGCGGTGCTTGCCGTCGTCGGGCAGCTCTGGGCCTTACAGCTGCTCGGAGGGATATTGTGATGAACCGGACCAAGGAAGGCGGCAAGATACGGAAAATATGGGTCGCCATGGGGACGCCGTTCCAGGCGAACTTCTTCGCCCCGCTCATCAGGTCGCTCCAGAACGAGTACGACTTTGTGGTGACCGCGCGCGACCATGACAGGATAACGTCGATCCTCAAGGCGAAGGGGATAGACTACGTCATGGTCGGAAGCCATGGCGGAAGGTCGCTCTCGAACAAGCTCGAGGTCTACGCGAAGAACATACAGCAGCTCCTCCCCATCATCGAGAAGGAGAAGCCTGACCTCCTCCTGACCGAGCGGTGGCCGGAGGCCGTCAGGGTGGCGTTCGGGTTGAACATCCCGAGCTGGGGGATATTCTATGACGAGCGCGAGAAGCACGTCAACCAGATGGTCTTCCCGCTCACGAACAAGGTCTTCTCCCCCCGTTTCTACTCCTTCCAGGAGCTCTACCAGAACGGGGTGAGCGACCCGGAGAAGGTGGTCTGGTTCAACGGGTTCCACACGTGTTACCTGAAGAGCGAGCATATTGTAGGTTCGAACCCCTACGAAGCGATCAAGGTGAAGCCCCCGGTCGTCTTCGTGCGCCCGGAGCCTGAGTTCGCGAGTTTCTTCCCCAGCCACCAGCCGGTGCTCGAGAACGCCGTGGGCACCATCATGAGGAGCGGCAAGGCGAACGTGGTGGTCCTTCCCCGCTCCGACGAGCAGAAGAGGGTCTATACCCGGATGGGCGCGACGATCCTCCAGGACTCTGTGACCGACAGCCCGGTCTCGCACGCCGACGTCACTTTGGGCTCCGCGGAGACCATGCTGATGGAGGCCCTCGTACTCGGAAAGCCGGCGGTCAGCTCCATCTACTGGGAGCTCTCCAAGCCCGTCCTCGAGCTCCACAGGTACGTCAAGCACAGCACCGACCCCAGGACGATCTCCGAGTACGTGATGAGGTACATCGAGGACGACGACGAGAGGAGGGCATACCAGGAGCGGTCATCGCTCGTGGTCAGGTCGATGGACGACCCGGTCCAGATGATGATCAGCGAGATCAGGCGCATGGACTCGGACACGGAGCAGGAGAGCCTCGCCTCCAGGAGGAGGTCGCAGCTGGAGATCAACCTGGACGTGATCAACGCCGTCGCCGCGAGGCCGCTCCGCCCGACCCACATAATGAAGGCGGCCAACGTCTCTTACAACGAACTCAAGAAGATGGTCGAGACGCTCGAACGAAGAGGCCTGATAAACTCCCAGACGACCTACGACGGGAAGTTCTACCAGGCGACAGCGGCGGGCCTCAAGCTCCTCGACGACTACAAGGGATTCAGGGACAGGGTCTTCGATTGAGCGTCCTTGGAAGGCGTGCAGGCATCCTGAAGGTCCAGCGACCTCCAGGATACCCGCCAAATTTGCTCTCCTTGGCGTCGCACACCTGCCGAAACGGAGCAGACCAGCAATATTAACGGTTCTGAGCCACTAATTCAGGTCAATCTACCCTAAATTCATAGTAACCGTGAAGAATTTGTCGCTTGGAGCGAAGAGGTTCGCAAAATCGGTGGCCGTGGGGGCCGCTCTCGCTGCCGGGGGTACCCCCCCTCCCGAGTCGATTACGCGCACCCTGCTGCGCATGATGAAGATCGGGTACGAACCTCCGGGCGTGAAGGTTGTGTACCCGGGAGGAGCTCCCTCGGCCGCCTGTATATCGATAGACTTCGACGCCACCATCCCTGAGCGGCTCGTCCCGAACGGGACAGGGACCTCGGCCGTCCTTGCGCTCTCCGAGAGGTACCGCATCCCCCTGACCTGGGCCATGTGCGGCAGGACCGTCGAGGAGGACTGGCCGTCGTACCGGCGGATTGTGGACTCCCCTGTCCGACAGGAGGTCGGGGTCCACACCTACTCGCACGTCGATGCGACGAAGGTCACCCCCGAGCAGCTCAAAGAGGAGGTCGAGCATTGCATCTCGGTCCTCAAGCTGCCCGAGAGGCCCAAGACGTTCGTGTTCCCCTGGAACAGGGTGGCCCACTTCAAGACGATAGAGGAGTGCGGATTCGTCGCATACAGGGACAAGAGCAGGGTGATAGGGCTCCCGAAGAAGGTACAGGGGCTCTGGAACATCCCGCCCGTGTGGTACCTCGACCGTAACTCGCTCGGCGCGGCGAGGCTCATAGGGAAGGTGATGGACCTGTGCATAGCCTCGGGGTCGGTGTTCCACCTATGGTTCCACCCCTGGTCGGTCGTGGAGCCGACGCCGGAAGAGTTCACGACGGAGGTGCTCGAGCCTGTCTTCGCGGGGATGGCCGACGCCCGCGACAAGGGCAGGCTCTCCATCCTGACCATGGGGGAGATAGGAGGCGCCATGGAGGACGGGCTCGGGAGGCGGTCGGGTTGAAGATCGCCCAGGTCACCCTCTACTACAAGCCCTTCATGCTGGGAGGGGTCGAGTGGTACGTCTACAACATCTCGAGGGAGCTGGTAAAGAAGGGACACGAGGTCGAGGTGGTCACGGCCTCCAGCTGCGGCGGCGAGAAAGCCCCCTCCGAAGAGGTCATCGAGGGCGTCAGGGTCAGGAGGGTGGGGCTGAAGCTCGACTGGTCCTACAGGATGAAGGTGTGGGATGGCCTCTCGGACGTACTGGAGAGTGGAGGGTACGATATAATCCACGGATACGACTACGCGGCGCCCCACAGCCTTGCGGCGGTCCGGGCGGCCCGGAGAACGCACGCGGGTTCCGCCCTGACCGTCTTCGATGTCCACGGGATGATCCCACGCCGGTTCTTCAAGCGGATCCCGATGAAGGTCGTCGAGGGATACTACGCGAGGAGGACGTTTCCGGATGCCGACTCGATAATGACGAGGGCCAAGGAACTGGTACCCGCGCTCGTCAGGATGGGGGCCGATGAAAGGAAGATCACGGTCACTCCCTCGGGAGTGAGGGACGAGTCGCTCGGGAGGTACGACGGGGCCGTCTTCCGCGCCAGGTACGGGGTGGATGGTTCGCCCGTGATACTCTGCCTCGGCAGGCTGAACTCGCTCAAGGGACCGCAGTTCCTGGTTGAGGCGGCGCCCGCGATACTCAGGCAGTTCCCTGAGGCGCGGATCGTCTTCGTCGGGCCCGACCAGGTGGGCTACCGATCCACGCTGGAGTCGAGGGCCGGCGAGCTCGGCGTACGCGACCGGCTCAGTTTCACCGGGCCCATCTACGGCCTGACCGAGAAGATGCAGGCGTACGCCGCCTGCGACCTCTTCGTCCTTCCCACCTCCTACGAGGGGACGAGCCAGGCCATCTTCGAAGCGATGGCCCAGGGGAAGCCCGTCGTCGCCTCGAACGTGGGAGGGATACCCTCGCAGGTCGAGCCGGGGGTGGACGGGATGCTGGTGCAGTACGGCAACGTGGGCGAGCTCGAGCGTACGGTCTCCGGGCTGCTGAGCGACCGCGCCCTGATGGCCAGGATGGGCGCCAGCGCCCGTGTCAAGGCGAAGGACTATAGCTACTCGAAGCTGGCGGAACAGATGGACCGGCTCTACGCCGAGATAGGGAGAAACTAGTTGGACATCTCAAGAAGCAGGGTAGTCATAACAGGGGGAGCAGGGTTCATCGGCTCGCACCTGGCGGACCAGCTCCTGAGCCTCGGCTGCAGCGTCACCGTGCTCGACAACCTGGATGACTTTTACTCCGGCAAGGAACAGAACTACGCCCACAACCTATCGAACCCCCGCTACAAGCTCGTCAAGGGCGACATCCTCGACGCCAAGGTGCTGAAGGACGTGATGAAGGGCGCGGGGGTGGTCTTTCACCAGGCGGCCCAGGCAGGCGTGAGGTTCTGTATCGAGAACCCGGTGAGGGCTCACGAGGTCAACGCTCGGGGGACGCTGAACGTCCTCCTGGCGGCGAAGGAAGCGAAGGTGAGGAAACTGGTTTTCGCTTCCTCGTCGTCGGTGTACGGGGTTCCAAAGCGCGTGCCCCTGACGGAGGAGATGCCGACGAACCCGACGAGCATCTACGGCGCCACGAAGCTCGCCGGGGAGAAGTACTGCCAGGCCCTCTCGGAGACGGGTGGGGTCCCTGCGGCCTGCCTTCGCTACTTCTCTGTGTACGGCCCTAGGGGGAGGCCGGACCAGGTCATCCATGCGTTCGCCGACAGGGTGAGGAGAGGCGTCCCGCCCGTCATCTACGGCGACGGGAAGCAGACTAGGGATTTCACGTATGTCTCCGACATAGTCACGGCCGCTATATTCGCCGCGGAGACCGAGGAGTGCGACGGCGAAGTCCTTAACGTGGGGTTCGGGAAGGAAGTGACGATTGCCGAGCTGGCCGAGAAGATGATCATAAGGATGGGGAGCAAGTTGGAGCCGGAGTACAGGCCGGCCTATGCTGGAGACTTCCCGCGCACGCTCTGCGGCAACGAGAAGGCGCGCCGGGTCCTCAGGTGGAGGCCGGTGGTCGGGCTCGACGAAGGGCTGACGCGGTTCTTCGAGTGGTACAACTCGGCGGGGTGGAAGGCGACAGCGGAGGAAAAGGCGTCTTGAAGCAGGTCATCGCAAGGGCGGGGAAGGTCATCATAGCCGAGGTCCCGGACCCCTCCTGCGGGGAGAACGGGGTCCTCGTGCGCACCGAGAGCTCGGTGATAAGCACAGGCACCGAGTCCTGGACCATCGAATCGACCGGCGCGCTCAGCACGACGGACATCGTGAAGGACACATCGCTCGCCAAGAAGGCCATCCGTCTCTCGAGGGACGTGGTCAGGAAGGAGGGGGTGAGAGGCCTCGCCGACTACGTCGAGGCGGTGAGGAATCCCGAGATGCCGCTGGGATACAGCTCCTCGGGGGTCGTCGTCCAGGTCGGCTCG
>JASHPA010000148.1 GCA_030038365.1 Nitrososphaerales archaeon
TCTGTTCAGGGCGCGGGGCCCAATGTCGCGTCAATAGTCGTTCCTGTCGATGGCTCTGAACACGCCAAGAGGGCAGCCAAGGTAGCCATTGAGCTCACATCGGCTTACGGAGCAACGCTCACGTTCATCAGTGTGGTAGCGGCCCCTCCCTTCTACATCTCGGGTACGGTAGGCGCGCCCGCAGATCTCGGCGACTATTACCGGGCCGAGATGGGCGATGCGACGGCGGCCCTGGCTGCCGCGTCCGCGCTCGCGAAGGAGAGTGGCGTGGCTGCCAAGTCACAGGTCCTGCGACTTGACAAGTCGGTCGTCGAGGCCATCGCGGACTTTGCTTTGAGCGAGAAGGCAGACCTGATCGTGATAGGGACGCGCGGTCTCGGCGGGTTCAAGAAGCTGCTCCTGGGGAGCGTCTCCTCTGGGGTCATCGCCAACGCCCCATGCGCGGTCTTGGTCGTCCGCTGAGCGGATCAGTGTCCGAGTGCTTCGAGAGGCCCCACGAAGAAGGTGCTGAAGAGGAGGACCACCAGCACGAAGAGCGTGATCGCGACGTACGTCCTGTCGCGCTCGGCTGCGAAGAGCACCACCGAGGCGGCCACCCTGGCGACCGGAGTGGCCAGGAGCACGATCAAGCCCAGCATGAGGACAGACCCTGCGTCTCCTGCCTCCAGACCTGAGGCGAGCCCGCCCAGGCCCCCTCGCGGCGCCCCGTAATTCGACGAGACGAGCTGCTGGAACGAGCTGGGGAAGGACGAGGGCGGATGAACTAGGGTAAGGACCACCCCCAGCGTGATGATGACCGTGCTGATTATCACTCCGAACTTGAGCAGGTCGCTGATTACATCGTTCATGCCCATCTTCGCGTCCTTCTCCATCACGGGATCCCCTGCTTCGCCATCTCAAGCGCGACCGCCACGAGCACAACGACGAACACCCATCTCAGGGCGCCGGACCTCGCGCGGACGAGGATCTTCGTACCGGCGTAGGCCCCGACGACTATCCCTATCGCCACGGGGGCGGCGATGAACGGATTGACGTAGCCAGCCACGTAGTAGATGGCGGTGCTCGCTGCTGCCGTAACCCCTATCATGAAATTGCTCGTCGTTGTCGAGACCTTGAAGGGTAGCTTCATGAAACTGTCCATCCCGACGACCTTGAGTACACCTCCCCCGATGCCGAGGAGCGCCGAGAGGATGCCCGCGAGCAGCATCACGGCGAAGCCGGGGAACACTCTGTCTGCCGTATACTTCACCGTCGTGCCCGTCGCCTTGTCATAGTATTCGCCACTGAGGCTCAGTGCCGTGGCGACGTGGTTGGGCTTGTCGTTGACCGTCTCCTTGCTCTTCTCGGTCCTGGTCTTCCGGCCCGTGGTATACGCCGAGAACAGCAGGATGAGCGAGAAGGCGAGGAACACGAGCCAGGAGTATCCGCTCCGCACGAGCGTTATGCTGATCACCGCACCTAAGACGGCCCCGGTCGCGGACCCCATCTCCAGGAACATGCCAATCCTGAGGTTGGTTATCCTGTCGCGCACATAGGCCGAGGCCGAGCCGCTCGAGGTCGCTATGATCGATACGATGCTCGCGCCTATGGCGTACTGTATCGGGACGCCGAAGAGAAGAGTCAACGCCGGGACCACAAGCACTCCTCCTCCGACCCCTACTAGGGCCCCGATCATCCCGGCCATGACAGAAATCAGCAGCATGAAGACGACATACTCGAAGACTGCCGTCATGCGACTGGCGCCGCCCCTCTCTGCAATTAAGGGTTCCCGGCTTCCGCGTTCGTCAGATAACTTCGATTGAGCCTTCCGAAAATCCCTGCTTGACCAGTATCTCTACGACCCTGTCCCTGTGGTCTCCCTGCAGGATGATGACCCCGTCCTTGACCGTTCCTCCTGTCGCCAGGATCTTTTTCATCTTGGTACCTAGCTCCTGTAGGTCCTTCTCGTTCATCTTCAGACCCTCGACGACCGTCGTCGGCTTTCCAAAACGCCGCATCTCCGTCCTTACCCTTATCCTGGCCTCTTCCCTGTCGAGTTCGGCCAGGATGTCGTCGAATCCCTCTTCGGGCTCTTTGCTGCTCACTACTACAGGGATTAGACGGCTTGGGTTATATTATTTAGCATCAATGTCCCGGTCACGACAGGCTGTCGTTTGGAAACGCATTAAAAGAGCTGCCAGGGACAGTTGTAGTCACGGGCCCGTAGCTCAGAGCTATGCTTGCGGGGAGTCTGGTTAGAGCGATCGGCTCATAACTCTATGCTACTGAGACACCGATACCAGAGCTGTCTGGCGGGTACGGTCGAGCGTTCAAATCGCTCCGGGCCCATCCTGATAACACCTGCTCTTCTCACCCAGATGGGACGACTGGGAGCGGCCTGACGGAGCAGTCCGCGGGCGCGAAGGTCAAAGAGCGTTGGAAGGCCATGCCGAGCGATTGCGGGTGGGTCAGGAGCGTGCATTACGACTTTGTGAAGCCGCGCATGGCGCCCGATGGGCAAGAGCGAAGACGAGTCAGGTACCTACGTCATTCCTTCAATGGATAAATACGGCGACACGCTCCGAACTGACAGGCGATTGCGGGCTGTATAGCTCCCAAGCTTACGACAACATGGTCCGTGACGTCAATGTACGTTACATGGACGCCCTGCTCAAGAGAAACCCGGGTCTTATCGACGCTGCGGTAAAGCTGCATCAGTCCGGACAGATACCTCCGAACACGTACCTTCTCGACCTCGACGCCCACAGGAGGAACGCGCGGGAGATAGCGAAGGAGGCGAAAAAGAACAAGCTATCCCTCTACTACATGAGCAAGCAGGTCGGCAGGAACCCGCTCATCGTCAAAGGCGTGCTGGGGGAGGGGTTCCGGGGCGTCGTCGCGGTCGAGGTGCAGTGCGCGAAGATGCTCCACAGGTATGGACTAAGGATCGCCCATGTCGGCCACCTCGTCCAGCCCCCTGTCGACGACATAGACTACGTACTGGGTATGGACCCGGAGGTCTGGACCGTCTATAGCGTCGACAATGCCCGGCTGCTCTCCAAGAAGGCAGAGAAGCTCGGGAAGCGACAGGATGTGCTCGTCCAGCCTGTCGGAAAGAAGGACCTCTTCTTCGACACTATGTCGGGAGGCATACCTGAGGAGAGCCTCGTCGAGGAGGTCAGGAAGATAACGAAACTCCCCGGGGTCAACGTCGTCGGGACCACGAGCTTCCCCTGTCTCCTCTTCAACCTAGCGACAGGCAAGGTGGAGCCCATCCCGAACTTCCATACGGCCGTGAGGGGAGCGAAGACGCTGGAAAGAGAGCTTGGCATCGAGGTCACCCAGGTCAATGTCCCCGGGACGAACCACGCCGCGAACATGAAGACAATCGCCGAGAACGGTGGGACGCATGCCGAACCGGGAAACGGCGTCTCGGGCACCAACACCGAGCACGCCTTCGACAAGCACGCTCCGGAGATTCCGGCGTTCGCTTACGTCACCGAGGTCTCGCATCGCCTGAAGGAGAGACTCTTCACGCAGGGTGGAGGGATGTCCTACTCGGGCGGGGGATGGGGGTTGTTCCCGGACGGCAAGCTCTGGGTCGGTGGTACCGACATCGCGATGGAAGCCCTCGTGGGCTCGACCGCCAAGCAGGCGATGTCCAACCGCCTGAAGGCGAAGTATCCAGGCATGGACCCCTTCAACTACAACCTCACGCTCTACCCGGGGACGCGCGAGTTCTCGGCGGGAGACACAGCTGTCTTCGGCTTCTGCACGCTGCAGATTTTCGTTACACGTGCCTGGCACGCCGTGGTGGAGGGGATCGAGGAGAACCGGCCGCGCCTTCTCGGCATCTTCGACCAGGGCGACAATCTCGTCGACCGGCATGGCCACGTGCAGGGGGAGAAGGCTGTGAGGAACCTCCTCGAGAAGATATAGCCGGCACGCGCCGACAGAAGTTTAACTACCTTGGAGGGATATGGGTCTCCCCGAACAGGGCAGCTTGAAAGACCGAAGAATCCCGCGCACGATGTCGACCCAGCACCCTGACAACATCCTCCCGCCATCTTGGTCTGGGGCGGAGGTCATCGAGGGCGAGGCCGAACTTCGGGAGGCGTTCTTCGCATACAGCCAGCTCGGGTGCGACGAGGTCATGTGGGACTCGGAGGGGAAAGACGTCGACACCAATGTCATCAGGAAGCTTCTGAGCACCTATCCGACCTACTTCCAGAAGCACGCTCTCGGGAAGGACATCTTCATGACCTACAGGGTGCCCAACCCGCAGATAGAGGTGGCCGAGCGCAAGATAGTCACGGAGACGCTGCAGACCATCCCCCTGAGCTCCGACGTCGCGTCCGTATTCTACAAGACGGAAGTGGCGCCGGTCTTCGAGGTCATCCTCCCCTTCACCACGAGCGGAAACGAGCTCGTCTGGCTCCACAACTACTACGAGAAGGCGATAGCCGCCGCGGGCGACCTGAAGCTCTCGGATTCGATGACCGTGAAGAAGTGGGTAGGCGCTTTCAAACCCCGGAGGATCAACGTAATACCGCTCGTCGAGGACATGGAACATCTTCTCCTGATCGACTCCCTCGTCAAGGAGTATGTCCGCGCCACTTCGACCAAAGAGATGAGGGTCTTCATAGCGCGTTCGGACCCGGCGCTCAACTACGGGATGATCCCAGCCGTCCTCCTGGCGAAGGTGGCCCTCTCGAAGCTTCACGGCCTGCAGCAGGAGACCGGAACGCAGGTCTACCCGATGATAGGTGTCGGCTCGATGCCCTTCAGGGGGCATCTCTCGCCTCCGAACGTGGACAATTTTCTCCACGAGTACAGGGGCCTGAACACCGTCACCGTCCAGTCGGCCTTCAGGTATGACTTCCCGATAGAGCAGGTCAAGAACGCCATCAAGCAGCTCAACGCCAAGCTCCCCAACGGGACACCAGACGCAATAGATGCCGAACGAGAGAAGCTGCTGAGGACCGCGATGTACAAGCTGATGGCGGCCTACCAGACCAGGATCGAAGCGCTCGCACCGCTCATCAACAGCGTCGCCGAATACGTGCCTAGAAGGAGGGCGAGAAAGCTCCACATCGGGCTCTTTGGCTATAGCCGGAACGTACGCGGCAAGACCATGCCGAGGGCGATACCTTTCGCCGCCACGTTCTACTCCCTGGGCCTCCCGCCGGAGTTCATCGGCGCCAGCGCCATAGCGGACCTGTCGGACGCGGAGTGGAGTGCGGTGAAGGCCGTCTATGTCAACATGAAGAAGGACTTCCGCACCGTGGGCTCTCTGGTCTCGTGGCAGACGATCAACATGCTCATGGAGGCCTACCCACGGGTCGCCAGGGTCGCAGGGATGGAGACACAGAAGCTGAAGGATTCGCTAGGAAAGCTCGTCTCGGACCTCTCCGCCGTAGAAGAGAACCTCTCAGTCAAGCTAGGTCCGAGGGACAGCACGACCAAGAAGCACGAGAACTTCACGAACAACTTCCTCATCTCCTACCTCCTCAGGGAAGCCGGCGACGCGAGGGACTCGTTCGACCAGGCGGCGAGGCTCAGGCATTCGCTGGGCTAGCGCTGGCGGGCCTCTTTCTTCGCCATGTCGGGGACCGAGCTGAAGTGCTCGTGGATGAATTTCCAGCTGCCGCCGAACCTCGCCAGCACCATGGTCACGCGGGCGCGCGACCCCACCGTCATCCCCTCGAAGGAATAGTCGTTCACGAACATCCCCTTGAAGGACAGATAGAACGTCGCGATCGCCACGTCGCTGACGATGTCTACCCGTAGGTCCTCGATCTTGTACTCGTAGTCCGAGATGTTGGCGAAAGCCGCCTGCTCGTAAACGTAGGCTTCCTCCGAGGTTTGCCTCGTATAGGGAGGGTTCTCGTCGAATTTGCTGAAGACCTTGCCGGGCGCGTGGAAGTCCATGAGCGCTGTGAGGTCCTTGTTTTTACCGGCCTCGAAGAATGCCTGGATGAACTCGGTGACCTCCTTCCTCGCTTGCGCCTGCACCGGCCCTTCCATGCTCCCTTCGGCCGTGGCCCGGCTAGTTAAACCAGACCGGCGATTACGGATTAGTTCGATGACTAAATATTATATACTCAAATATTTTGGCAGGTGAAGTTATGGTCGAGTACAAGTGGGTCGCCCTGTCGAACACCACGATAGGCGTCCTCATGGCATCGATAGACGCCACGATTGTCTTGATATCGCTCCCCGCCATATTCCGGGGAATCGACATCAACCCCCTCACGTCGTTCCAATATCTTCTCTGGCTTCTCTTCGGCTACAGCGTCGTCACCTCGACGCTGCTTGTCACCTTCGGCAGGATATCGGACATGTTCGGCAGGGTAAAGTTCTACAATCTCGGCTTCGCCATCTTCACGGTCGGCTCGATCCTCTGCTACATCACACCAAACACGGGGATTCTGGGCGCCCAGGAACTGATAGTCTTCAGGATAATCCAGGGCGTAGGGGGCGCGTTCCTCTTTGCCAACGGTGCCGCGATAATCACCGACGCCTTCCCGCAGAACGAGCGCGGCCGCGCACTCGGGATCAACATGATATCTGTACTGGCTGGTTCCACGATAGGGCTCGTCCTTGGAGGCGTCCTGGCGACGTTCGACTGGCGCTACGTCTTCCTGGTGAGCGTGCCGATAGGCGTCATAGGGACTGTGTGGTCGTACTGGAAGCTCAAGGAGACAAGCACGATAAGGAGGAACCAGCACCTGGACATCTGGGGCAACGTCACCTTCGGCGCTGGCCTGACCCTCGTCCTTGTTGCTATATCGTACGGACTGATCCCCTATGGCTCTTCGAACACCGGCTGGAGCGACCCCTGGGTCGTCGCGTCGATGGTGACCGGACTAGCCCTTCTCGTCGCGTTCCCGATCATAGAGATGAAGACGCCGGACCCGATGTTCGACCTCAAGCTCTTCAGGAACCGGGCGTTCGCGGCCTCCAACGTCGCCGGCCTCCTTGCGTCGATAGCGAGGGGCGGCGTGCAGATAATGCTGATTATCCTGCTCCAGGGCATCTGGCTCCCGCTGCACGGATACAGCTATTCCTCGACGCCCTTCTGGTCGGGGATTTACATCCTGCCTCTGCTCATCGGCTTCGTCATCATGGGCCCGATTAGCGGGTCACTTGCGGACAAGCACGGAGCCAAGCTTCTCACCATCTCCGGAATGGCCATCACGGCGGTATCCTTCTTCGCCCTGACGTTCCTTCCCTACGACTTCAGTTACCTTCCCTTCGCCATCATCATCTTCTTCATGGGGATCGGAAGCGGGCTCTTCGCTTCGCCCAACGTGCTTTCAATCATGAACTCGGTGCCGGCACAGGCCAGGGGCGTAGCCTCTGGCATGAGGGCGACGCTCCAGAACACCGGTCAGACCATCAGTATCGCGATTTTCTTCACGATAGTCATCTCCTCGCTGACCAGCAGCCTCCCGAACGCGTTCGATTCTGCCCTGACGGCGGCGGGAGTGCAGCAACTCGCGCCGTACTTCGACCATATCCCGGCTACCAGCGCCGTATTCGCGGCCTTTCTCGGATACAATCCTGTTTCGTCGATAATAGCTTCAGTGCAGCTGGCCAATCCCAGCGTCGTCGCCTCCATCCCTGCCAGCGTCCTGCAGCAGCTCGAGGGTACGACCTTCTTCCCCAAGGCGATCGCTCCGGCGTTCATGTCGGCCCTTCACGTCACATTCTACATCGGCCTCGCCATCTCGATAGTCACCCTGCTCATCTCCTACTTCAGGGACAGCGAACCTGCAGCCAAGCCTCCGGCAGTGGTAGGTGCCAAGGAACCAGCGCCCGTGCCCGTCGCCCCCTCGGTCAGGAGCGACGCTACCGACACGGAGATGGAGAAAAAGCCATGACTACCGGCCTGGCTGAAGAGGTCGACTTCGTCCCCGCCTTCAGGGATGCCTGGCGGCGTGTCCACAGAGGCCTAGAGAAGAACCTAGCGTCGACCGGGCTTACGATAACCGAACTCCGGATGCTGAAGTCACTCTCTGCCGACGGACCTTCGCCGATGGCCAGGTTCTCCGCCGAGTGCTTCCTGACCGCGCCCTCCGTCACCGCCGTCATCGATCGCCTCGAGGCGGAGGGACTCGTCGAACGCGGAAGGGGCAGCGAAGACAGAAGGGTGGTAACCGTAAGCATAACCCAGAAGGGGCAAGAACGACTCGAGGTGGGGTTGAAACTCAACGGACAGTTCGTCAGGCGAGCCCTCAGGTCGCTATCGCGCGACGAGGCGAGGCAGCTCGTCGCCCTCATGGAAAAGTTGGCCGTGGAAGAGTAAGGAAACCATCTTATCCGCGCTCCAGCCTTCCACATGGACAATATGGAATTATTGGGTAACTCTTATAGTCCGAGCTAGAAGAATATGGCGACAAGAAAGCTGAGAGAAATGGCAATGGCATCCATAATCACTGAAGAGGAGATTGGAAGGCTACAGAACAACATGAGCGAGGCTGACTTCGGAAGAATCGAGTTCCTGGAGATAGTCCATGTGGAGAAGCCGCGGATAATCTATTCCAGCGGCGCGAAGCACTTCTTTTTCCTCGCGGGACTCGCCGTATCGACGAAAGAGTGCACGGACTCGGACTTTGCGTCGGAGCACATCGTCCTCCCGTGGCTCACGGGGAAAAGCGAGTAGGACCCCTTAGGCTGCCCTGACCAGGGCGCCGTCTTCCGTCGCGGTCATGGCGCCCTCCGTGTTCATGTTGATGACGACCTCCGCGATGTCAGCTGCGTATTCCGCCGTCCTTCTGATGTCCTCGACCACGAGCGAGAGGATCTCGTCAGGCTCCTCCGCCCTGCCCTTCGCTATCAGCGCGAGGATCTCTTCCTGCATCGGAGCCGCGTTCTTCGCGTTCTCCACGACCTCGTCGGCGGCCTGATAGTCGCCCTTGAACAGCGCGAGGCCGGCCTCCTCGAAGAGCCCCACCGCGTACTCGCTCATCTTCGAGACCTTGTCGATGACCTGCTGGCTGACCCCCACGTCCATCCGCAGGACGCTTTCCGCTACCTTGTTCGCGTGGTCCGCCACGCGTTCGACGCTTTTTATTATCAGGCGGTAGTCCAGGCAGTCCCTCCTGTTCTTCAGCTCGATCTCCCTCAGCACGAAGTCGTTCTGAACGGCCATGTTCAGCTGCCTTATCGCATACAGGCTGAAGCGGTCTACCTCGTCGTCCGATTTGGTCACCGCGGCAGCGGTGTCCTTGTCCATCTTCGAGAGCGCGCGCACGGCGTCCCTGTGCATCGATTCTGAGATCAGGAACATCCTCTTCAGCACGTTCTTGACGCTCAGCTCAGGATAGCTCAGCAGCACCTGCAGTGTTATGCCATCTCGGGAATCTGCTATAATCTCTGTCCCGATGAGGTGCCTCCTCGTCGCCTCCTTTACAGCGTCCCTCTGGACCGACGTCAGGGCGCCCTCCCTCGCCTTGATCTGGATCGTGCTGTAGCCGAGAAGGTAGATCGAGATTAGCTGCCTCACTATCGAGTCCGTCTTGTTCTTGCTCGAGACCAGTATCAGTGTCTCGGATCGGCTTACTGCCATCTTGCCCACCCTCGGCGTGACTATCAGCGAGGAGTCGCCCTGTTTCTCGACGGAGACAGAATCGCCTGCCCCCAGGCCCATCTCCTCGACCCACTTCTTTGGAAGCGCGAGCATATAGGATGACTTCCCCGAGAACTGAATCTTCCTTACCTCGCCTTTTTGATTCTCTTTAGACATAAGCAACACGGAAAATAGATGCCTATATGGCTCACAGATTCCATATATTTCCCTTGCGATTTCGACTTATAGAGTGAAAAGGCCTCGGTCGAAACGAAAATGTCATCTTTCTCTGAAAGATATCATAAAAGACACGGAATCGGTGGCGCGATAGTAGGTGTAGTCGTAATCGTCGTCATAATTATCTCTGCACTGGCAGGATACTATGCCGCCGCTTCGAGCATCTCCGCGTCCACCTCGACATCAATCTCAACAACCACACTATCGCCCAGCACGGTCACGAGCACCGCGACCAGCACCCTTACCAACACCGAGACAGAGGTAGTAACCAACACGGTATCCGTATCTGGAACCGTCACTGTCACGCAGACCGGTACCACTCAGACGATCACCAACACGCAGACGAACACCGTTACCAACACGCAAACTAACACCGTCACTCAAACAACGGTGGTGACACCCGTCCTCCCCAGCTCTCTCCCCACACCGGCGTCTCCAATCACCGAAGCAGGTTCTTCGTTGCTCTACCCGCTCTTCGAGACGTGGGCTCCCGCGTTCCAAAACATGTACTCCAACGTCCAAGTCAGCACCGCAGCTGGCGGCAGCGGCGCAGGCCAGAGCGGCGTGGAAGCAGGCACGCTCAACCTCGGAGGTTCTGACGTGTTCCTGACAAATGCGCAGGTCCAGGAGTACCCCAATGTCCTCAACATCCCCGTAGCAGTCTCAGCACAGGCGATCAACTACAACCTGCCCATGGTCACTGAGCAGCTCAACTTCACCGGGAACGTCCTCGCAGGAATCTACAACGGAACGATCCAGTACTGGGACAACGCCGCTATAAAGGCGATAAACCCAGGCGTAGCCAGCGAACTCCCCCACCAGCTGATAGTGCCGCTCCACAGGTCCGATAGCAGTGGAGACACCGGCCTGTTCACGACGTACCTGTCCGACACGAGCTCCGACTGGGCCAAGAACTACGGCGAGGGGACCACCATTTCATGGCCATCCAACCCGGCCGCAGAGGCTGAGGACGGCAACTCCGGTATGCTGACCGCATGCTCGCAGACCGAGTACTGCATCGCATACATAGGAGTGAGCTATCTCGCCCAGGCAACCACAGATGGACTCGGCAACGCAAAGCTCTACAACCTCGCAGGCAACTACGTCGCACTGACCACCCCCAACGTCACGGCTGCGCTTGACGCACAGTACTCCAGCACCCCAGCGAACGAACGTGTGTCCCTCGTCGACGGTCCAGGAGCTAACTCGTACCCGATCGTCAACTACGAGTACGTGATGGTCGACCAGACCCAGCCAAGCCAGACGCTCGCGACGGACATCATAGCCCTCCTCGAATGGGCGACACTACCACAGTACGGCCAATCGTCGACCTACCTCGGACCAGTTGGATTCGTGGCTCTGCCCAACTCGATAGCCCAGCTCAGCTGGACCCAGATCGAGTCGATCACAGGGTAGCTAGATGAAAGCTACTAAGCGCAAGTCCAACCTGACGGACCGTGTCTACAAGGGACTGACGGCACTGCTAAGCGGCAGTGCCTTCCTCTTTCTATTTCTGATTCTCGGCGCACTCCTGTTATACTCGGCTCCCTCGATAGCCTACAATGGTCTGAAATTCTTCACGACCACCGCATGGAACCCAGCTACTGGCGTAAACAACGTGGAGGTGGTCGTGGACGGGTGGATTCACGTGATGCAGGGTGCTTCGTACGGCATGGTGGTGTTCTTCGTAGGGACGCTGATATCGTCGGCGATCGCTTTGCTCCTTGGTGTCCCGGTCAGCCTGGGCGTCGCCACCTTCCTGTCGCAAGTGGCTCCGAAGCGGATCGCCTATGTGGGGTCGTTCTTCGTCGAGCTGCTGGCCGGTATACCGAGCATAATCTACGGTCTGTGGGCGTTCATAGTCGTCGGGCCTTGGCTCAGGTACACCCTCGAGCCCGCCATCGCGGGCTCGTTCCTGAAATATATCCCCGGGTTCGGAGGCCCCGTTTACAGCTCCGGGCTCCTCAACTCGGGTCTCATACTCAGCATAATGATCGTCCCGATAGTAGCGTCGATTAGTCGTGACTCGATGGCATCTACGCCCGTCGAGCTGAAGGAGGGAGGGAAGGCTCTGGGGATGACGAACTGGGAGGTCACCCGCAAGATCGTGTTCCCGTTCGCAAGGAGCGGCATCGTGGGTTCGGCGATGCTCGGGCTCGGGAGGGCGCTTGGGGAGACGATGGCGGTCGCGATGGTCTGCGAGGGCGCGACGGCCCTTCCGCTCGGCTTCTACTCGCCGTTGAACTCCATGGCCGCGTTCATCGCGCTCAATCTTGACGACTCCTTCCTCGACCCCTCGAAGATGTGGGTCTATGCGCTGGCTGAAATCGCCCTCGTTCTCCTCGCAACGACAATGGTCGTGAACGTGACCGCCAGGCTGATCGTCAGGCGGGCCTCGATAAACACGGAGGATAGGGTGGTGGTGGGACTATGAAGAGCGAAGACGGCGGTTCTCCCGGCGCCACGATGTCCCCATGGAACCATCCTTCCGTGGTCGCGAACCATAGAAGGAGGAAGGTGACCGACCGCATACTCAAGGTCCTCGCTCTGGCCTGTCTCGTTGTAGTGCTCGTCCCCCTGGCGGACATGTTCTACATGTTCGCGTACAAGGGCCTCGAACTGATCTCGGTGGTCCGGTTGGTGCACACGACCGGCGCCGCTGTCCCGGGGCTCTCGAACGCGATCGTCGGAACGGCAGTCATAACGGGTCTCTCCGGGGCGATTGCCATACCGCTCGGGATATTCGGTGGCGTGTACATGGCAGAATTCTCCAGAGGAGGGTCCTTCGCCAACGGCCTGAGGTTTGCTGCTGATGTGTTAGCGGGCGTACCCTCGATCATACTCGGATACATCGGTTATGTTGTGTTCGTCGAGTCCTTCGGCTGGGGATACTCGATCCTCGCGGGGGCGATAGTCCTGTCGATAGTGATGTTCCCGTACGTGTTCCGCACTACCGACATAGCCCTCAGGAAGGTGCCCAACGGCCTCAGGGAGGGAGGCACAGCGCTCGGCAGCACCAAGACTACGGTGATCAACAAGCTGGTACTCAGGTTCGCGCTTCCGGGCATATTCACGGGGGTCCTCCTGTCCATAGGCATAGCCCTTAGCGAGACGGCGCCCCTGCTGTACACCGCGGGGTTCGGCAGCTTCGAGCCCTCCGGACTGGGTCACTGGTTCATCGGATGGCCCGTGGCCTACCTCACGGGAGCCATATGGACGTTCTACCAGCAGTCGTCCATCCCAGCGGAGCAGGCCCTGGCGTACGTAGCGACGTTCCTGCTGATCCTGATCGTGATAGGGCTGAACCTCCTCACGAAGATCGGACTTCGGAGGTTCTCCAAGGTATAATAGATGGTGGAAATGGTGACGATTGAGCCCGTTATGATGAAAGAAGAGGAAAACGCACAACAGGCTGCGGTCGCGAGCCCGATCTACCACGATGGCTCTCAGGAACCCGACGACACGCTGATGAAGCTCGTTGACTTCAGCGCCTACTACGGCACCCTGGAAGTCCTCAAGGGGATCAGCCTCTCCATCCGGAGGAACAAGATCACAGTGTTCATGGGGCCCTCGGGTTGCGGCAAGAGCACCCTCGTCAGGACCCTGAACAGGATGAACGACGAAGTACACGGATTCAGGATAAGCGGCCAGGTCCTTCTGGACGGACAGGACATCTACGCTCCGGACGTCGACCCTGTCCTCCTCAAGACGCGCGTGGGCATGGTCTTCCAGAAGCCCAACCCGTTTCCCATCTCGATCTACGACAACGTCGCCTTCGGTCCCCGGATACACAAGTTCACGAAGAACAAGCAGGAGCTCGATGCCGTCGTCCGGGAGAGCCTCCAGAAGGCCGCTCTCTGGGACGAGGTCAAGGACAGGCTTACCAAGAACGCCTGGGGCCTGTCAGGCGGTCAGCAGCAAAGACTTTGCATCGCAAGGGCTCTTGCGGTGCGTCCCGAGGTCCTGCTGATGGACGAGCCAGCGTCCGCCCTCGACCCGGGTTCGACCTCAAAGGTGGAGGAACTGATGGTGGAACTCAAGGAGAACTACACGGTGGTGCTCGTAACCCACAACATGCAGCAGGCTGCGAGGGTGGGCACCAACGTGGCCTTCCTGTACAAGGGAGACCTCGTCGAGTTCGGTCCGGCCTCTGACGTGTTCGAGAACCCGAGGAGCCCGCTCACCGAGAAGTACATCAGGGGAAGCCTGTAGCCGCGCCGAGGAGGAGATACAAGAATGCCGCGCCTGATGGAAATGGGACTGGAGAGACTCACGACCATGGTCCTCGACATGGGCTCGCTCTCGGAGGCCACCGTAAAGAAGGCAATCGAGGCCTACTCGACGAGCAAGGACGTGAGGGAGGAAGTCTACGGGAGTTCAGAACAGCTCGCCAAACTCCAGGACGACGTCAACGACCTTGCGACCGAGGTGATCGCGAGATACCAACCCGTGGCATCGGACCTCCGTTTCATCACCTCTGCGATGGAGATAGCCTACGGCTTCTCGCGACTCGGAAGGTACGCATACGACATCGCCGACATCCTCTCCTTCTACAAGGACCTGTCAGGCTGTGACAAGGCCGACGTAGAGAAGGCAGGCCGTCAGTCCATCGACATGATACACCTTAGCATCAAGGCGTTCACCGAGCGTGACGTCATGATGGCGGGGAAGCTCAAGACGATGGACAACGTCGTCGACGACATGTACCGGAGCTATCTCCAGAAGGTCACCAAGGAGACCGGAGGCGATAGCAAGTGCTACATCTCAGGCACGCTCATCCTCCGGTACCTTGAGAGGATAGCGGACCACGCCGAGGACGTGGGCGAGGCCGTCGCGTATACGGTCACGGGAAAGAGAACCAAGAAGTAGACCTGCTAGGCAGCACGCCGGATGCGGATTACCCTCGCACCCGCTTCAACTTCGCGGTGACAGTTGGCACAAAACGAGAATACATTTGTCCAGCTCCTTCTTCATCGACTCCCACGACCTGATTCTTCCTCCTCTTGAAAGACCAAAGCCTTTGGCCTTCTTGTCGAGGTGGTGAAACTCAAGTGCAGCATTGCACCTGTCATATCCGCAAAGAACGCATTTGCCA
>JASHPA010000149.1 GCA_030038365.1 Nitrososphaerales archaeon
TCTTGAAAGTCGAGTGCCCGCACTGCCACAGCCTCTTCAGGGTCGTCACCGAGAGCAAGGAGCTTGTCGAGGACAATCCGGAGGAGGACTTCAGGGAAGGAGTGAAAGGCAAGGTTGAGGAGGCGCTGGACGATATCATCCCGACCGGGCCTCCCGGGATTGGCATAGGCGGGCGCGCTCCTGGTTCTTTCGGTAAGGATGTCGACGACGAGGACCAGCTCTACGAGTACAAGTTCAAGTGCAAACACTGCGGCTACGAGTGGACGGAATACAAGGACGTCGAGAAGGTAGACAAGTGACGGGAGCGTACGCCGCTCCTGTCAACCCCGCCGCGTACCCGAGACTATCTTCAGGATATCCCTGTCCTTGAGGACATGGTCTCCGCCCAGCCGCATCCCCGTCCTGGCGTCTATCGCGTAGAGGAACCCCTTGGCAAGGTCCGTGTGGATCTTTGCCGCAAGCTGAAGCGCCGTCGACCCGCCCGGCATAATGTAGGCGTCGGGCAGGACGTTGCCGTTCTTGTCTGAGAGCTTGGTCTCGTCCTCGACGGGGAAGACCACTATCGCCTTGAGCAGACCGAAGTAGGCCTGGTCGATGGCCTGCTGCACCCCCGTCGACCCGTAGGGCTCGAGCACCTTCTCCTTCACCAGCTGCAGGGCCCTCTCCTGTTGCGGGTTGAGAGCGGCCTTGACCCCGAACGTGCCGTCTCCAGGCGTGTACTCTATGATTCCGTGCTCGGAGGCCCTCCTCAGCAGCAGCTCTGCCTCCGCCGCCGACGGGATCACGAGCCTCCCTGTCTGCTTCAGCTTCTCTACCCTCTCCCGCCCGCCCGGCAGGTCGGCCTTGTTCGCCGCCAGGAGGCTCGGCTTGTTCGTCTCCCTCAGCGCCCTCACCAGCTCCAGCATCTGCTCGTCCGTCCAGCTCGTGGGCTTCTCGTCTTTCAGACGCAGATGAAGGAGCGCGCCGTCGACGCTCTCCTCATCGATGGCCAGTCCGCTCAGCCGCTGGGCGATGTACGCGGCTATGCTTGACCTCATCTGCTCGACAAGCCGGGCCTGCTTCTCCCAATCCTTCTTCACTATCCCGAGGATCCAGAGGTCGAGCTCTTTCTCGATCATCTTCACGTCCTCGACCGGGTCATGACTCCCTACCTCCACCTTCCTCCCCTCCTCGTCGGTGCCGCCGGACGCGTCAACCACGTGGATCAGGGCGTCCGCCTGCCTGAGCTCGTCCAGGAACTGGTTGCCCCTTCCCCTTCCCTCCGACGCTCCCGCCACCAGACCGGCCACGTCGACCAGCTTCACCGGGATTAGCCTGGCGCCGTCCCTGCAGACTGAGTTCCGTGGGTTGTCGGTCACGCCCATCTCCTCGTGCACGCACTTCGTGCGCAGGTATCCCATCCCGACGTTGGGTGCTATCGTCGTGAACGGATAGTCGGCGATCGGCACGCTCTTCAGGGTGGCCGCCGAGAAGAACGTAGATTTCCCCACGTTGGGCTTACCGACGATCCCGACGAGCAATGCTGGCGCGGCGTTCTGCTGTAGGTTATAACGGTGTCTTCCTCTTCAGTTTCAGCCCTCTCTCCCATAGGGCGCGCCCTGCCGGACGTAACTGCCTTAATCCGTCCGTGCACGCGCGGCCGGCATGAAAGTCTTGGTGGTTGGAGGAGGCGCCGCAGGAGTCGCCGCCGCTGCCGCGGCTAGCGCCTCAGGCGCGGACGTGACGCTCCTGGAGGGGTCCGACACGCCGGGACCGAACCGGGCCTTGTTCCCCTGCGTCCTCTCGGGAGAGTGTCCACCAGAGAGGTTACGGGCCGACGCGTCAAGCCTTTTGCGGTCCGGGGTCGAGCTCAGGTTCAATGAGAGGGTGCAGAGCGTCGACCCGTCGTCGCACGTCCGTACGGGAAGCGGACGGTTCGATTTCGATTCTCTCGTCATAGCCACCGGTAGCCGCCATCTCGACGTGGAGACGAAGGGGACATCAAAGCCGGGGGTCTTCCTCCTGAGGTCGCTTGACGACTACGTCGCCCTCTCAAGGTCCATGGCCGGGCTGTCTCACGTCGCCGTCGCCGGCTCCGTCCCTCTCTCGCTGATGGTGGCGCAGATACTCTCGCAGGGCTCGAAGGTCCGAGCTTTCATCGGCCAATCAGGCCTCCGGAGGTTCTCACCGGGCGTGAGAGGCGCCATCGCCAGGGCCGCAGCGGCGAACGGGGTCGAACTCCTGAACGCAGACGTGGGCGCGGTGGTCGGGACCGATCGGGTCGAGGCGGTGGTCTCCTCCGGGAGGGTATACCCGTGCGACGGGGTCGTCATACTCCCACGCGGCACCCCTGCCCTCCCTCAGACCGTCTGCCGGACGGGGAACCACGGCGGGTTGCTCGTCGACCGGTGGATGCGCACCTCTTCGAAGAACGTCTTCGCGGCCGGCGACTGCGCCGAGCTCAGACTAGGGCCGGCGTCTGTCCCATGCAGGCTGTACTCCTCCGCGAGGGTGATGGGTGATGTCGCCGGTATCAACGCCGCAGGAGGCGCGGTCCAAGCTCGTCTAGCCGGTTGCCTAGCCATGCGGCTTTTCGGGGCAGAGGTGTGCGCGGCGGGAATCGAGGCCGAAGAGGGTGCGCGCATTGGTCTCGACACAGTCCGGGTAGACTCGGAGGTCGTTGACGACCTCTCCGGCGCGAACCCCGTCTATGCGTCTGTGGTCTACGACCGGTCCACCCGACGGGTCCACGGCATACAGGTGGCCGGCGCCGGGGCCCTCTCGCTCTCGGAGTACGCGTCGCTCGTGGTGGCGTTGGGGGTGAGCCTCGAGGAGCTCGCCTATCACGAATCTCCATATCTGCCTGGTTTTAACAGGGATAGATGTCCAATAGCCTTAACAGCAGGCAAAGCCCTCGCCCAACCCGAACCGCGTACCCTTGAAGCACCGAGTACTCATCTGCGACACGGTTGACCTGAACGCGCTCGCCCTCCCTGAGGACTTCGAGGTCGATTATCTACCTAAGATAACCCCCGAGGAGTTGCTGGCGCGCATCGCGGATTACGAAGTGGTCGTCGTGAGGAGCAGGACCAAGATAGGGGCAGACGTGATCGCAAAGGCGACCAAGCTGAAGCTCATCGCGAGGCCGGGGACAGGCCTGGACAACGTCGACATCAGGGCGGCCAACGCCCGTGGCATAGAGGTGGTCAACAGTCCGGAGGCGCTCGTCGAGGCAGTCTCGGAGCACGTCCTGGCCCTGATGCTTTCGCTCGCGCGATGGGTGCCGACCGCGGATTCCTCCACCAGGGCCGGCCGTTGGGAGAAAGAGAGGTTCGTGGGCATCGAGCTGAAGGGCAAGACGATGGGCATCGCGGGGATGGGGAGGATAGGGAGGCGCGTGGGCGAGATGGCCCGGGTGCTGGGGATGTCTGTACTCGGCTATGACATCATAGAGATCAGCAAGGACGTCCTGGCCTCGATAGGGTGCACCATGGTCGACCTTGACACTCTGTTCTCCTCGTCCGATTTCATCACCCTGCACGTCCCGCTCACCGCTGAGACCCGTCATCTTGTGGACTCGAGGCGTATATCTCTCATGAAGAAGGGGTCATTCATAGTCAACACGTCGAGGGGAGAGGTGATCGACGAGGTGGCGCTCGCCCGGGCCCTGATCGAGGGGAAGCTAGCTGGCGCCGCGCTCGACGTCTTCGAGAAGGAGCCCCCATCCGCTGAGATCCTTGACGCTCCCAACATCATAGCGACGCCCCACATCGCCGGACAGACTTCCGATGCCCAGCGCATGGCGATAACGGTCACGGGGACGAAAATCGTCCAGTTCTTCCAGCGTCGTGAGTAAACGCTTATCTGCCCCTCTCTAAACCGCCACCCGTTCGGTTTTGTACTCCGAGATAGGTAAGACCTGGCAGAAGGTGTTCCACGAGAAGGCTGGCGACATCTCGTCCAGGGCTGTGCAGCTTAGGAGGGGACCCACCATCGAGAGGCTAGAGAAACCCTCGAGGCTCGACCGGGCGAGGATGCTCGGGTACAAGGCGAAGGAGGGCGTGGTCGTGGTCCGCATCCGGGTCTCGAGGGGTGGCATGCGCAGGAAGAGGCCGACCTCGGGCAGGAGACCAAAGCACCTCGGCGTGCTGAGAATGAAGTCCGACGAGCCGGTCCAGGGCGTCGCCGAGAGGCGGGTCAACGAGAAGTTCCCAAACCTCAGGGTGCTCGGGTCGTACATCCTGTGGCAAGACGGCAAGCACTCCTGGTACGAGTGCATCCTCATCGACCCTCACAACCCGTCCATCGTGAAGGATTACAACTACCGGCGGACGCTGGGCCTCTCCTAGATGCTCATTTCGCTGCTGTGACCCGGGAATATCCTCGCGTTCGGGTCGGTGTACTTTTTCGCCACGTTCACAGCTATGGCAGCCTGGGCGAACCCGGTCACTATCAGGTTCATCTTCACCGTGCCTTCCGCCGCGGCGATATCTCCCGCCGCGTAGACGCCGGGGATGCTGGTCTCCATCCTCCCGGTGGCCGAGAGCTCACGCCCCACGATCTTCAGTCCCCAGTCCTTGATGGGTCCCAGGTCGGCGCGGAACCCTATGTTCACCAGAACCGCATCGACCTCGACCCTGCTCTCTGCCTTGCCTCTGTTGTCGACGATGACGGCGCCCGTGACCTTCTGCCCGTCCCCGATAACCTCCTTCAGTTCGTAGAACAGCTTTACATCGATCCCCGTCCGCATCATCTCGGCGACGCTCTCCTCATGGGCGCGGAAGACGTCGCGACGGTGCACCAGGGTGATGTCGCTGCACCACTGGTGGAGGTTCAGCACCCAGTCAACCGCGGAATCTCCTCCCCCTACGATCAGGATCTTCTTCCCCTTCATGATCCCCTTGTCTTTCAGGAAGTAGTACACGCCCTTTCCCTCGTACTGGACGGCGTTCACCGCGTCCGTCCTGTTCGGTGAGAACGCCCCT
The DNA here is from genome assembly GCA_030038365.1 of Nitrososphaerales archaeon. Lineage (GTDB taxonomy): Archaea > Thermoproteota > Nitrososphaeria > Nitrososphaerales > Gagatemarchaeaceae > Gagatemarchaeum. Next base: position 4,965 of record JASHPA010000149.1, read on the forward strand.
ACCCCTGCCGCTATCAGCACCGTCTTTGAGTAGTGCTCCCGCCCGCTCGCTGAGCCGAGCCTTATCGTCCCGTCCTCGAGCCTCTCGATCCTGGTTATCCTCTCGCCAAGGACGACCGTCGGGTTGAACTTGAGGGCCTGCTCGACCATCCCTTTGACCAGGTCTTTCCCGGTGACCTTGGGGAATCCTCCCACGTCATAGATGTATTTCTCGGGGTAGAGCACGGCCACCTGACCTCCGAGCTCCTCCAGAGCGTCCACGACCTTCGTCCTCATCTGCCTGAGGCCGGCGTAGAAGCTGGCGAAAAGCCCCGTGGGACCCCCACCGATTATCGTTATGTCATAGACGTCCCGCTCTGACAACTCGTTGCCGGTTCTCTGCTGTTTCCGTTATGATATATGAGTTGAGCGTCAAAATCCAGACGCAATGGGGTCCTCTGGCTTCAGGACCTCCCTGAGCAGGGTCGTCGCGTACTCTCCTCTCCCGAGGCCGAAGTTCAGCGCGATCCCTCCAGCCACGGTTTCGTATCGCATCCCGGTCGCCAGCAAAGGTGCCTGCCTGAAGCCTCCCTCGTTGCTGACCTCCTCTGCTTCCTTGATGTAGAACGCCCCCGGCGCTATCCCCTCGTCGTCGAGGACCGACAGCGTGAGCCGGTCGAACCTGGAACCGTAATTCCGGAAGGCGTAGCCCACGAGCTGGACGAGCGGGACTGCTCCCTCGGCGACCGGCTCCCTGACCCCCCTCACCTTCCCGATCCGGAGACCGTCCTCGGAGACCTCTGCCCAGTTGTCACCGTTCTCCGCCGCTGATATCTGCAGCCCCTCCGCCACGACCCTGCTCAAGGTAAGGTTGAAGAGATAGGCCTGGTACGACTGGACCATCAGCCTCCTCGGTACTATCGGTATCCTCCTGAACGCGCCGAGGTAGTCTTCAGGCTTGCGGTCCAGATACGCGGCAACCCTCTTCTCGATGTCCTGCTTGGGGGAGAACGACCTGGCCGCTTCCCCATAGCGCCCGTCCCTCGCCGCTGCCCTGGCCTCGGACGCTCCCGGCGGCTCTCCTTCGCGGGGTCTCCCGAGGAGCAGCTCCACTGCGCGCTTGAAATCGCGCTCCAGCACCGCCCTGCCCACCCTGTGGTTCACCATCCCCCTGAGGCCGAACCTCTGATAGCCGAAGAAATTGGGAACTTTCCTTGCATGGCAGAGGATGAAGACCGGGTCGACCACCACCGCAAGGTCCTCCTCCGCCCTGACCACTATCCTGAACGCGTTTCCGGCAATCATGCCTCTGGATATGGGCCTGGGCAGATATCCGACCCTCTGCGCCTGGAACCCTTTCCCGACCACGAGGGGAGGGTCTGCGGCCCTGCTGCTCCTCGCGCTGACGTATTGTGCCGTCACGGCATTGCTATCCTTGAGCCCCGCAAAGTTCACGTTGCTCCTGAGCGCCTCGGCCAGCTCCTTCGCCGCGTGCGGGGTGTCGAGGCCGGACTTTCTCAGCGCGTAGACGGGGACGTACCCCTCTTTCCTGTCGGTCTCGACCTGCCCCATGTCGAACAGCTCTTCGACAACGAAGTCGTCCCTCGACGCCCTTATCCTCCCGGCGTGCCGCGTACCCGGAGTCGCGTAGACGGTCATTCCCGCATCCCTGTCCACGAGGGGCGGTTCAGGGGTCATAGCAGCTTGAGCTGGCCCGTGATCTTGTCTATCTCCGAAGCAGGCGCAGGACCTATCGCAAGGCACGTCACCGTGCCGGGTTCGACCTGCGTGAGACCCCTGTCCCTCACGATTGCGCTCGGAAGGCCCATCGTCTTCGCCCTCTTCATCAGCTCCATCAGCTCTTCCTCGCCAGCCGCTTTCACGACGACCGTCGCCTGTCCCTGTCCGTCCCACTCGTCGTACCAGTCCTTGTGGCCTCTCATGCTCTCCTCGACCCCCGCGAGGGATGCATGGGCGGCCTGGGCGGCGAGCTTCCCCTTGCCCATCCCAAGGTCCGTCCGGGCCACGATGACCTGCTTGACTTCCAATTTAATACGGTTCGGGCCAACGGTTAATACTGCACGGTTAAGGGTTGCCCTCGGTTGAGCCCTGCCTACGACGTGGTGGTTGGCGGAGGCAGCGTCGCGGGCCTGAGCTTCGCTGCGGAGGCAGCTTCGCGCGGTCTACGGGTGATCGTCCTAGAGGAGGACCTCGAGGTCGGTGAGCCCGAGAAGTGCGACGGCCTCGTCTCGATGAGGGCGATGAACGAGTACATCCCTCCAAGGTTCCCGTCCATCCAGAGCCGCGTGATCAGAGGGACCGTCTACGTCCCTTCCGGCGCGTCAGCCTCGGTCGATGCCTCGAAGCTAGAAGTGATAGTGGTCGACAGGAGCGCGTACGAACGGCAGCTCGCCGGGACCGCCGAGTCAAAGGGTGCTAGGGTCCTCACCTCGACCAAGGTGATGGCGACAGAGACCACAGGGGAAACTGTGAGGGTGAAGGCAGGGTCCCTCGACGTCGAGTGCTCCTACTACGTCGATGCGACGGGACCTTCCGCCATCGTCAGGAAGAACCGTAAGGGCCTCATCCCCGCTGCCAAGTACGAGGTCAGCGGAGACTGGTTCAGAGACGGCGAGGTCGAGGTCCACCTCGACCGCCAAAAGTACCCC
>JASHPA010000150.1 GCA_030038365.1 Nitrososphaerales archaeon
TGTTTCACCTGCGGGAAGCTCATCGGCGACAAGTTCGAGGAGTTCAAGGCGAAGGTCCAGGCTGGGGAGGACCCAGGCAAGGCGCTCGATGACCTGCAGGTCACGCGCTACTGCTGCAGGCGCATGATGATAACTTCCGTCGACCTCATCGACCAGGTTCTCCCGTACTACTCCCAGAAGAACTCGGGTCCCTGATCGAGGACATGCGCATACAAGACATCCGACTCAGAGTCTGTTTCAACGGCCGGGGAGACCTCGGGGTGGAGGCCGATGTCATGGTCGAAGGCAAGCTCGGGAGGGCACTCTCTCCCTCGGGAGCGAGCCGCGGGTCAAACGAGGCCGTCCCGTTCGTCGACGACAGCCCCGCCAAGACGATCGCGGGCTTTCAGGAGTTCAAGAGCAGGATAGTCGGCCAAGACGCCGGCGACATCCAGGGACTCGCCAAGCTCCTCAGGGAGATAGACGGCACGGGCAACTATTCCCGCATCGGCGGCTCGCTCGCGTACGCGATCAGCGTCGCGGCCGCGGAAGCGGAGGGCGCCGCTAGAGGCATCCCCCTGTGCCGGGTGATAGACCCTCGCGCTTCCAGCCTTCCGTTCCCTCTCGGCAATGTCGTCGGGGGCGGCAAGCACGCGAGCGACCTCTCTCCTGCAATGCAGGAGATACTCCTGGCTCCTGTCGGCGCGGGCACGGTAGCGGAGGCCGCCCAGCTCAACTTCGCGGTCCACAAGAGGGTCGGAAAGAACCTCGCAAAGGGCCTCTCCTATCCGCTCGGGAAGGGAGACGAGGGTGGATGGGCTCCCGGCATCACCGACGAGCAGGCGCTTCAGGTCGTCTCAGAGTCTGTCGCACAGGTACGAGACGAGGCGGGCAGGGAGATACGGTTCGGCATCGACGTAGCGGCCGGCAGCCTTTACGACCCGAAGAAGGAAGCGTACTACTACAGGTCCACCAAGAAGACGCTCACGCGCGAGCAACAGATCTCGTTCATCTCCGAGCTCAGAGACCGTTACCACCTCTTCTACATCGAGGACCCCCTCAACGAGGACGACTTCGAGGGCTATGCCTCCCTCCACTCCTCCCTCAAAGGCACGTTGCTCGTCGGGGACGACATCTATACCACGGACACGGCTCTGTTGGCCACGGGCATAGAGAGAAAGAGCACGAACGCCGTGATCCTGAAGGTCAACCAGATAGGCACTCTGGGTGAGGCGCAGAGGTTCGCCAAGCTGGCGAAGGACCACAAGCAGGTCGTGGCGGCGTCCCATCGCTCCGGCGACAACGGGGGCGCGCAGCTCTCCCACTTCGCCGTAGGGTTCGGATGCGGCCTGATAAAGTGCGGGATCGTGGGAGGTGAGAGGACCTCGAAGGTCAACGAGCTGATACGCCTCTCGGAGCAGCTCAGCGGGAGCCTCGACACGGGCTGGGTGGGCTCCATATCATGAGACGTGGGCCTGCGAACTCGACACGCTTAAATGACGTTCACCGGGGAGGGGAAAGGCTCGAAACAGGCGAATTGGTGAGTTTGGCATAAGCAAACTGGCAGAAAGAGAAGATGACGAGGAAGCATATCCATTTGTTCTGCCAGAGGCTGCAAAGCGAGCGACAATCCGAGACAGGTCCGAGAAGAATCCTACAGGGAACCAGCCTGACGCGGCCTGTGACGTTTCGAGAGTAGTGGTTAGAGCGCCCCTGGAGGCAGACTAGAGTTGTCAGCTCAGCACGAAGAAATCGACCAGGGTTCCGACGACAAGCAGATCCTCCCGCAGCTCTCCGAGAAGGCGCTGCTGGCGACGGGCATCCGAATCGGGACGCAGGTGAGGACGAAGACCATGGAGCAGTTCACCACGAGGCCGAGGCCTGACGGGCTCCACATCATCGATTATTCCAAGACGTTACAGAGGATAGACGTAGCCGGCAAGTTCATCGCGTTCGTCGGCGCCGCCAACACGGTCGTCTACTCGAGTAAGGACTACGGCAGGGTCCCTGTCGAGAAGTTCTGCGAGCTGACGGGCGCCATCGCCGTGACCGGCAGGTTCATGCCCGGGACCTTCACCAACCCTCTTTATCCAGGCCATATCGACGCGGAGCTCGTCGTCGTGGCCGACCCGGCGTCCGATACCCAGGCCATCATAGAGGCCGGCAAGATGGGCATCCCGGTCATCGCCATAGCCGATACGGATAACGTTACTGACGACGTAGACCTTGTCATACCCGGCAACAACCGTGGCAGGAAAGCGCTGGCGGCGATTTTCTGGCTGCTAGCGCGGGCGGCGCTCACCCACAGCTCGCAGCTGACCGGTGACCAGGCTATGAAGTACACGATCGACGACTTCGAGACCAAGCTGCTCGAGTCGGACGTCGTGGAAGACGAGCAGGAGTAGGCCCGGAAACCTCTAAAGTCCCGCCAGTACGCATTCTGCTCATGTCAGTCAGGAGACCCGCAGTCGCCGGAAGCTTCTACCCGGACGACCCGCAGGAGCTGAGGCAGGCGATCCGTGACTCCTATCTCCACCCGCTCGGGCCCGGAAAGCTGCCGCCCCTCAAAGAGGGACGCGCCGGCGTAGCCGCATGCGTCTGTCCCCACGCAGGGTACCAGTACTCGGGCCCCGTCGCTGCGTACAGCTACCTCTGGCTCTCGGGCCTGCGGAGGCCGGAGCTCGTGGTCGTCGTGGGGCCAAACCACTACGGGATAGGGAGCGGCGTCGCCACATACCGGGAGGGCTCCTGGGAGACACCACTGGGAAGGCTCCCCGTCGATTCCGAGGCGTCGGCCCGCATAGTCGAGCTCACCGGGCTCGTCGACTTCGACCCGGAGGCCCACCGCAGGGAGCATTCTCTGGAGGTCCAGCTCCCGTTCCTCCAGGAGCTCTATGGCTCCTTCAAGCTCCTCCCCATCTCGCTCGCCTTCCAGGACATCGAGACAGCGAAGGAGCTGGGGAGGGGCCTGGCAAAGATGCTCGCAGGGAAGGACGTGATCCTTGTGGCCTCGTCCGACCTGACCCACTACGAGCCCTCCGAGGTGGCGCGAGAGAAGGACGCCGCCCTGCTTGAGACCGTCTTTCGCCTGGACATCGATTCCTTCTATAAAGTCCTCGAAGAACGCCGCGTCACAGCCTGCGGCTACGGCGCCATCGCCACGGTGATGGAGGCGAGCAGGGAGCTTGGGTTCAGCAGCGGTGAACTGCACAAATACGCTAACAGCGGGGACACCACAGGAGACTTTGCCGCCGTCGTCGGGTACCCCTCGGTCGTCTTCGGGTGAGCCTCGGTGAAAGCGATAGCGGAGGCACCCGGTAAGGTCATAATCTCAGGAGAGCACTTCGTCGTGCACGGCGGCGTAGCGCTCGTCGCTGCCATAGGGCGCGGGACGAAGGTGGAGGCCTCGCGCGCAGAGCACTTTGCCCTGGAGACCCCGATCGGAGGTAGCCGGCCGGCCGGCTCGAGCCCCCTCCCCGTTGAGAGGGTCGTACGCGAGATGTACCGCGAGAGGTCCCACGAACCGAAGGTACGGCTGAGGGTCAGCTCAGACCTGCCTGCAGGCGCCGGCTTGGGGTCCTCCGCCTCTACCATGGTGGCCGCGGTGGCTGCCGTCAGCCGGCTCGAGGCCTGGAACCTCGACGCCAACTCTGTGGCGGAGACATCCATGATGGGCGAGAAGATGGTGCACGGTAACCCGTCTGGCGTGGACGTGGCAGCGTCCGTCTTCGGCGGGGTGCTCGAGTTCAGGGTCGGCAGGGAGCCCTGGCAGGTGCCCCTCGAGAAGCCGGCCAAGTTCCTCGTGGTCTACTCCGGGAAGAGGCGGAGCACAGGACGGCTGGTCAGCAAGGTCTCCTCGATGAAGAGTTTCTACCCTGCTCTCTTTGCGAAGCTCTGTGAATCGGCCACCCTGGTGACCGAGCTGGCGACCGCCCGTCTTGTAACCGGCCGGCTCGAGGACCTTGGCAGGATAATGACGTACAACCACGCGGTGCTCGGGATGGTGGGGGCCTCGAACGAGCAGCTCGACGCGCTCGTCGACATCTGCCTGCAGGCGGGATGCCTCGGCGCCAAGCTGACGGGAGCGGGTGGAGGAGGTAGCGTGCTGGCGGTGGCACCGCGGGGCGAGGAGGAGGCTACCGCGCGCCGGATCTCCGTGAAGGGCTTCGACGTCTTCGTCACGGACGTCCCGACGGGAGGGGTGAGGGTCTGGACGACAGAGTGACGGTGGTCAAGCTCGGTGGCTCCATCGTCACCGACAAGAAGGTCGCTTTCTCCTACAGGGACGGCGTGGTCAGGTCTCTCGGCCGCGCGATCGCGGCGTCACGGGAAAGGGTCGTCCTGGTCCACGGCGGAGGTTCGTTCGGGCACCCGGTGGCCAAGAAGTATGGGCTCTCCTCCCGGTCTTCGAGGCCCTCCCCGGAAGGGGTGGCCGAGACGCGCAGGGTGATGTTCGAACTCGACGCCCGCATATGCGACTCGCTGCTGGCCTCGGGCGTCCTCCCCTACGCGTTCTCGCCATACCCCCTCCTGACGGCGGCGGGGAGGAAGGGCCTGTCGTGGCTGCGCTCAGCCGTGGGCGCCGGGCTCACCCCTGTCACCTTCGGCGACGTGATCCTCGGAGATCGCGGGTTCACGATAATCTCCGGCGATACCATCTCCATGCAGCTCTCGCGGTCGCTCGGGGCGTCGAGGTGCGTCTTCGTTATGGACGTCGACGGTGTACTAGACGACTCCGGGACGCTCATGCGCTCCATCGGGCCAGCCGAGTCGCGCCGGCTGGCAAGAAAGTCCTCCTCCGACGCGACCGGAGGCATCGCGCTCAAGGTCCGCGAGGCTCTCAGGATGGCGGCGTCAGGGACCGAGGTGGCTTTCGTGTCCGGTTTCAGGCCCCGTGACTTCTCCAAAGCCTTAAAGCGACTCAGCTTTCACGGTACAACAGTAAGGGTTCCTTCCCGTGAATAAGATCGACGACGCGAAGGTAGAGGAGGTTATCAAGCGTAAGGAGGAAGGGATCGACGTAGTCCTCGAGAAACGCGTTCAGGCCCGCGAGGCCACCACCATGCTCGAGTGCGTCCACCTGGTGCACAACGCTCTGCCGGAGATGGACATGGACGAGGTCGACGTTTCGGTCAGCTTCCTTGGCAAACGCTTGGAGACGCCGATCTTCGTCGATTCGATGACCGGGGGGGCGCCGAAGGCTGAGAAGATCAATGGGGTGCTCGCCCAGGTCGCTGAGGAGAAGGGTTTCGCGATGGGAGTCGGGAGCCAGCGCGCAGGGCTTCTCTCGGCGGCGATGGCGGGCACCTATTCCATCGCGCGCAAGAACGCGCCGAACGCGTTCATATTCGCCAACATAGGCGCGGCGCAGCTCGCGAAGGGTTTCAGCGTCAGGGATGCGAAGAGGCTGGTCGAGATGATAGATGCGGACGCGCTCGCCGTCCACCTCAACCCGCTTCAGGAGG
>JASHPA010000151.1 GCA_030038365.1 Nitrososphaerales archaeon
GAGATGGTCAGGGTGCGCCTGGGCTACAGGATCGTCGGCGGTCTTCGCGAATCGTTCATTCCGGACGTATGGACCGTGGCATGGGAGGATAATGACAAGCTCGCTCGCCTGGTCATGACCTCGTCGATCCGGACCGCGGGAGCCATGGGGAAACAGCTGGCCACCACCGGGAAGGAGGTCAGGAGGGGCAAGTTCTACTGGAGCAGGGACCCGGACCTTCCATACCGGATATGGGCCTCGATTATCCACGAAGACGGTCGCGCCCCCATCATACCCGCCAGCGTGGAGGACGCCAAGTCGCAGTACCTAGACGTGGTCAAGCTCTTCGAGTTCCCGGCGTCGATCCTGGGAAAGGGCGAGGCCAAACTGGTTGGTAAGGCCAACATCAGCTGGGGTAGGCGAAGCTACCTTGAGAAGGGTAGCGTGTCGGGGAAGACACCCGTCGTGCGGGTGACGGTAGTCTAGGCCTCTGCGCATCAAACCTTCAGCACGAGCTTCCCGAAGTGCTCATCCTTCTCCATCCTCAACTGCGCCTCCGCAGCCTCGCTCAGCGCGTACTCCCTGTCGACCACGGGCCTGAGCCTCCTCTGCTTGAAGAGCTCGAGGACCCGGAACATCTCTCCCGCTCCTCCCATGAAGCTGCCGTAGATCGTGATCTCCTTGCTGTAGATGTAGCGAAGGTCCGTGACGGCTTCATAGCTCGTCGTCGCACCACAGGTCACTATCCTCCCTCCCTTGGCCACCGACTTCACGCTCCTGTCCCATGTGGCGCCGCCTACGTGCTCCACGACGACGTCAGCGCCCCTCCCCTTGGTGTAGTTCTTGACCTCCTGCACGACATCCTGTGTGGTCCTGTTCACGACGTTGTCAGCGCCTAGCTCGACCGCCTTCTTGAGTTTCCCGTCGTTCGATGCCGTGGCGATTACGTTGGCGCCGTGAGCCTTGGCGATCTGGATCGCCGCGACGCCTACCCCCGACCCGGCGCCAAGCACCAGCACGGTCTCGCCGGCGAGCAGCCCAGCCTTCGTCACGAGCATGTGGTACGCCGTGAGGAAGACCAGCGGGAACGAGGCCGCCTGCGTGAAGTCCATCCTCTCAGGCTTGGGTATCACGTTCCGCCTCGGGACGGAGACGAGCTCTGCGTAGCCTCCGTCGACCTCGTTCCCGATTATCCCGTAGTACCTGCACTGGTTGTCCAGGCCGCTCAGGCACTTGTCGCAGCGTCCGCAGCCTATGCCGGGGTTGACTATCACCTCGTTCCCGATCTCCAGCTCCGTCTCTCCGGAAGGCAGCGCTTCGACGACGCCCGAGATGTCCGAACCAGAGACGTGAGGCAGGTTGACCTTCACGCGCGGAGGCCCCATCCGTTCCCAGATGTCCAGATGATTCAGGGCGCAGGCCTTGACCCTGACGAGCACCTCTCCCTCCTTCCTCGTCGGGTCGGGCGCGTCCTCGTACTGAAGCACCTCGGGACCTCCGTACCGGTGGAAGCGGACGGCCTTCATGGCGCCCCTCGCGCGTCCGGTGCTTATATCATATCGACCGGAGTTGGCAGAATAGTTTCAGTCTACTCTCTTGGCTTTACGTGCATTCGACGGCAATCACTGTTTATATAGAGAAAACAGAATAAAATCCCGATTTGGGATGAGCCTGCCGCACTCTATATTCAGGAACGAAAGCGTACTCGTCCCGGAGTATGTTCCTTCGACGATCCCGCACAGGGCCGACCAGATGAAGGCGCTGGAGGTCTACTTCCAGGGCGTCGTCGAGCACTCTTCGCGCATGAGCCAGAGCGTCCTGCTTTGGGGTCCGAACGGCACCGGCAAGACCACGCTCTCCAGGAAGCTCGGCGCATCTCTGGAGAAAAAAGCGGTGCTGTATGGCAATCGCGTCAAGTTCTTCCATGTCAACTGCCGGATCGACCGGTCGCTGCAGGCGATACTGACAAAGGGCCTTCGTTTCCTCGGCCACGACCATCCCTCCAGGGGCTTTGGGTTCGAGGAGCTGCTCCAGTCTTTCCTAGATGCGCTCACTGAGGATAAGGTGCACGTGATCGTGGCCTTCGACGAGGTCGACTCGCTGGTCACCTCGGATTCGTCGTCGCTCTACACGATAACTAGGCTCCGCGAGCTCTCGCGCGACTCGCAGGTCTTCTCCTCGCTGCTCATATCGAAGACGCTGGACTATCTGAAGGCCGTCGACCTCAGCACGCTAAGTTCACTGCAGTGGAACGAGATATCTCTGGCCCCCTATTCCGACGAGCAGCTCTACGATATCCTGTTCTCGCGCAGCCAGGAGGCGTTCAGCGACGGCTGCATCGAGGAAGATTCGCTCCAGCTCGCCGCTGAGATAGCGAGCATCTACGGCGACGCGAGGTACGCGCTCGACCTGATATACAGGGCGGGCAAGATGGCAGAGATGGCCGAGGCTCCAGCAGTGATGCCCGAGCACGTCCGGCGCGCCAAGGCGTCCCTCCCTCCGCAGTTCAAGAAGGAGGAGTTGACCTACCTCGGCAGACACCAGAGGCTCATCCTCATGGCGATATCCAACCTCCTCAAGAAGAGCGATTCCGCATACGTCACGATAGGCGAGGTGGAGAAGAGCTACGACGCGCTCTGCGAGGACATGGGCCTGGCTGCGAACCACCACACGCAGCTGTGGAATGATGTCAACGAGCTCTCCAGGAAGGGGATTATCCAGACGCAGATTTCGGGCAAGGGGATGCGCGGAAGGACTACGATGATAGGGCTCTCGCTTGTCTCTGCCGAGCAGCTCGTCGACGAGCTGAAGGGGATGGTGGCCGATGTTAGAGGTTGAGGAGGTCTTCTCCTCCTACGGGAGGGTGAAGGTCATGAGCGTGATCATGAAGAGCGAGGAGCTCAACATCTCCGAGATTACGCGCAGGGCCGGGATATCGCACTCGGCGGTCGAGCTGCACCTCAGCTTCCTTGTGAAGGCCGGGCTCCTCACCGAGAAGCGGTTCAACAGGATCAGGATATTCAGGGTCAACCACTCCAACCCCTACGCAGCGGCGCTGGAGCGCTTCCTGGCCGACTGGCAGTCCCTCGACCCGCGCGCCGACGAGATAGCTTTCAACTGAGGCTCTGCGCGTAGGCCTTGACGTAGGTCTCGAACACATCGGCCCCGAAAGAGTGCTCGAGGCACAGGCAAAGGGGCGAGACCTTCGTCCTGTCGCAGACGCTCAGATACCTGCAACCGGGACAGGCATCTACCCCACAGACGGAGCACCTGAGGGTCAGTTCGATCTCCTCCCCGAGGGCAGACTCAAGCGTCGTTATGGCTCCGGCCAGGTCGGCGTCGGCGTCGAGCTTGAAGCCCAGCGCCCTGTCGTACTTCACCTGCTGCTTCATCAGCGCAGAGAACGCCGCCGTCCCTAGGCGTGGCAGGGTGAACCAGGCACCGAGGAGTATCCTCATCGAGTCGCCTCCTTCTGCAGGAACTTCTCGTACGTCTCGTCCAGGTCGAGGCTCTTCTCGAGGCTCTCCCTGAAACCCTTGGCGGCGCACAGGGCGAATATGTAAGGAAGGTCCTGAGTGCGCGCACTCGCACCGCTCGTGTAGGCGCGCCTCGCATACCTCAGCGATATCTCCTTCACCTTCTTCGAGTCGTTCCATATCCGCAGCAAGGTCGGGAATGGAAGGTCGTCCGTGGCATAACGTACGTTGCCGCCGCGTACTATCGGTGCGAGCTCGTGCGCCAGCATGCTGTCGAGGTAGCGGAGCAACCTCCACTCCTGGTTCTTCATGATGCTGCCCATGAGCATGTCCGCCCTGGACAGCACCTCAAAGGCGGCTGAGAGCTTCTCCGGGGGAAGGCTCGACTTCACTATGCACCTCTGGAGCTCCCTCACCTTCTCGATAGGCGCGACCGATATGCTACGCAGCGCCGCGAAC
>JASHPA010000152.1 GCA_030038365.1 Nitrososphaerales archaeon
GAAGCCTGCGTTCAAGCCTCTGCAGAGGTTGTCGGTTGTGATAGTGCTGCTCCTCATAATCCAGATCGTGCTCGGCTTCGCGACACTGGACACAGGGAACCAGCTGATGGCCTTCTTGCACTTTGCAAACGCCCTGGCAATCTTCGGTGCTACCATGGGGGCGACATTCACCGCGATGAGATGGGAAAGAATGACAGTATCCGGCGGCGGCGTGGGCCAGCCCGGGCCGTAGAAACCCCGTGCACATGGGAAAACGTTAAGGCCTTCGGACAAGCTCCTCTATCCATGTTCGGACATCCCCAAGGAAGGGGAGGTCGGATACTTCAGATCGCCGAGACATTCAGGCAAAAGGGTGCGACAAGCCCAGACAAGGCGATGACCATCCAGGAGCTTGGCCTGCCGCCCCGATTCGAGATGGCGATGAAGCGGAGGCTGGGAGCCACCGGGATATTCGTTGAGGTCTCGGGGAGGTATTATCTGGACGAGGCGCGCCTGCAGGAGTTCCAGCAGCAGCGGCGTCGGACAGGGCTCGGCGGAGCCCAGCGCGGTGCATGGAGCGCCCGGGGTACGATGATCGAGCTACGCATGGCGAGGATGGCCGTGGGTTTGGGAGCCATCGTGATAGCTCTCTCGAACATATTCTTATTCCGGAGTCTGGATCTCACCCTCGTCGTCTTCGCGCTGGTCATCCTCTGGGTGGCCCTGACCATCTTCCAATTCTACTATCTCGCAAGGATAAGGAGCAGGTGGAGACAGGGTTCAGCCGGTGCCCCTTCGTCCAGTGACCTCCCCCAGGATGTCTTCTTTCGGATCCCGCGGCCGCATGCGTGAGGATAAGAGCAGGTCATTGGTAGTGGTGGCGGGACACGTGATGGTGACAGACAGCAACTCGGTCGTTTCCCGGGGCAGGCCGAGCCGGCGCGGCGACTATCTACGCCTGCTAGTTCTGGTGATTGGCGTTGGGTTGCTCGCTTTCGGTGTCACGAGTACCCTTGCGTTCTACGATCAGCCCAAACCATCCACCATCAGCGGGACCGAGGTGATGGAGGCCTCGCAGTGCTCGGGTGGATATGCAGTCGGGAGTTGTCCCGTTGTCTCTGACAACTGGGTCGGGACCTTGGTGAGTCCGGCGCCCGGGCTCACGGGAGGACTGGTCTCCATATGGGGACTTAGCGCGGGAGCCATACCTATCGACACTTGCAGTCTGCCGGCCACGTACCTCGTCGATCTTCCCACGACGACGAACTCGACGCAGACATCGACAGGGGGCCCTACAGAACCGCCTTACATTCCGCTCAGTCCGCAGATAAAGGGGATCATCACCTATGGTTCACTCCTCTATGTCTATACCTCAGCCAGGTACAACGCGGCGGACCATTGCTCGGGGTCGAACCTGGCAACCTCCAGCAACTCGCTCTTGTCTGCCACAATCACATACTCATCAAATGGTCCTAGGGTGCTCGCCCTCGGCTCGGGGTTCGACTATAGGTTCCAGCCAATCGACGGGTATCTAGGGTCCACCATGGCGGGCGCGTCTTTGACGATGGTCGGATTCTTCCTCCTGCTCGGAGACCCGATGGCCGCGGAGTCGATGGAGGGAGGAGGGGCGAGCCATTAGGCTCTCATCGCCTGGATACTAGGCGCGGAGGCCGACGCAGCCGCAGGGGTGTGCGTGGCGCCGCGCCTTCGGAAGCTGTCAATCATCTTCTGCCAGTCGAGCTTGTAGATGGCTACCCCGAGGACGACGAAGAAAGCCGAGAATATTATCGAAAGGTCCAACCTCGAAAGTCCGAAGTAACGATAGACGAGGCCCGAGACACCGGTGATGCCGGAGAACTCCAAGAGAATCTCCGCGGTGCTCTTGCACAGCTTGGCCATGAAAGTGACACCGAGCATGGGAGGGAGCCTCGCCTCGTTGGCCCCCGCCCCAAGGTAGACATAGTCGTCGAGCGGGAGTATCGGGATGAACGCGGTTACGAAAAGTGCGAGATAGAATCCGGCTTTCCCGAGCCAACGGCCCAGTAGTTTGATGTTCTTGTTGCCCTTGAGTCTCCTCCGGAGACCGAACGCCCCTGCGTAGATGAAGAGCTTCCCGACCGTCGCTCCGAGGGCGGTCACGAAGACCACCAGCGCGAAGCTCTCCGCGTTGAAGCCGTAGGCGACGAGATCGGCTGTAGCTATGAGGGTGTAAGAAGCACCGAAGAAAGGAGTGGCGTTCGACACGACCGACAAGACGAAGAGGAACGAGAGCTCGAGGACGAGGGATGCCAAACGTATCTTTTCTTCGGCGACCGCGCCGCCGACCGGCACTTATAATGCTGCCCCGTCGCCTACCTATATGCCACCGCAAAGCGCCGCAGGAACGGGAACAGGACCTTGCCGTCGGATCGTGCAGGATACGCTTCCACGATGGCCGCGGTGTAATCGGAGAGGAAGGACTCCCGCTCTTCCTTCTTAGTGAGCCTGTCCAAAATCGGTCTCAGCGCGGAGCCAGAGGTCCACTCTACGACAGTCTCGGGCGCGGGGAAGACGTGGACGTACTCCGTCTGCCAGACATCTATCCGTCTGGAGAGAGGCGAGAGTAGGTCATAGTAGTGAGAGACATCGGGCATCCCCAAGCTCAAGGCGGTTTCGGGGAACGACCCGCGCCATCTCGCCCCCTCAGCCACCCGCCTTATCGCATCGACCCATCTGCCTTCTCCAGAAGGGACCTGGAAGGCGAAAGCTCCTTCCGGGGATACCTCGCTGAGGAGCCTGGGAAGCTGGACATCAGGGTCCGGCAACCATTGGAAGACCGCGTTGGAGAAGACCAGGTCGACCGGGCTGGAAGGAGCCCAGTCCCTGATGTCCGCGAGCTGCCACTCAGCCCTCACTCCGGACTTGCGTGCCTTCTCCAGCATCTCGGCGGAACTGTCAATCCCTATTATCTTGGCTTCGGGCCAGCGCCCGGCAAGGACCTGCGTGCTGTTGCCGGGGCCGCATCCAAGGTCCACGACGAGCGAGACGGCGTCCAGCTCTATCTTAGCGACCAGGTCGCGGCAGGGCTGTGTCCTTTCCCGTTCGAACTGTAGATATTTGTGAGGGTCCCAAGTGGGGGTCTCTCTCGGCAGGCTCGGTGCGCGTCGTCCGGGCTCAGACGTCGCTTGGGCCGCCGAAGTGTCCGAGGTCCTTCAGGTCCTCGTGCTCCTCGGTCCAGCTGTATCCGCAGTGGGAGCACCTGTAGGTCTCGGTGTAGTGCTCTTCCTCGAAGGCTTCGTCCACGCGGGCCACCTGAGGGTTCGGCGGGTTCCCCAGCACCGGATAAGTCGAGGCGCTGGCTGCAGGCAAGGACATCTTCTCCTCGGGGACGATCTCGTCCTTCTTCTCAACGGTCTCCTCTACGAGCCTGACGTGAAGCGCCTTTCCGCACTTCGGGCATACTTTGAACGGCGCGAGCTTGTTCATGTGCTTCTCGGTGACATCGCCTTCTCCCATTTTTCGTCCAATCGTAGTCGGGCGACGCTGTATTTACACGTTAGCAGAGATGCAGCCTAGAGATCTTCTCTAGTTTCGAGGGACCTGCCGGCCTCCGTAAGGACGTAGCGAAGGACCACGACTGAGTAGACGAGTGTAGCAGCCCCCAGACCGACGCCGACGACCAGCAGGGAAGAGTCGCCGACGATAGACGGGATCTCAGAGGCGCCGAAGACGAGGCCCATGAGCGGGGCCACGAGGCTCAGGTTGATCAGCGTCTGGTAAAAGAACCTCCTGAGGTCCGCCAGGTCCTGGCCCTGCGTGGTCAGGGTCTCGTCGACGGAGCTCTGGCCATATTTGGCGGCAAAGTACATCCCGCCCGCCATCATGAGAGCGGCTATCTCGAGCGCGACGGGGAGCGAGAGGCCGATAGCGAGCAGCGAGCCTGGTTCGCTCAGCCTCTGGATGAGGAGCGGTGCGCCGACCGCTGCAGCCACGGGCGCGAGAACCAGCAGGAGGGGTGTCACCCTCGCACGGTAGACCTGTGAGACGTACGTCCTCAGATTCAGCGCTGAGGTCTTGATGAGCCAGAGCCTCTCCTTCTCCAGCCAGCGAGTCGCGTTCCCCGAGCCGAAAGAACCGATGATGAAGAGAAGGAAGAGGAACGAGGTGGGGGATGAGAGGAAAATCCCCGAGAGCGAGTAGACCACCATGAATCCGGCGAGGAAGAGGCCGTTGACCACGAGGCTCCTCATCTCCTTCGTCCTGCTCATGAGGATGCGCTCCTTTCGCCGAACGACAGACCAGACGGACTTGCCTTCCGTCTCCAGCGACTTGCCGACGGTAGCATCCTTCAGGGCGCGATCGGAGTCCCTGTCCATTATCTGGAGCACTTCGTAGAAGTTGTTCCTGGCCATCCTGACCCCGAGAGCCAGCAGGCCCACGAACCAGACCCCGAGGACAACGACATCGATGGTGTTTTCAAGGTTCCATGGCGAGCCACTGACAAGCCCATAGCTCACGCGGGCCGCTAGACCACTGGGAAGCACCTCCGAAAGCTCAGAGATGACAGGGGGGACCCCCGGGATTAGCAGAGTGATGGGCGCGAACCCGAGGACCACGACGACCACGAGGAGCCCGTTGCGAAAAATCCTCGCGCCCGACGGGGCCTGCGAGTTGAGGGAAAGCGTGATGTCGGCCGCGAAGAAGAGCGCGAGGACGAAGAACACAAGCGTGACCAAGCCGGCGAGCAGGGCCCCGGAGAACGCTGTGCCGTAGGAACCGGCAAGTTTCAGGTAGAGCGTCAGTATGGGAGGGAAGGATAGGAGCACCGTCGTGAATGAGTTCATGAAGACCTTCGCCGTGAAGACCTCCCGAGGCTTCACGGGGGACGTGAACACGTAGTAGACATCGGCTGATGAGACGGGGAGGCCGCTGCCGTTGAAGCCTGTCTGTATCATCCCGAGGAGGAAGAATGCGAACAGGAGGTTGAGCCCTATGTAGGACAGGCCGTTGCTGAGGTCGAACCTGGATGAGAATGAGACGAAGGTGCCACCGACCAGCGACACGAAGATGATCGCGAAGACCTCGCCGACGACCATCCAGATAGCGGTGCTGCGCTTGAACCTCCCCTTCATCCAGTACCAGACGAGGGTAGTAACGTCGTTCCATTCGCTCATCGGCTCGTCTCACTCCGCATCCGTGGTTAGCTTAAGGAAGACGTCGTCGAGCCTGGCGTCCTTGGTATCCCCGGCCATGCTCCTGAGGCTCTGTAGGTCACCCAGGGCTATGACGTTTCCTCTGTCCATGATCGCGATGCGGGTCGCGTAGTCCTGCGCAATCTCCAGGTTGTGGGTCGAGAGGAGTACGGTCGTCCCCTTCCTCCCCTGGTCGGTGATCCACCCGTTGACGAAGCGCTGTGTCCGCGGATCGAGAGCGGTGAGCGGCTCGTCGAGCACGAGGACCGCCGGTTCATGGATAGAGGCCGCGATGAGCGCGACCTTCTGCTTCATGCCTTTCGATAACGTCCCGAGCAGCGCGTTGGTCTTCTCCTCGAGAGAGAAGGTGTTCAGCGCCTCCGATATGCGCGCCTTCAGGACACCGTCGGGGACCTGTCTTATCTTACCGACGAACGCAAGGAACTCGCTCACGGTCAGGCCCGTATAGAGGGCAGGGTTCTCGGGAAGGTACCCGATGGCACGCTTGGCGGATTCGGGCGCGTTGGCGATGTCGTACCCGGCTATCGTCACGGTGCCGCTCGTCGGCTTGAGGATACCTACAACTATCTTCATGAGGGTGCTCTTGCCGGCTCCGTTCGGGCCGAGCAAACCCACTATCTCGCCTGACCCGATCTTGAGGGTGACGTTGTTCAGGGCGGTCACCTTGCCATAGACCTTCGTCAGGTTCTCTATCGATATCTCGTTCACGATGTTTAGCCCTCAAATCAGCGAAAGCCGCCAGAGCCTGCGCCTGTTCCGCAATGTGATGGACTGGTAAAATACCTTTTTGCGGTTCTACTGCGTCTGCTGTGC
>JASHPA010000153.1 GCA_030038365.1 Nitrososphaerales archaeon
GCGAAGGCCAAGGACGTAGCCAACGGACAGAGACCAGATTTCATCATCACCGACAAGCTACAGGGTTACAAGCAGGCGATTACCAGCGAGTTCTTTACACACAAGAAGCCGCGCACTCAACACGTTAGACTCAAGAGCATCAAGGAAGGGACGAACAACAACATCATCGAGAGGCTTCACGGCACAATCAAGGAGAGAACGAAGGTCATGCGCGGGATGGACACCGACGAGTCAGCGAAGTTCCTCCTCGAAGGCCAGAGAATCCACTACAACTATCTGAGGCCGCACATGGGATTGAAGGGAAAGACACCAGCGGAGAAAGCGGGGATAGACCTCAAGCTCGAAGGCAAGAACCCTTGGGAGGAGCTAATCAAGAGAGGAAAGAGAAGCCAGAGAAAGACCAAGGAGGCCGAATCCAAGTGATACGCCGAGACTTATCGAGCCAAAAGCCTACGCCAAGGATTTATCAGAACCGTTCGGACAAAACTATTAATCACAAATCGTGCCCCTTCCTTCTGAAGGGACTCCCGTGAATAGGCGAGCAGGAATAGGCACGTCGGCCCTCGTCCTTGTCGTGATAGTCGTAGGAGTAATGGGCGCTGCTGTCATCGCGAGCCAGACGCTCGAGACATCTCAGACAGCCAGTACGTCTCAAGTCTCCCGGATGTCTCAGACCACACAAACATCACAGGTGAACAGCACCATCACCACTGTCACCTATACGTGTGATACATCTACTGGCTCGAACGGGACGAACGGCCCTTCATGTGTGCCGCCGCCCCCTAGCGTCCAACCTGCTACGACCTCTACCGCAACGATGGAGCAATGCTACGCAGACGCCATGCCTGTGAACGCCTCGAATGGGGCATACGACACGGTCGTATACAACATCACCAAGGAGTTTGGCTCGTGGAACTGGACGCAACTGTCGTCGTTCACCGTAGGGTCCTACACTTTCGTGACGACAAATCCGGGAGCGAATCCAAATGTAATCCAGCTGGAACCGCAACTCTTCATCACCGTCACGAACAGTCAGGGCATTACGCAGCGCATCAGCGTGACAGACTTGGGAGGCTGGAACGGGCAGCCGTGGCCTCCCGATATGTCTCTTCAGCAGACGCTCTTCGGAGGAGATGTCACGATACAGTGGCTCTTCCTATGCAACAGCACCAGCGTCTTCCTGGAAGTTAACGCGCAGTGACGCAGCCGGAAAAGATCACTATTGTTCGCCCGAGGTCCGGCATGCGTGAACCCTATGTATGGCTCGATATCTCTCGTATGACCTGTGCCGTACCATATCATCCGACCCGGGGGGGGCTAAGGGTAGTTTCGTGACGGGTTTCGCCGGAATGAACCCGCGCTGGATTGCGATAACCTAATAGCAACCAGCATCGCTCAATTACTCTAAGGAATAATTTCTTATTACTAAAATTAATATAAGATTATTGCGGATCTCTTCCCTATCGTGAGGAGCTTCAAGACCTCAACGTTCGTCAGAGACGCTACCGGCCTGACGAAGCAGATATCATCGTTGGACGCTCTCGGGATGTCCCTGTCGGGGATGGGACTCCTGTACGTGTTCAATACGGTAGCCTTCACGCCCGCCTTTTACCCGACTGCGAACCCCCTCGTCGGGCCGCTCGTCGGACTCCTGCTGGTGCTACCGATTGCTCTCATGTACGCGCTGCTCGCTATCACGATGCCCAGGAGCGGGGGCGACTACGTCTGGACCAGCAGGGTGCTCAACCCTGGCCTGGGGTTTGTCATCAACTTCGCTATCACGGTACTCTCGCTCTCTATCGTGGGCTCGGTCGGACCGTGGATCCCGAACTGGTCGCTCGGCCCTATGTTCTACGACCTCGGCCTGATCTGGCATTCGCAGGCGGACCTCAACATAGCGAGCTATCTGCAGGGGGCGTCGGCATCGTTCTGGATCACATCGGCGTTCCTCGCTTTCGCAGCCGCCGTCGTCATCTTCAGCACGCGTCTGTCCAGCGCCATAGTGAAGTACTGGACTCTCTCCGCGATAGTCATCGGCGCCATATTCGTGGGTGTGGTGCTCTACGCGGGTAACTCAGGCTTCATCAGCAACTTCGACTCCATATACGCTTCCTCGGGAATCAGCTATGCATCTGTAATCCAGGCGGGCCAGGCGGGAGGCGCCTACAGTGGCGTGCCTCCCGTGTTCTCTTCGTCGACGCTTTACGCCGGGGCTCTCGGGCTCCTCGGATACCTCGCGTTCTACTATCCGGCCTACTTCGCGGGCGAGGTCAAGCAAAGCAAGCGCACGCAGCTTCTCGCGCAGGTCGGGAGCGTGTTCATCTTCGCGGTGGTCACCACGATCCTGGTCGTCGTGGAATATTTTGGGGAAGGACCGTCCTTCGTCAACGCGATGGCCAACCTCTGGAACAGCGGTTCCTCGAGCTATCCTTATCTCAACATCCCGCTGGCTTCGTCGCTTTCGGTCTTCTGGACACAGAATCCTGTGCTCGTCTCGCTCTTCAATCTGAGCTTTGGGATTACCGTCGAAGTGATGAACATTGCCATCCTCTTCACCCTGAGCAGGAACCTCTTTGCCTGGTCGTTCGACCGAATCGTCCCGAGCTCCTTCGCGTCTCTGAACTCCAGAACCCGTACGCCCGTGAACGCGGTGATAGTGATGACGGTTGTCTCCGTCGCTTATCTCTACATCGCCGTCTTCCAGTCCGGCCTTCTCTCGACCCTGTTCTCGTACGGCACGGCGGGCATCTTCCTCGCGTTCGTCTTTGTGTCGCTCGCTGCAATCGTACTCCCGTACCGCCGTAAGGATATCTTTGAATCGGGGGATACCATCACAAGGTCCAAGCTTCTTGGAATCCCCGTCATCACGATTCTGGGACTGCTGAGCCTTGTCGTAAGCTTGATTTCGGTCTACGCGATAATACTTCCCTCCATAGGCGGCCCCTCGTTCTTCAGTGTGCTCCTCTACGGACTCATCCCCACCTTCGCAATAGGGATTGCAATTTACGCCGTCGCTCTGGCGCTCCGGAGGACCCAGAAGATCAACCTCGGCCTCATCGCAAGAGAGATCCCACCGGAGTGAGCGAGTCATCCACCTTGACTGCTGTGGGATCGCTAGACAGACCATCCCCGGGAAAGAGCACGACATGAGCCGTCCGACCTCGGAGGGCCGTGTCAAGATTCTCGGCTTTGACCTGAATTACAGCATATTTGGAAAACCCGTCAACGGTACCATTTTGACGCTCCATGGCGGCCCTGGCCTCGACCACCAGTACATGCTGCCTCTGGCCGATTTGGCGGAACACGGCTTCAGGGTCGTATTCTACGATCAACTCGCTTGTGGTGCCTCCGAGAGGACGAGGGACATCGGGCTCTTCACGGTCGAGAGAGCGGTAAGAGAAGTCGAGGCGGTCAGGGCTCAGTTGAAGCTTGGAAAAGTACACCTGATCGGGTCAAGCTACGGAGGGCTGCTGGCGCTCGAATATGCAATCCAATACCAGAAAAACCTGAGGACTCTGACCACAATAGGCGGCGTCTCGAGCATGCCTCTTGTCATAGCGGAGATGCAACGCATGAAGTCTCAGCTGCCGCCGGAGACGCTCGAAGTCCTAGAGGCACATGAAGCCCGCGGTGAGTACACAGACCCCGAGTATCAGCGAGCCCTGATGACGTTCTACAGGCGGCACTTCTGCCGGCTTGAGAAATGGCCCAAGGAGCTGAATTCGTCCCTGAGCAACGCGAACCCGCTAATCATCTCCACAATGAACGGGCCCACAGAGTTCACCGTCGTCGGCGGCCTACGCTACTGGGACAACCGGAGTCGGCTCCACGGGATCAGGGTGCCTACGCTCATCCTCTGCGGGATTCACGACGAGGTATCCCCGAAGGAGGCGAGAGCGATTAGCAGAAGAATCAAGGGGTCGAGGCGCTTCGTCTTTCCAAACAGCTCACACCTCGCAATGTGGGAACAGAGGGAGGCATGCATCTCCACAATCCAGGATTTCTTAAGCGCCAATCTCCCAGAGTAGCCGAAGACGTCACTATCTGTAACGCAGTCTGCACCAAGACTTGATTGGCC
This sequence comes from Nitrososphaerales archaeon, assembly GCA_030038365.1. Taxonomy (GTDB): domain Archaea; phylum Thermoproteota; class Nitrososphaeria; order Nitrososphaerales; family Gagatemarchaeaceae; genus Gagatemarchaeum. Next base: position 4,079 of record JASHPA010000153.1, read on the forward strand.
ACGAAAAGGCAGCTCGGCATTTTGGAGCGGTGGAACAATCCACCGCACCGAGCAGCCGCCTCTTACATCGCCCTCATTTCCTTCATCATGCCGCCGCACCCGTCGCACTTCATCATGGAGGACTTCATGGACATCGGACCCATCTTCATCTCATGACAGCTCGGGCACATCATCACGGCCTCTTCCATCATCATGGTCATTTCTTCATTCACCTCCCCACAATATCTGGACGACATATTCGTTCTTTACTATATAATTCCTCTTGAAAGAAGCGTCCGCCATTTTATTCTATTATTGCGTAGTCGCCCGCCGGACAGGGTCAACGCGCTCTACCCGAGGCTGGGGATGCCTCTTCGACCGAGTCGCCAGCGGACAACATGACGGCCGACCTCGACAAGGACGGGAAAATCATCTGCTTTGAAGCTGCTCCTTCCCCGGCAGAGGCGCAACCAACCATTCGTGGTCGCGGACCGCTGATTCTTCCTACACGTGGGCTACGGTATCGAAGGCACCGATGATGAAACTGATGATGATCAGGATGATCAACGATACGACTAGAATCGCAATCGTGTATATGACGGTCTTGTCAGCCGGCGTGTTCACGAGGATTGGAAGACCGCGGTACAGAATATAGATCCCGTAGAGGAGTCCCAGTATCGCTAGGTATCCGAGGACCGGGACTATGTTGAGAATGCCGATGAAGAAAATCGGTGTGTAGATGTAGGCAGCCATGAGCGTCCCTCTGACCTGATCCGCTGCCGACCCGAAATTGGGAGCGAGCTTCCAGATCACGTAGCCCACGATGAAGACGGAGATGATGTCGAGGAAGTACGACACGATAGAACCGGCAATCGCATACCCCAGTTCCCCGTGCGCATGGTAGAATATGCCGTCGCCGATCAGCCTTCCTACGAGAGGTATCAGGGCGAGTATGGCGACATAGTTTATGATGATGGAGTTCAGCGGCGTAGAGTTGTTCTTGTTCCTAGTCATATAGCCGATGGGATCCCTAAGCAGGGCCAGCCCCTCGTTGAAGGCACTCGTCACCTTTGCCCCGACTCCCCCCGTCGTTGGCTGGGCTGTCAAGGGAGGTTGACCACCCGCGCTCTGCAGATTTGCACCACAACTTGCACAGAAGGCCGCATCGTCAGCGTTGGCCGCACCGCAGCTCGGGCAGTTCACGACGGGCAGAGGTATGGCGAACCGATTATTTAATCATCAATTCTCCAATGAACTGGCCTATTTCATTAGGGATATCTGAGCACGAATGCAATACTGTGGAAAAATTTTCAGACCTGCGGCCTCCCACATAATCCCGAATCAAGCACCAATCGGTGATCAGCAGTTAACTCCCTGACGTGGCTGTAGTATGCCTACCTAGCCTGTATCTTTAATCAGCCTTCGTACGACCCTTATACGATACAAGGTTACGTCACCAGGTGCCAGAAAAGTCCTCTGGGCCTGCGGTTCGCAAAGTCCTGCGAGCATCTGTCCTTTTGAGTGTCGTCTTCCTGCTGGCGACCATACCCACGAAGGCCGACGCGGCATCAGGACCTCCTGTGGGGATGATAATCCCCCTCTACACGTACCCGACCGACAGCAGCTGGAGCCAGGTAATCCAGGCGAAGGCCGCTGACCCCGCGGTCCAGATGATCGCGATAATCAATCCCGACAGCGGCCCGGGCGCCTCGGCCAACCCTGACTACCAGTCGGGCATCCAGAAGCTTCAATCAGTCGGGATAACCGTGCTTGGATACGTTTACACGAGCTACGGCGCGAGACCGATAAACGCCGTGGAAGCCGACATTCTGGACTATGAGCAATGGTACCACGTAAACGGGATAATGTTCGACGAGATGGCGTCCGCGACCGGGTATGAATCATACTATTCGAGCCTTAACTCCTACGTGCAGTCGCTCGGCATGACATACACCGTGGGGAACGCAGGGACTGCGGTGGCGGTGTCCTACATAGGAGTCCTGAACAAGATAATAATCTACGAGAACGCATCGACCCCCAGCACTGCTTCAATCTCCGCGCTGTACCCTGGATACGATTCAAGCAACTTCGCTGTCATAGGGTACGGGGTTCCTGA
>JASHPA010000154.1 GCA_030038365.1 Nitrososphaerales archaeon
GAGAAGGCCGAGGACAGGGAGAGGTTCAGCTTCCTGCTCGAGAACCTCGAGATCCCCCAGCCGAAGTGGGGCAGCTTCCGCTCCACGAAGCAGGCGAGGGACTTTTGCGAGAAGGTGGGGTACCCGGTGATCGTGAGGCCGTCGCACGTCCTCAGCGGTTCTGCCATGAGGGTCATCTGGGGGAGCAGGGACCTCGACAGCTTCCTCGCGAGGGCAGCGGAGGTCAACCCGAACTATCCTGTCACGATAAGCAAGTTCCTGGAGAACGCACGCGAGGTCGAGGTCGACGCCATCTCCGACGGAGAGACGACGGTAATCGGCGCCATCATGGAGCACGTGGAGAACGCGGGCGTCCATTCCGGTGACGCCATCATGACGATACCGACCATGACGATAACCGAGACGGCCAAGGAGAAGATGAGGGAGTACACCCGGAAGATCGCCCAAGGTCTGGAGGCGAAGGGTCCGCTCAACATACAGTTCCTAGTCATGGGGGACGAGGTCCAGGTCATCGAGTGCAACCTGAGGGCGTCGAGGTCGATGCCCTTCGTCTCGAAGGCGACGGGTGTGAACCTGATAGAGCTTGTCGCGCCCGTCCTCCTCGGGGGGAAACTAACCGGCCTGAAGGACGTCCCGGAGCCCAAGAAGTTCGTCGTGAAGGCCCCGCAGTTCTCGTTCATGCAGATGGAGGGAGCAGAACCCACGGTGGGCGTCGAGATGCGCTCGACGGGGGAGGTCGCCGCTTTCGGCGACACCCTGGCTGAGGCGATGAACAGGGCGCTGATGGCTTCGGGCATCAAGATACCCCAGAGGGGCGAGACCGGGATAATCCTGGCAGACGAGAAATCGGACAAGAAGGAGATGCGGGCGCTCCTGAACAGGTTCGCCGACCAGGACATCAGATTCGTCACGACCCAGACGCTCGCCACAGCGCTCGGCGACGGGGTCGCCAGAGTCGCGACGATAGAGGAGATGGCAGACATGATCACGAGGGGCAAGGTCGCGTTCGTGATCTCGCTAAACACGAACCTCAACAAGATGAGGAAGGACCTTTACAGGCTGAGGAGGAAGGCCGTGGAGCTTCAGGTCCCCTTCCTGACGACCCTCGAAGAGGGCGAAGCGATACTGATGTGCGTCCAGGCTCCTTTGAAGAGCCTCACCTAGGAAAGGATGCCTTCGACCAGCGAGCCGCGCGCGATGGGCTTCTCACCGCCCGTCTTCAGGTCCTTCAGGAGAAGGTTGCCTGACTCGAGCTCCTTCTTTCCTACTATCAGCGCCGACCTGAAGCCCATCGAGCTGGCGTCCTCGAGCTGCTTCCGCAGGCCCTTGGAACGCAGACCGATGTCCGACCGGATGCCAGCCTCCCTGACCTGTGAGAGCGCCTTCAGCGCCTCGCCGTAGAGAGCAGGTTCGGTGAAGACGACGTAGACTGAACGGGATTCGGCCGTTCCCGCGCCGGACATCGAGAGAGCGATCCTCTCTATGCCTCCCGCCGCGCCGGTCGCGGCAAGCTCTGGCCTTCCGAAGATCCTAGGCAGGGCATCGTACCGTCCACCGCCGCAGAGCGAGCCGAGGTCGGGCCGCGCGCCATCCTTCACCTCGAAGACTATAGCCGTGTAGTAGTCTATGCCCCTGACTATGCTGAGGTCGTACTCTACGTTGGCTATCCCCCTGAGCTTCAATATCTCGGCGAGGTCGGAGAGACCCTCTGCCGACTTCAGGCCCGCGTCTTTCAGCTTGGCGACCACCTCCGCGGGAGCGCCCCGGGTCGAGCCGAACTCAAGGAGCTTCTTCATCTCAGCCGCGCTTACGCCCTTCGCCTCGTACTCCCTGATGAGCTCCGCCTCTGTCTTCTTCGCGACCTTGTCCAGGGCGCGCATCATCTCGAGGACCTTCCCGTCCGAGGAGACGCCGAGCACGCTCCTGATGTACTCCTCGACGACGCGCCTGTCGCCCACGTGAAGCTTCACCTCGCTCAGGCCGAGCCTCTTGAAGAGGCTGTAGGAGAGGTCCATGACCTCGGCGTCGGAATCTATGGTCGGGTCCCCGAATACCTCGATGTCCCACTGGTAGAACCACCTGTATCTGGCATGCTGTGGCTCGTCGTACCTCCAGACGCCGCCGTAGGAAGCCAGCTTGATGGGCGGCTTCATCCCTCTCTTCCCGACCACGTAGCGGGTCATCCCGACGGTGAGGTCGAACCTGAGACCGATGTCCCGGTCTGCCTTGTCCTGGAAGTGGTAGATCTGTTCATCCACCTGTGAGCCGCTCTTCGCTCGCAGGATGGAGAGGGTCTCGAGGGGAGCTGGCTCCATCGCCTTGAAGTTGTAGGCGTCGGTGACCTCCTCGAAGGCAGTCCGTATACGCTGGTGAAGCTCGAACTCCTCCGGGACGATATCCCGTATTCCTCTTGGGAGGGAGAGGTCCATCCGTTCACTTTTCCTTCAGCGCGGCGAGCTCAGCGAGCATCGCCGTGAGCTGGATTTCAGGACTCGCGCCGAGCAGGAGCCTGTAGTCGTACTCCGCGAGTATCTTGATGGCGTCGGCGGTCCTTTTCGCGCCGCTCGATACTATCGCCTCGTTGGCGAACCTGAGGAAATCCGTCTCCGGTATACCGTAGACGCGAGTCAGCTCCACGAGCTTGAGTCGTGCACCGTTGAAGTCTCCGTCGAGCGCCAGCTTGACTATCTCTCCCGCCTTCTCCTTGACCGTCGAGCCGGTGACCGCGTTGACCGTCTCGAGCGTCAGCTCCCCACCCATGGAGGCGGCCTGCAGGAGGTTTATCGCCTGACGGAGGTCTCCGCCTGTGGCCTCGTATATCGCGTCTAGCACCGTCTCGGGCGCCTTGATGTTCTCCGTCTTGGCTATCTTCTTCAGGTAGGCCGTCACCTGCTGTGCGTCGACCCTCTGGAAACGGAATATGGCGCACCTGCTCTGTATGGGCTCGATTATACTTGAGGAGTAGTTGCATATGAGGATGAACCGGGTGAACCTCGAGCTCTCCTCCATGATCCTGCGGAGGGCGGTTTGGGCTGACGATGTCATCTCGTCGGCTTCATCCAGCATCACAAGTCTGAAGGGCACCCCCTCCCTCCTGTCCGAGTAGCTGGCGAATACCTTGATCCTTTCCCTGACCGTGTCTATCCCCCTCTCGTCGCTCGCGTTGAGCGAGAGCGTGTAGTCTCCCTTCAGTTCTCCCAGTATCGTCTCTGCCACTATCAGAGCCAGGGTGGTCTTCCCCGAGCCGGGCGGACCAGCGAAGAGCAGGTGCGGCATCTCTTGGGGCTTCTGGAGAAGCGGGCGGAGGCGCTCCTTCACCTCGGTCTGGTTCATGACATCCTCGAGCTTGTGCGGCCTGTACTTCTCGACCCACATGAGTTCCTCGACTGGCATCAGTACAGGCACCCGGAGAGCTGCATTATCCTCCACGCCCTTCGGCGCGCATATATAATTTCAGGGCGCTCGCGGCTCCGGCGCGTATATAGAAGGCAGCGCACTAAGGGTAGGCAGAAGAGATTGAGAATCCTCACCCTCACGAACGAACAGGTCGCTTCTCTCGCCAAGATGGGAGACAGCGTCGACGAGCTGAAGAAGGCGTTCCTCGTAAAGAGCGAAGGGCACGTGGAGGCACCGCCCAGAGCTAGGTTCCAGATGAGCGACGTCAGGAACATCCTGTGGATGCCCTCGCTCGTGAGGGGAAGGGACACGATGAGCCTGAAACTGGTGACGTTCTATCCGGACCTTGGTCCAGGTGCGATATCGACCAGGGCGATCGTGATCCTGGTGGACGGCAAGAACGGGGATGTGAAGTGCATAATGGGAGGGACGGGCCTGACGGGCATCCGGACAGGCGCGGTCTCGGGGCTCTCCTGCAGGTACCTCGCGAGGAAGGACTCTAGGAAGATGGCGATGCTGGGGGCGGGAGGGCAGGGCTTCTACCAGATCAGCGGGGTCGCCTCCCAGCTTGGCATCGAGGAGGTCAAGATATTCGATATCGACAAGGGACGCCAGAAGACGCTCATAGAGCGATGCGAGAAGGAGCTCCATCTGAGGGCGTCGGCCAGCGACGCTGTCAGGGACGCTGTCTCGGACGCCGACGTTGTCGTCACCGCCACGACCGCCAGGACCCCCATACTCGACGGGGCGGACGTGAAGCCCGGGACGCACGTCGTCGCGATAGGCGCGTACACCCCGGAGACGAGGGAGCTCGGTTCAGACCTTATCGCCAGGGCTTCTGTCTACGTCGACGAGAGGGAGGCGGCGATGGATGAAGCGGGCGACGTCATCATCCCCATAAAGGAGGGAAGGATCGCAAGGGATGAAATCAAGGGAGAGCTCGCCGACCTGGTCTCCGGGAAGGTCGCCGGGAGGACGAGCGATTCCCAGGTGACGGTCTTCAAGGCTGTGGGGCTGGCCTTCGAGGACAACGCCGTGGGGTGGATGATCTACGACCGCGCCGTGGCCGCGGGCGTCGGCGCGTGGACGGAAGCCTAGAAGGACTTAACTAGTCCCGGCTGTTCTGTCGGCAGTCCCAAACTCGGAGAACGAGCTGATCATAGTTGGACGGAGAAGGAGAGTCGATAACGGGACTTTTTGAGAGGCGCGAGAGAGAGTTCATGCTATCCCCCGTCCGGGTAACGGTGAAGTCTCCGATGGAGCAGCTGGAGGTGGGGGATATGACCCTGGAGAAGATGAGAGAGGGAGAGTCTTTGGAACTCCCGAGATGGGTGGCGGAGGAACTGGCGGAGCTCAACGTTGCCGACGTCCAGGAAGAGGCGTTCGAGGTCGAGATCTTCAAGGCGCTTACAAGAGAGAAGATGCTCGGGGCGCAGCAGCTCTCGGTCCTACAGCCCAACTTCTACCTCAAGATGAGGAGGAGGCTGGCCGCAGTGAAGGCCGGCTCGGAGAAGGGCAAGTACAGGCGCGAGGACTACGAGAGGCTGAGGGCGACCTGCTACGACCTGATAGGGAGAAGGCTAAGCAAGTTGCTTTCGGTGAGCTCTTCGGCGAACCTGCAGACGATAGGCGAGAAGATAACTCCGGAGGAGAAGGTCTTCTTCACAGCCTCGAGGTCGAGGTCGGAGGAGTGGAAGCGGTCGCTGCTGGGGGATTCCTAGATGGCGGTCATCACGAGGAAGCTGTCGGAGCTCTTCGAGGAGTTCCTCAGGACATACGGGAACAAGGGAGAGGAGAACAAGTACCAGTACAGGCTGGCGCAGCTCGCGGCGACGGGAGAGAAGTCCGTCGTCGTCGATTATGAGGACATCATCCAGTTCAACACAGACCTCGCACAGGTCCTGGTCTCCCAGCCCGACGACTCGCTCAAGGAGTTCAAGATAGCCGCGTTCGAGGTGCTCAGCACCGAGAACCCGTCCTACGCGAGCCACATCAGGAGCGCGCTGAACGTAAGGATAAGGGGGATACCCGACAAGGTCTCTCTACGCAAGGTCGACACGTCGTACCTAGACAAGATGATCGCTGTCGCGGGTATGGTCGTGCGCAGCTCCGAGCTCAGGCCTCTCCTGGTCGACGCAGCGTTCGTCTGCCCCAACGGCCACATCACAAAGATCGTTCAGGAGGGCGTGGCCATCAAGAGGCCGCTCAAGTGCGACGGATGCGAGGAGGTCAGGAACCTAGAGCTCGACGAGAAGAAGAGCTCGTTCATCGACAGCCAGAT
>JASHPA010000155.1 GCA_030038365.1 Nitrososphaerales archaeon
CAACATAGTCTACCCACCATATTCCAAACAGGTACTCGACAAGCAGGCCTCCAAGCAGAGCCACCGACATGAGAAAGCACGTAACCGACTCGACAGCATCGGTGGAGAGAGGCAAGGATCGCGTTTCTCTTCCGATTTTCTTCTTCTGAAGCCAAAAGTATGGCATCAAGACCACGGCCCCTACCGCTATCGCTATACCAAGCGGCGAACCCTCCGGTTTCAGACCGGCGACATATGAATAGACTGCACTTAACGTGATCACAGGGACGAGAGCGAAGAGCAATGCGGTCGTCATTATCTTAAGTCTCCGACTGTCAATCTCGTGGCTGCTCAGCTCATTCCGAAGGTGCGCCAAGACCAGGAATCCTGAGGCAAGCTCGATGAGACTATCCCCACCGAACGCGAGCAGGGCGAAGCTACCTGCAGCTAGCCCGGATATGATCGAAACTGTGGCTTCAATGGTCATCCATGCCGAGCTGAAGTATTCGAGCCTCATTCCCGTCATTATTCTTGACCGTCTCCACGATTGATGGGGTGTGTCGCAGCAACACGACGCGCAATTGGAGCACTCGTTGACTTTTGCGCAGACTTCGCAGGAAGTGTTGGCGCAGCCACAAGATGAGCAGGATGAAGAGGAAAGAACAGGACTGAACGACATTGGAACCTAAATCTTCTCCTAGGTTCTTAAATTGACACCTAGCTTTGCTCGGCAGTGGTCATCAGTGATTAGCAGTCCTGCTTTGGCCGAGGATGATGATAGGAGAACTCGTGAACTTCGACCAGTATACCTTCTCGCTAACCTTTGAGCAGGCTTGGCAGGAGTTCTCAGCACAGCCGCATATTGAACACGAAGAGGCAACAGTTGCTAGAGCTATTGAACTCAATTCACCATGCTGGGGCCCTCTTGCGTCGGCGCCGGGGATTGGCGCCATGATGCTACGCGCACTGCCGCTTTCTTGCCTGCTTAGAATGATGTTATCACCAGGTACGTGTTGAGGGCCAGAATCAAGGCCACCACGACCAACGCGATGACAATCGTGGTCCTCCTGTTGACCAGCGCTCCCATGAACTTCTTCTTCGAGGTGTAGTATACCAGTGGGATCATCGGGAGCGGTATCATCAGGCTCAGGATTACCTGACTGTAGATGAGCAGGAGCAGTGGACTGAGCCCCAAGAGTATGCATATCGTAGTGGGAAAGACATTGATCCCTCTGGTAACTATACGCCTGAGCCAGAGGTTGGCTCGCACTCCCGTCAGCCCCTCCATAATGACCTGCCCCGCGACCGTGCCGAGCGCGGATGAGGACAAGCCGGAGGCAAGCAGGGTGAGAGCAAAGAGGATGCCGATGGCTGGACCATATATCGCACTCATGCCCGACACGAATTGGTTGACGGTCAGATTGACGTTTACTCCTGTGCCCTGGAAGAGCGGTACCGCGACGATGAGTATCCCCGCATTGACTATCCCAGCTATCGTGAGGGTCATGATCGTTTCCCTGCGATGGAGCCGGTTTAGCCAGCTCTTTTGCTCCTTGGGGGCTTCACGAGCGTCTTCTGGCTTTGTCTTCATCAGGTCCTTCAGTGAGGAGTCCTTCGTCGTCTTGCTACTTGCCTCCGTATTGAGGAGGTCCACCTTGTTCTTCGTGAGCCACGAGTGGACATAGAGCGCGTGGGGCATCACCGTCGCGCCCACGATTCCCACCACCAGCAACAGCGCAGTGGATCCAGAAGCGAGTGGGATGATTGAGCCGTATCCGACCTGCGCGAGGTCGGGCTTCACCACGAACATGTTGTAAAATATGCCTGCGACGAGTATGGAGATTAGCAGGGCGAAGTACTGCTCTATCAGGCGGAACCGCCTCGTCATCATCGTCAGCAGGATTATGACATCCAGCGCCCCGAATACAGCCGCGTAAAGGAGAGGTACACCGAAAAGGATGTTGAGCGCTAGCACCGTGCCGAGGTACTCCGCGAGGTCAGTCGCTGCGGCCGCGGCCTCGGCGGCGAGCCAGTACGGGAGCACGTATCGCCTCCTTCCGCGGAACGACTGTCTGACTAGCTCGGGCAGAGAGAAACCCGACGCTATCCCGAGTTTTCCCGAAAGGTACTGCAGGAGCATGGCCATGGCGGATGCGAGCCAGACCACCCAGAGCAGCTCGTACTTGAAGCCGGCACCTGCCCCTATGTCAGTCCCATAGTTGCCAGGATCCATGTAGGCTATCGAGACCATGAGCGCAGGCCCGACCCAGCGAAGGAAGTGCAAGAGGGACTGCCGGGCGCTCGTTGGCTGTACCGTCTTTTCCCGAGGAATCTGCTCCGGAGGGGTCAGCCGCTTGCTCCACGGTAGCTTCATGCCTCCGAGGTATGTAGAGTGACAGATATAAGTTTGATGCGTCTAACATATCTCGTTTCTCCTATATGATGTAGCGTCATCAATCTGCGCTAGTTACACCTAAATCAGAATCTTTTTATGAAGTATTAGAGATTGGTTACTGTATTCGAACCGTCTTTGGAAATTTCAACGGCGAAGCAGAAGCGTGATCTCTCCAGGCTCGAGGACTACCTCGAAGCAATATACAATCTCAACGAGGAGAAGGGGTTCATCAGTACAGCAGACATAGCGGACAAGTTGGGAGTCAAGTCGCCTACGGTTTCGATCATGGTGACTAGGTTGGCCGACCAGGGGTTCGTGGTCCGGGAACGCTATCGTGGGATGAAGTTGACAGAGCAGGGGGTGAGGGCTGCGCGTTCCGTGATACGGCGACACGAGACCATATCAGAGCTTCTCGAGATGCTGGGTATCGGGAAGGAGATTGCGTATGAGGATGCGGAGGGAATCGAGCATCACCTTCACCCCGTAACCATCTCCAAGTTTGAGGGATTGGTCAGGTTTCTGAAGGACAATCCGAGTTCTCTGGATGCAATAAGAAGGAGCAGCGAGAATCGCCTGGACATGTCAGCCCGGCCTGAAGATCGAGGTAAACGTAAGAATAATTGATTGATTCCCTCAGGAAGTGGTCTTCTAAGACGGAGTAACGAGAAACAAGCTTAACGGTCAAGGCGCCTTTTCGCAATGAACGCCTCCTCGGCTTGTCTTCCGATAAAAATCGTTCAAAAAGGAGGAGAGGTGGATACGAATCAAAATCCGTAATGAAACGGCATCAATCGAGCGTCAGTTTGCCGGCAAACATGTTGGCTCTAATCTTCTCCGCTCTCTTATGGTTCTGAATCGCCGCGAACAAGGTGATTGCGAGCGGATTAGGAGATAGAGCGTAGGGTGCCGCTTTCATCTCACCCATGAATGGGTGGGGATTCCCGCTAGAATCACTAGCTGAGATGTTGCTCGAGTTCGAGCGTCTTACCCCGTAATGCCCCTTCGAGAAGCTTCAGTATGGTACGCCGGTTAGCTACAGGAATATCGAAATTTTGATATTCGCCGAGTTCCCTCGGCGTGAAGATTACCGTCTCAATCACGTGGGACGCCCTTGTTTGGAAAACCTTCCGAATGTGTTCCCTGACTCTCAG
>JASHPA010000010.1 GCA_030038365.1 Nitrososphaerales archaeon
GATTCGGATGTATGCCCCTGGCCATAGAGTGCCTCTCGAAGGGGTTCATCGACCCTCAGGTGTTCATCACGCACAAGATACCTCTCGACGACATCCAGAGCGCCGTCGACCTGAACAGGCGGGGAGAGGCGATAAAGACGCTGATCCAGCCTCCCTGAGCCCTCAGGTCTCGCGACCCGTCAGACAGATAGGGCAGACGTAGCCGCGCGCGAGAAGCTTCAGCTGCGCGCGTCTCTCCTTCGATGGCCGGGCTTTGGAGCGCCAGCATTCCGACCATTTCTTGCACTTGAACCACTCCTCCGCGAGCTGCCAGGTTGCCGAGGCCTGAACTAAGCTGCTCACGGGGTTCTGTCCAATCGGCGGGACACACTCCCCTCTGTAAAGCGCGGGACACGGGTAAGTGCGAATGAAGCGAGGATGAATATCAGTCCGATTACGACTATGAGAAGCGGCCATGATGGATGGTAGTCGCACGGAGCGAGGATACCATGACATGACAGCGGTTCAGCAATGTAAGATACAGAGTATAGCCCCACACCGATGATTATGACTGCTACTCCGCCAATGAATGTGGGCCTGTTCACTATCTTTCCCTTGTCTTGCTCGCGTTCTGAATCAGCGTTTGCCATTTGTTCTGTAAAGAGTTCCAAGGTTCGTCACGCCCGTCGCATCCAGAGAAGCAGTTGTTTAACCATGTCCCGCCATTTGACGGGAGAACTATGGCCCGTAGATTGGGGAGAACCTTCACGAGGATTCTGTCCAATTTACGGGACACGGGCCATGCAAATGTCCCGAGGATTTGACAGCACCTTCACGAGCATCGACAGCATTGTTAAATAGTGGTCAAGGCTGGAAATTTGCTACAGGCAAGATCTAGGTTCGACGACTCGGAACGTTCTATCTTTCTGATTCTCTGACAAGGATATTCCTGTAGAAGCAAAAACAAAATGAGTACTTTCGAAGAAATGCAACTAGACCCCTCGATATTCAGAGGAGTCGAAAGGATGGGTTTCAAGAACCCTACGCTGATTCAGGAGAGGACGATAGGCCCTCTGATGAGCGGTAAGGACGTGATAGGACAGGCCAGGACGGGCTCCGGAAAAACCGTGGCATTCTCGCTGCCCCTCCTCCATTCAGTCGACCCTAGGGACCGCCGGGTCCAGGCCCTGGTCCTCGCGCCCACGCGTGAGCTGGCAATCCAGATAACACAGGAGATGAGGAAGCTCGGTATCTACACAGGCGTGAAGGTGGCGACGATATACGGGGGACAGCCAATCGGCAAACAGAGGGAGGAGCTGAGGCGCGGGGCCCAAGTGGTTGTGGGAACCACTGGCCGTCTCCTCGACCATGTCCGCCGCAGGTGGCTCGACCTCTCGTCCGTCAGATTCGTCGTCCTCGACGAGGCCGATACGATGCTGGACATGGGATTCATCGACGATGTCGATCAAATCCTCGGGTCCATCCGCGGGAAGAAACAAGTGTGCATCTTCTCCGCCACCATGCCTCCGAAGATCACGGAGCTCTCTAGGCGTTATATGCACGAACCGCAGAGGGTGATGGTCGACGCCGACGAACCTTCCGTCGACACTCTAGACCAATACTACGCCGTCGTGAGGCACGACGAGAAGCTCACCTTCCTCACCGGCCTGCTCGAGAAGGAGCATCCGGCGAGCACGATAATCTTCCGGAGGACCAAGCGCGGGGCCGACAAGCTAGCGGTTGACCTGCAGAGGAAGGGCTACGGGGTCGTCCCGCTGCACGGCAACCTCTCACAGAATCAGAGGGACCGCTACATGGGCGCCTTCAGGGAAGGGCGCGCCAACATACTCGTAGCCACGGACATCGCGAGCAGGGGCATTGACGTCTCGCAGGTTGCGTGCGTGGTAAACTACGACATCCCCGAAGACCCGCTGGTCTACTTCCACAGGGTGGGCAGGACCGCCAGGGCGGGGAGGCAGGGCAAGGCCTACTCTTTCGTCTCGCACGAGGAGTCAGGAGACTTTGCGAGAATCCTCAAGATGACCAAGGCTCCAATCGCGCCGATGAGGCCAGAGGACAAGCTGCAGACACTCGAACCCGGCAGGCCGAACGTCCGCTTCAGAAATCGGGGGTCAAACGGCCGGGGAAGGCGTCCCTGGGCCGACAATCACCACAACACAATGCAAGCTCAAAGGCGCCATGCTTATATCAAATCGGTCTAGAGAAGTCTTCCATCGTGTATGATTCGTTCGCAGATAGAAAGATCAGACTAGCTAAGAGGGCTAGGAAGGGCGACCCGGATTTCCTTCACGCTCAGCTGATTCTCGCTGGGCAGACTGTGACAAGCGACACGATAGCAGGCACGACCCATTCCTACCAGTTTGACTGTGGGTGCGTGAGGGCGTATCACCTCAACGTACCTCTGGCGATGCGCGAGACGCTCGACCCCTGCAAGAGACACAAAGGATTCCCAGCGCTGGCGCGACCCAGCCGGCCGTTGAGATAGGCGGCGCCCTTCTTCGGGCTTGGGGCCGGCCTGAGCGTAGAGGATGCTGTTCAGAGATGAGCCCGACGGGGACCAACCCCTTTACGATGCTAGTTCAGGACCGGATCGCCGCTTGTTCCGTTGAACGACCAAAACAGACGGACCGTGGTCAGCCCTTCCTTACTGGAATGGTTTAAGGCTCAAGCCTGCACATCTCATACCCGAGCTGCTTGTCACGGCCTCAGACGCGGTACGCAAGGAGCGAGAATGTGCACATCGCCTACCAGTCCTTCGGGACGGGGAAGCTCAACCTGGTTATAGTCCCCGGCTGGGCGTCGCACGTTGAATTCGCGTGGGAAGACCCCGTCTTCGCCCGGCTCCTGGCCAGACTTGGCTCGTTCAGCAGGGTGACCTGGTTCGACAAGCGCGGGACGGGCCTCTCTGATCGCGACGTTGGAATGCCCACCCTCGAGGTGAGGATGGATGACGTCCGAGCCGTCATGGACGCTGTGGGCATACGGAAGGCTGCGATTTTCGGCGTCAGTGAGGGCGGTTCCATGAGCGCTCTATTCGCCGCTACTTATCCAGATAGGGTATCATCGCTCATTCTCTTCGGAGCCTTCGCGCGCAGAATCTGGAGCGAGGACTATCCCTGGGCACCGACGCTGAAGGAGAGGGAAGCATGGATTGAGTCGCTGGAACGAGGATGGGGTGGCGACGTCGAACTGGACGCTCTCGCCCCGTCGCGAGCCAACGAAGAGAGCTTCAGAAACTGGTTCACGACATACGGGAGGCTCAGCGTGAGCCCTTCATCTGCGGTGGCGCTTGCGAGAATGAACACCTACATCGACATAAGGAGTGTACTCCCATCCATACACGTCCCCACTCTCGTAATTCACAGACTGGGCGACAGGGATGTCGTGTTTGGGAACGGGACATATCTTGCCCAACGCATTCCGGGTGCCAAGCTTGTGGGGCTACCGGGCGAAGACCATTTCATAAGTGCGGGAAACCCGAACGAGTTCCTCGATCCGATCGAAGAATTCCTGACTGGCGTTCGGTCGACGGGAGACCCCGACCGCGTTCTGGCTACCATACTCTTCACGGACATCGTCGGATCAACCAAGACGGCAGCGAAGCTGGGGGATAGCGGCTGGAAGAACCTTCTAGCGAAGCATAACGATATTGTGCGGAGAGAGCTGTCCAAGTTCAGGGGTCGTGAGGTTAAAACCACAGGTGATGGCTTCGTAGCGACTTTCGATGGTCCCGGCAGGGCGATTCGGTGCGCGAAGGCGGTAGTGGAGTCATTGAAAGCCGTAGACATCTCTGTAAGAGCCGGAGTCCACACAGGAGAGTGCGAGCTCCTTGAGGACGACATAGCGGGACTGGCGGTGGATATCGCCGCGCGAGTTACAGATCTGGCCGATGGAGGCGAGGTCCTCTTGTCTGGTACGGTGAAGGACTTGGTCTCGGGTTCTGGGATGAGCTTCCACGACAGAGGCTTTCATCATCTCAGGGGGGTCGAGGGAAGGTGGCACTTGTACAGCTTAGAAAGCCTCCCGGAGTCGGTTCGTGCGTCTTGATCAAAGCCGCCCGAAGATACATCTCGATCCTCGATGAGAGTGGGTTCCTCCATGTCTAAAAAGCAATCTGGGCCCAGATCTTAACCGTAATTGGAGCGGGCCCGACGGGACCCACTCGGTTTACTTTCTCAAGGCGGACTCTTCTCAAGTCGCTCTCGATGGTTATCGAGCTCGTGATCGTTCCAGTATTCTGCTAATGTCGGCTTCTGCATCGGCTCTCGAGTACTTTAGCGCCACGTCCCGGGCTCGCAACTCATCGAGGAATCTCCACAAAGAGACTCCCGCAATCACCATGCCTGCTCAAGCGATGTTCTCTCTTTCACGTACCGTTCGACCGCGATATCCATCCCCGCATCGCCCAATCCCATTCCACTACTCTCCTCAGAATTGTCGACCGGTCCTCCCCTGTCAGCTCCTGCAATTCCTTCAGGGACTTCAGACGCTTTGGCATCACGAAGGATATTCTTTCACTCATTTTGTCCCTCGTTCCAAAAGATCGTTCAGTACCTCGCCACTTATCCATCCATGGCTCCCATATTCCTTAGCGTTTCTCACATCAGTCACTCTTCGGCAGGGTCCCAGACGCCAGCAACTCTAACATGACTCTCAACGTAGTTGTGGTTTCTATCCTATAGAGCTCTGCGGTTCGCCTATGCTTTAGATCGTCCAT
>JASHPA010000011.1 GCA_030038365.1 Nitrososphaerales archaeon
GCGTGGTATCGCGCGCAAGTGTATATCGATGGGCGGCGTGGACAAATCGGAGACAGCGGCTCAGGAAGCTAAGAAACTGGCGCAGAGATGCAAGGCGCTCGAGGCGCAGCTGCGGCAGACTATCACCAAGAAGGAGCACAACGAGATAGTCGAGGAATTTGAAGACAAGATATCAGAGTTAGAGAGGCAGATTGCAACTCAGGAGAAGACCATCGTCGGACAGGAAAAGGAGATGGCCCGGTCCAGGGCCGACTTCCAGAGGACGGTTGGGCAACTGTCGCAGCTGTCGGAGATCCAGACACAGCTTTCCACCCTGGGCAAGAGCAACGACTTCCTCGGCAGGACGATGGACTCCCTCACGAACAAGGTCTCCCAGGGAACCGTGCCGTCTTCCGTACATCAGCAGAGCCTGTCAAAGATAGCGAACCTGGAGGAGCGGATGGCCGAGACGGTCAGCAGGTCGGACTACCTTGCGCTCCAGAGACGCTACGACGAGGCTGCGGAGCGGATAGGTACGATGGTCCCGGCCTCCGAATGTGAGATTCTGAAGGGAAGGGTCCAGGAGCTCGAAGGCGCGATTGCCGTCATGGTTCCAAGGGAACAGCTCGATTCGAGCGAAGGAAGGGTGAGGGAGCTTGAGGCCAAGCTCGAAGGACGTGTTCCCCAGTCGATCTATGATGAACTAGTCTCAAAGGTCGTGCAGCTGGCTGAGGAGATCACGGGAGGGCAACCTTCGACCGACGCGCAGGAAGAGACGACCCAGGCCGAACCTGCAGAACAGACGATACAGCCAGTCCAGACCGTCAGTGAACCCAGTCCTGCTCCGGAGCCCGCCCCGGTCGAGGTGAGCTCCACCGTGTCAGTCAGTGAGGAAGAGGCCCCAGAGATAAGGGAAGTTGCATCGACGCTTGCAGAGATCAGGGTCGACACCGAAACACCCGCACCAGAGAGCCCTGCTGCCGCAGCTGAAGAGAGTCCTGCCGAGCCGGAAGTGACGGAGGAGGAGACGCCCGAGCCGGTCCCAGTTATAGCGAGTGGCAGCCCAAGCGCAGAAATTAGTAGCAGTTAGTCTGGTTGTCGGTCGAAGAATCGAATACTAGCCGCCCAGACTATCCCCTTCTATCGCTCTTCCTTCAGCGCGGAGAGACGGAGCTCCAGAGCCTCCTCAAAGTTCTTCCTAGCCCCCTCTCCAGCATCTAGCCGACGCTGTGAACTCAGCAGAGCAAGAAGCGCTACGCATGGCCCAGTGTCCCTTTCCGAGTTCGGACATAACTATTAATCACAAACAGGCTTGAGATGATTTGAGGTCCTTTTCAGATGAGCTCCGTGCCGACCCGAAGCTACACTCATCTCGCGGTTGCAATTGTCATAGCGGCCATAGTAATCTCGGCGGCAGCCTTATCCTACTCAGCCATCCAAGCGACGGTTACCAAGACATCGACGTTCACGACTCTCCCGACAGCAATCACTATCACCGCCGTTGTCAACCATACGACGACCGTCTCGGTCTATGGTGGCACGGAACTCGTGGGAAACTGCGTCGTCACTAACTACTTCGTTCCGGACACAGTGGAAGCTTTCCAGACAACCATCACTGTAAGTTCAGGAAATTCAACCTACACGTACACGACCTTCTACCAGGTGGGACCTACGACCGATACTCAGGTAAGTACGAGTTATCCGACCACAATCTACGCGAACAGTACTGGCACGTTCACTTTCGTCAGCACGTCGACGGGAGACTACAGCCCTTCAGCGGGTTGGACTGTGACGGCTTGCACGTTCGTCAGCTAGGCAGTATTCCCCGGCGGAGGCTGATGAACCCCGTACGTGGCTGTCGCAGCAGGGAATCGTTTAAAAATTCACGTAGGCTGGTGTCCCGCGAAGCCTGAGATTGTCTATTCCTCGTCGCCAGCGATTACAGTTGTTTACCATCCTGCTCTTCGGTCTGCTCGTACTCGGCCCGATGCTGATACCCGCTGTTAGAGCCCAGACGACGGTCGCTTCCATAAACACCGTCCAGAGCCCTGAGGGACTAGCCTACGATAGTGTGAGAGGAGAGGTCTTCGTTGCCACCGAAAATGGAAACGTCACAATCATCTCGGACAGCACAAACGCCATAATAGGGGCTGTCAAGGTTGGAACAGGCCCCCGGGGCGTGGCATATGATTCCGGGACTGGGGAGATATTCGTCACCAGCGTAAACAGCAACACGGTCTCTGTCATCTCAGACAGCACTGACCAGGTGATCGCGACCGTCGACGGAATCAGGTCGCCATACGACATCGCGTACGACTCCGGAAAGGGAGAACTTTTCGTCAGCAGCTACAATACGGGGAGCGTAGCGGTGATCTCCGACAAGACGAACACCATCGTGGCGAACATCACGGTCGGAAGCGGCCCCTCGGGACTGGCGTACGACTCAGGCAAGAGTGAGATATTCGTGGTCAACTACAATGCTGGGAGCGTCTCGGTCATCTCCGACTCCTCCAACAAGGTACTGACCACGATTACTGGCTTCAACAATCCCCACGATGCCGGGTACGATCCTTCGACGTCTCAGGTCTTTGTCTCCACAGGCTCGAACGTCGCGATTATATCAGACAGCAGCAACGCCGTAGTGAAGACACTGCACGTGGAGGCAATACCGTACTACTTTGTCTATGACCCGACGCAGGGCGAGATGATGGCGACCATGCAACTGGTCGGGGCTGTCTTGGTGGTCCCCAACAACAACCAGACTGCGAGCGGGGTGAGTTACTTTAACGAAGGTCCATCGTGTTACTACATAGCCTATGACTCTGCCAAGGGCGAGGTCTTCGTCTCCGACCAAGACACCGATGCGGTAACCGTCGTCTCCGTCGGGCCTGCTGACTCCGGAGTATCTTCCTCCTCGACCTCGAACGTGCAGTCGTCGTCCAGCAGCGCATCCTCCGCGACCGTGACCAGCTCCAGCACACCTACTTCAACGAGCAGCCTCTCATCGTCAGCCACAGCTTCCACATCTCCGGCATCTTCCTCCACCTCCTCAGCGGCGGCGACGAGTAGTTCGAAGTCAAGTTCGATCTCGATCTCCGTGAACCTATTGTTCGTACTCGTGATAGAGGCGCTGGTCATCCTGTCCGCATCCATCTTCGCCCTTCCCAGGCGGAACAAATCCAGCTACGGGTAGCCACGGCTATACAACCAAATCTTAATTCTGGGTAGTCTGGAAAATACCAGAGTTGAATCGCCGAAGAAAGTACGCTCTTGTAACGGCTCCAACCTAAATAGGCCGGGACGGCATTCCGTCTTACCCTTGATTGATATTAGAGAGCTGGGCAGGAGCGGATTGAAGGTATCTGCGATTGGTCTCGGCTGCATGGGAATGTCCGAATTCTACGGGAAGAAGGATGATGAGGAGTCGACGGCGACGATCCACAGAGCGATCGAATTAGGGGTAAACTTTCTGGACACGGCCGACGCCTATGGTCCGTACATCAATGAGGAGCTGGTTGGCCGGGCGATTCGCGGCAGGCGTGAAGACGTAGTGCTCGCGACCAAGTTTGGAATCGTTAGAGACCCCTCAAATCCGGCCACAAGGAGCATCAACGGAAGGCCTGAGTACGTCCGGTCGGCCTGCGAAGCCAGCCTTCGCCGCCTGGGCGTGAAGACGATCGACCTCTACTACCTGCACAGGGTGGACGAAAACACCCCAATCGAGGAGACGGTCGGCGCCATGGCGCAACTCATCAGGGAAGGTAAGGTGAGGCATCTCGGCCTCTCGGAGGTCTCCGAGAAGACGCTGAGACGCGCTCACTCCGTCCATCCGATAACCGCGTTACAGACCGAGTACTCCCTGTGGAGCAGAGAACCCGAGGGTGAGATTCTCGGTGCCTGCCGCGAGCTTGGTGTCGGCTTCGTCGCATACAGTCCCCTCGGCCGCGGCTTCTTGTCGGGCAAGATCAGCGCACAGTCAGACCTCACAGAAGGAGATGCTCGCCGGAACTATCCCCGGTTTCAGGGGGAAAACCTGCAAAAGAACCTGCAGCTCCTCAATCGCATCCGCGAGATAGCTGCCGAGAAAGGATGCACGCCAGCACAGCTCGCGCTCGCCTGGTTGCTCGCACAGGGCAGTGACATCATACCGCTGGTGGGAACGAAGCGACGCGCATACCTCGAAGAGGACGTGGGAGCCGTCGAAGTCCGACTCTCTCAGGAGGATCTCCGTCGTATCGACGAGGTGTCGCAAAGAGGAGCATTCGCAGGGGAGCGCTACCCCGAGTCTTTGCGTAAGCTGCTTAACCGTTGATCGTTCAAAGGACCAGAATGGGCACCAGCGGGTCTCCGATCACTGCTGCTGATACATGGCGAACACCTATGGACTCGCCATCAAAACAAAGACCTGGAGACTCGAGTGGCGGAAGAGGGCCGCTTTGGCCGACCTTCACCCATAGCCCGTGAAATACGGCTTCTTCCAGAAGACCTTCACGCTGTGTCCCACGACGCAAGTCGCGTACGAAATCCGGTAGTCCACCATTGGTTCAGGTTCGTCCAGAGTCCACGAACTGTATCCGTACTCGCTCGGCCGGATGAGCTCGACGTTTCCCTGACATTCTGGACAACGGGCATACCGACCCTCCCTGCGACCATCCATCATCACGGTTCAGATCGAAATTCTTGGGAGTGCAATCTAAAGCTTCCGGCAGGGAGCGGCGGCACCTCTCTCCTCTTTTTGAGCGTGCAAGTCTGATATAGGTCGGATGAACAGGAGGAGAGGGAAGTTAGATGTCCTCCCGGGAGCTAGGCAAGGAACTGGAAGAGGTAGCGGTACTCAAGTGTTGAAGAAGAAGTTCTGTCAGGGGCATACCGACTACTACAAAGAGACCGGGTGGCTCTTCGAGGGGGACGACGTGGAGATCGTTTCGGTGGAAGAGTGTCAAGCGAAGATTCACCCTGCACCCCCAACAACAAAGAAGGAGACCAGGTTCGGGCATAAGTATTAATCAGAATCTGTTACGTTTTCTCTAACTGAGGTTGGCGTGTCAACTCAATCTCCCCACAACTTCACGAGACTCGCAATTGCAACCATCATAGCTGCCCTCGTCATCGCAGGGGCGGTATTGATATCGGCATTACAAAGGGAGGAGCCAACGCTTGCGTCGGGAAGCACATCGATCACTATACAGACGGCCATCACCGGGACATCCGTGAGCGCATCAGTTATTTCAGAAGGTACCATGGGCATATCGTCGACCGCCGCATCCCTTCCACAAACGAGCAGCCAAAATCTGTCAGCTTTTGTGACGTGCACTGGAGAGACGACCGAAGTGTATGCCTATGGTGTCTCGAATTCGAGCGGTCTGTACGGTCCCTTCACTTCGACATCCACGGGAGGCGAGACGAGCTTCTCAAGCACAGTGAATGGCACCGTGATAACTGGCAGCCTGATAACGCGGACTACCGACCTGATTACAGGTACGACTACAGGTTACATCCTTACGAAATATGTGGTCAATACGTGTACGTACGTTAGCCCCTAGTGAGGGACGTCTTGCGCAAGCGCGATGAATCCTAGCGTGACCTGGTTTCCAGAATCCGGCTGATGTTATCGTTCACCCGATGAGACCGCGCAGACATCGACAGGAGTCTTTTAGAGTGCGCGGCTCCGACTTGTCTCAATGCTCCGGATCGACTGTATCGAGCTCACCGCAGATGAGAAGCTTGCCCTCGCCTCCGAGATTTCAGACACTCTTGATGGAAGGGCGATCGCCCTCGCACAGGGTGACGATATCGTGCTGGACCAGCTGACCGACGAGGCTGTTACCATCGACTCTCTGCGACCGATTGTCGGCGACTTCCTGTCGCGCCGCAGTGAAGGTGAACACTATCGGTCTGAAGTCCAGGGAACACCATCATTGTCCGCTCGGCTGACCCAATAGCTGCTTCGCACAGGAAGCTCCAAAAGACCCTCCACCAAACCTGAGGCAGTGCCCTTACTGCTCCTTCATCACCGAATATGACGAAGAGTACATCGTGCACACCAGGAGCCACCTGTTTGGCATATGAGAGATGCGTAAGCACAAGCCCGCATCTAACAGGAGGTAAACGACTCGAACCATCCAGCTCGTGTAGAAAAAAGCGTCCTTGTAGCAGCTAACTCCTCCCACTTCTTCGGACGTGACGTGGAAGGAGCGAACAAGGCGCCATGAACACCACCTATGGCGAAATTCAAGTTCGGACAAAACTATTTTGGGTACCGAAACCCTAACGGCATGTCCATGATGCAGGAACCCGCGCCAAAGAGCCCTGCACGGCTATCAAAGGTCATTGTAATACTAGCGATTGTCACTATAGCTGCAGTCGCGGGCGTATATTACCTGAATACAGTTGACCCCTTCCGTCCTTTCGTCTCCTCTGTCCTAGGTTCCACCGAAACCGGTAGCTTGCAGCTGGATGTGAGCACGAACTCCAGCTTGCTTACGCCCGGAAGCTCTCTTGGGATTACACTCTCGGTGGAGAATACCGCCACTCAACCGCTGAACGTCAGCGAGAGAGGAAACTGGACGGTCATCGGCTTCCCCGTGGCGACCGACCCGGCATGCATCGGTCCCGAGCCCATCGAGTTCATGGTCGTCAGTGGCGACCTGAGTCTAAGCGACCTCAGGCAGGAATCGGTCAACTCTTCATATCCGTCCGTCATGTGCATGGAAGGAGGAAGCACGCACTATTTTCTCTTCGAGCCCGACAGCAGCATTGCGAACCTCACGGGATTTTTCTGCACGGCTAACTGCTATCCCAGCACCAGCACCGCAAACCTAACCTCGAGTTTCTCCATCCGCGGCTACTGGGCTTACCCACTCAATTCCTCAGAGGCCAACGATGTCCTTACTCCTGCTTCTCCTGAATGTTATGTGAACGGTGCTCCCGGTGACTGCGTCACGTTCAACTATCCGGAGGTAGGCCCTATTGCTCAGCATCCCTTCGTCGCCGGGACGTACACCATGGTCGTGACCGATGAGTGGAATCAGACAGTCCTCCTCCATTTCAGCATCCCGCCCACCAGTCCCTGACCGCCTCGATAGCGGGCGCACAATGAATCCTGTGCAAGGCTTTCGCTGCTTGGGGAGTCCTTCTAATAAGCAAGGAAAATCGTGGTAGGCTTGACAAAAAGTGACTACCAAACCAGTCCTCAGCGAGTTCGACATAGAGCTGGCACTTGATAGTCTGGAAAAAGATCCAAAGGAGGTAAGCCTGTGCTGGCTCGAGGCTAGGGAAGTGCGGAGGGACAAGGGTGGCTTGCCTTCCAATGTTTTCCTCGATGACGTGCTAATCTATTCAGATGCGTGGAAGAAAGTAAGAGAAAATAGCTACGTGCCTCTCTGGGCGAGAGAGCTGGAGGCGTATCCGAAGAAGAACGGTGTTTTTGAGGATGGAAAGGATCTCGAAGACCCTTACCCGGACAACGAGGGGAGGATCTGGCGGCTTCCGAGGAGGTATATCCCAAGGGAGGCCAGGGAACGCAAAGGAGTGGGACTGTTTATTCTTCCGGCGTCTTATCTTGAAATAACCAAGTGGGAGGTTGTAATCATACCCGAAAAAATAACAGTGCTCTATCCGTTCATCCAGAGTAGAACAGGGGGCGGCAAGGTCGATAAGGAAACCAGAGTTCCTCTGGCTGTACCTTATACTGGCCTCCACGCCGATCAAGTCAGATACGGCACAAGGTCCAAAGAAGCAGGCATAAAGCCCATTTTCCGTTACTTAACTGAAGATTATACCTACAGGCGCTGTGTAGACAGCTATGACCATGACGTGCTTCCCCACCTGTCATCTGTGTTTACGCCGCCGAAAGATCCCAGACGCTGGTAACTGGTAGTCTCGTTCTTGCACCCGAGGAGAGCGGCGTATTCAGGACACGCGGCTTAGACTACCTGGAGCCGAAGAGGCGAGAAAAGCCAGAGACGACAGGCGCAATGAATCCTTATGCGTGGCTCAAGATAGCTCTAACTGAGGTTCCATCATCTTGAGCAACGACGACCACCCGCTCCCTCTTTGGAGGAAGACTCTTGCGATTGCAATCGTTGCTCTTGCCGTAGGCCCTCTGCTCTTTGCGATGTTCTACTCTGCACATGCTCGCATATCCTTCTCTCAGGCCTTTGACAAGGTCGGCTTCTACTATCCGTTCCTCGGGGCGTTCGTCGTCGTGGCGTTCATCATCGGATTCAGAGACGTAGTCTTTCGAAGAGCGGAAGCTCGCCAATGATTCTATACATGGCGTAGTTTTTTTCCTTCTCAGCAAAAGTGATTTAACAAACCCATTGTCCCTGTTTGCTGGAGGAGATTCAAGTGGAACTTGATGTGTGCGTTTTTGATAAGGAGAGCGCGAAAGAGCGACGCGCGTCGAATTTCGGAAGTGCTCCTCGACTGGTTAGCCTCTCTTCCCGATAGGGACAGGTCTGGCTCCATAGCTCAATCGATAGCCCGAGGAGAGATCTTCGTAGCCATATGCGAGTCCACCATTGTGGGTTTCATTCACTATGTAGTCCACGATGACATCATCGATGGCGCTCCGAACGCGTTCATCACCGCATTCTTCGTCACTGAACCAATGAGAAGCAAAGGGGTAGGTTCGGCGCTCCTCAATCGCGTCATAAATGAGGCTGTCGCAAGAGGGTGCGTCTCAATCGAAACTTCTACCACTCATCGGAGAGCAGAATACTTCTACGAAAGGCATGGCTTCAAACAAACGGTCGGAGATATCGGCGAGGTCTTCTTGGAACTTGATGTCAGTCCTCAATGAACCCTGTGTATGGTTCAACATTCTTCTCCACCTCAAGATAAGAAACGAGCTTGATGTCAACGAATCACCTCAGTCTTGAGATTAGCACAGAGTGGATGAACCACACGCGTGGAAAACATTTCTCTACATCTGAAGGGAGGAGGAGTATTCTGGTTCTTCGTTACTTCGGACATAAGTATTAGACACGCTCTCTGAACATCAGGAAGAGGCAATAGCTACTTTGGCACCGCGTGCGCTCACCGCACTCGCTATTTTTGGCGTCCTTTTGGTAGTGGGTGGTAGCCTTGCGTACTACTACGAGTGTGTCTACGTGCCCCCTCCCTCGACATATACAGAGAACTCTCAGTGCCAAGCCACATCGCCATCCCAAGTAGTCATAAGCGGAAGCTGGGTGATCAACGTAACCACTAGTGCCCCAGCGACCCTCAACGCTCGTTCATGTTCCTTCGTCACCACGAAGATCGTCACGCCGATGCGCTGCGGGGTCATGTGCGGTGGAAATCTCGGCGAAACCGTCTACTACGGCGTGTCGTGGACTCTGAACTTCTCACTCACCTTGCCGTCGAATGACTCAGTTCCGGTCAGCCTCATGGTGTCGAGCAACGCGCTTGACAACGGCGTATTCATGTCTCAGGGGTTAGACCGCATCTATGTGAACTCGCAGGAGGTCACTTGGTATTCGAACCCTCCATGCGGTAGCTCCGCTAGCGAGGGAACTGATTGTTACAATCCCGGCGCGTCTTCAATCACGGTTGAGCCTCCGGGTTCGATACAAAGCGGGGATTTCCAGCTCGTGACAAACTCATCGTACGAGTTAGTCCCTTGAACGTTTGTCCTTCTGAGAGCTTAGCACGACAACTAGCCTGCGTGATCAAGGTGCAATGAGCCCTTATGCCTGGCGTGAGTACTCGGCGTGGGACAGAAGCATTTTGACCGGTCCGTGCAGAAAATCTGGAAGTACAGGGTAACCATCGAGCAGGACGAGGACGACGTCTTCGTCGCGGGTGATGTTCCCTGCCGGAGGCGCCTGCTCGAAATCCTGGCTACCGGGCCCCTTTTCGCGCCATCGCCGGAAGTACCTTGTCACCATAGAACCGGATGACCTCCTTCTGGTTCGGGGTCGCTGTGGTGATGACTATGTGAGTCGCCCCCATGGCGGCCGCCTTTTCGATGGCTTTGACGTGCGTCTCGGCATCCGCCCCGACGGCCCAGCTGGCATAGACTGAGTCGAGGGGAATCTCCTTCTCGGCTTTCTTCTGGATCCGGAGAGGGTCGATTTCATCAAAGTACCCGTGCTTCCACGCCCTCGGCGTAAAGTGCCACAGGCCGGCACTCTGTCTCGCCTCCTTCCTGCCCCCGACAACTGAATATAGCTCCACTATCACCGGCAGTTTGGAGGGCTCCTTCCCGGACTCGCGCGCCCCTTCCTTCCAGGCCTTCATGTAGTCAGGATTGGACTCCATGGCCCCCAGCTCTGCCACTATTCCATCGCCATAAAGACCGGCTATCCTTGCGCTCTTCGGTCCCCCGGAAGCGATGTAGATTGGTATCGGCGACGCGGGCTTGTCGTAGAGCTTCGCGTCCACGTCCCAGTATTCTCCCTTGATCCTGACGCGCCTCCCTGTCCAGAGCTCGCGGATGATCCTGACCGCCTCGACCAGCCGCCCGGACCTCTCCTCGAAGTCTCCCCAGCCCCCTCCGGCGGCCGCCTCGTTCAGCTTCTCACCCGTTCCCAGCCCGAGAAATACGCGGCCTGGCGCAAGGTGGCTGAGCGATGCCCACGCCTCCGCGATTATCGCGGGAAGGTAGCGGAAGCTCGGGCACGTGACCCCGGTCCCGAAGACCAGGCGCGAAGTGCGCTGGCTCAGCGCCGCAAGAGTGACCCAGGCCAGCCCCGAGTGACCCTGGTTGTCCTGCCACGGCTGGAAGTGGTCGCTGGTCCACACCATCCTGAATCCTGCCTTCTCAGCCAAGGTCCCGTATTGGACGAGTTCGGGTACCGTGTACGTTTCGTGCGAGAGTGCGTACATGAGTACCGGTCCGTCCGGTGACACGCTCAACGCGCTCGTGTTTCGCTGCGATTTGTTCAAAGTCAATCACTCCTGCGGAAGAGTCTCATCGGCTCCCCCGTACGGGCGGTAAGGGCATGGCCAACGTTCGGCATACCCACTCTCAAAAACTCCTCCCTTAATCCGTATCTGTCTCGGGTTGCCCGAGGTAACCGTCTGGGGTTTGACGACACGCCAAAATGGTCGTACGGCCTTCCACTATTAAGCCGAAGCGCTGTGCCCCTGGCATTCATTTCCGCACTCGGGCAGAATTATTCATCACACCGAATAACTCTTGACCATCTCAAGCGCCGGAGTGCCACAGATTAGAACCTCAGACGGGATTTGAGTCATCGGGACGAAGACGGCCCGGAGGGCGGCTCGACGATGACGGGACGCAGCTTGCGGGTCTTCTTGGGTTCGCCGTCGGCTGACTCCCAGGAAACAGAAATCGCCGAGCCCTGGCCGATTTCCTCCGCGAGTGATTGCGCTAGGTCCGTGACCGAGCCGGGTGTGACTCCGCGGCGGAGAACCCTCAGCGTAAAGGCGCCCGGGGAGCGCTGGACGAGCTGGCATGATGACCCTCCGTCCACGGCGTTCATGAGCGTCAGTACTCTCTTAGGCGTGACGAGTCTGCCATCCCGCGTCCTGATACAATCTATGCTCCTTCCCTCCACTGA
>JASHPA010000156.1 GCA_030038365.1 Nitrososphaerales archaeon
CTGAAGGCCCTGAAGGAAGAGGGCGTGCAGTCTGTGCTGGTCAACCCGAACATAGCGACCATCCAGACAGACAGCAGGATAGCGGACAAGATCTACTTCCTGCCGGTCAACCCAGAGTTTGTCACGGAGATAATCGAGAAGGAGAGGCCCGACGCGATACTGCTCGGCTTTGGGGGACAGACGGCGCTCAACTGCGGAGTCGGGCTGGAGAGGAAGGGGGCGCTCGAGAAGTACGGCGTGAGCGTGCTGGGCACGCCGGTCCGCGGGATAGAGGTCACGGAGGATAGGGAGCTCTTCAAGGAGGCCATGCTCGACGTGGGCATCTCTGTTCCCAGGAGCAAGCCGGCATACTCGCTCGAAGAGGCGCAGGCGATATCGAAGGAGATAGGCTACCCGGTGATAATCAGGGTCGCATACACGCTGGGAGGGAGGGGCGGTGGCGTGGCCCACAACGAGAAGGAGCTGGCAGCTATCGTCCAGCGGGGCCTGAACCTCAGCATCGCGCACCAGGTACTGATAGAGGAGTACATCGGTCACTGGAAGCAGATCGAGTACGAGGTTATGCGCGACAAGGACGACAACGCGCAGATCGTCTGCAACATGGAGAACGTGCTGAGCATGCGCGTCCACACGGGAGACAACATAGTGGTCGCTCCTTCGCAGACGATAACGAACAGGGAGTACCACATGCTGCGGTCCCTGGCGCTCAGGGCCGCGAGACGCTGCGGGATCGTGGGAGAGTGCAACATCCAGTATGCACTGGAGCCGACGTCGGAGCGCTACAACGCGATAGAGATCAACGCCAGGCTTTCCAGGTCTTCTGCGCTCGCGTCGAAGGCGACAGGATATCCGATAGCGTACATCGCCGCCAAGATATGCCTCGGATACTCGCTGACGGAGCTCAAGAACAAGGTCACAGGAGTCACGAGCGCGCTCTTCGAGCCGTCGCTCGACTACGTCGTCGTAAAGATGCCGAGGTGGGACACGAAGAAGTTCGAGGGCGCTCCCAGGACCATCGGCACCGCGATGAAGTCGATTGGGGAGGTCATGGCGATCGGGAGGAACTTCGAGGAGTCGGTCCAGAAGGCGGCGAGGATGCTCAACATAAGGTATGACGGAGTGATCCGGCGTTTCATCGAGACGGACGACCTTGAGATCATAAGGGAGAGGCTGAGGAAGCCCACAGACCAGATAATCTTCGACGTGGTCGAGGCCCTCATGGTAGGGATGAGCGAGGAGGAGGTGAGCAGGCTCAGCGTCATCGACCCGTGGTTCATCAGCAAGCTGAAGAACATCGTCGACATGCACAAGCGCGTCTCGCAGGCTGGCAAGGACGGTCTCGAGAGGGACCCGTCGCTCGTCCGTGACGCCAAGAAGCTCGGCTTCTCCGACAAGCAGGTCGCATCCGCGGTCGCGATGGATGAGGAGCACGCGAGGGCGATGCGCCAGCGAATGGGGATAGAGCCGTACACCAAGACCATCGACACCCTCGCGGCCGAATGGCCCGCCAAGACCAACTACCTGTACATGACGTACAACGCGAGCGAGGACGAGGCGAAGCCGACCAGGGCGAAGAAGGCTCTCGTGCTGGGCGCGGGCCCCTACAGGATAGGCAGTTCGGTCGAGTTCGACTGGGGGACGATGAACATGGCCTGGGCGCTCAAAGCGAACGGCATCGAGGAGGTCATCGTGGTCAACTGCAACCCGGAGACGGTCTCGACGGACTTCGACATGAGCGACAGGCTCTATTTCGAGGAGCTCACGGTCGAGAGGATACTCGGGGTCTACGAGAGGGAGAAGCCGCTCGGGGTGGTGCTCTGCGTGGGCGGCCAGATACCGAACGACCTGGCGATGGAGCTCGACCAGAACGGTGTCAGCATCCTGGGGACCAGTGCCGAGTCGATTGAGAAGGCCGAGGACAGGGAGAGGTTCAGCTTCCTGCTCGAGAACCTCGAGATCCCGCAGCCGAAGTGGGGGAGCTTCCGTTCCACGAAGCAGGCGAGGGACTTTTGCGAGAGGGTGGGGTATCCGGTCATCGTCAGGCCGTCGCACGTCCTCAGCGGTTCCGCCATGAGGGTCATCTGGGGCAGCAGGGACCTGGACGGTTTCCTCGTCAAGGCCGCGGAGGTGAACCCGAACTATCCCGTGACGATAAGCAAGTTCCTGGAGAACGCCAGGGAGGTCGAGGTCGACGCCATCTCGGACGGGGAGACGACGGTGATCGGCGCCATCATGGAACACATCGAGAACGCCGGTGTCCACTCTGGCGACGCGATCATGACGATACCGACCGTCACGATCACCGAGACCGCGAAGGAGAAGATGAGGGAGTACACCCGGAAGATCGCGCACGGCCTGGAAGCCAAAGGCCCCCTGAACATACAGTTCCTCGTCATGGGAGACGAGGTCCAGGTCATAGAGTGCAACCTGCGGGCCTCCAGGTCGATGCCCTTCGTCTCGAAGGCGACGGGGGTTAACCTGATAGAGCTGGTCGCACCGGTCCTCCTCGGCGGTAAGCTGACGGGCCTGAAGGACGTCCCCGAGCCCAAGAGGTTCGTGGTGAAGGCTCCCCAGTTCTCGTTCATGCAGATGGAGGGCGCCGAGCCCACCGTGGGCGTGGAGATGCGCTCCACCGGAGAGGTCGCCGCCTTCGGAGACACCCTGGCTGAGGCTATGAACAGGGCGCTGATGGCTTCGGGCATCAGGATACCACAGAGGGGCGAGACGGGAGTGATCCTGGCCGACGAGAAGTCGGACAAGAAGAAGATGGCCGCGCTCCTGAGGAAGTTCGCCGACCAGGACATCAGGTTCGTAACGACGCAGACCCTCGCGACGGCGCTCGGCGACGGGGTCGCCAGAGTCGCCACCATAGAGGAGATGGCCGATATGATCACCAA
>JASHPA010000157.1 GCA_030038365.1 Nitrososphaerales archaeon
GCGCCAGTCTCCTGACCCCGATATTCAGCTACCTGGTCGTCACGGACCAGAACGGCTCGCCGCTGCAGTACCAGGTCGCCGGCTCCAACGTCACGGTCTATACCCTCGGGGCGACATCGATGAAACTTCAGTACTACACGGACGCCCTCACGAACAAGCAGGGTACCGTTTGGACGCTCAACTTCACCACTCCATACAACTCTACCGTAGCGCTGCCTCCGGGTTCAACGGTGATCTCAGTCTCTGGAACCCCGGCTTCGATGTCGCAGCAGGGGACGTCGCCTGTGCTCACGCTCAATCCAGGGAGCTGGCAGGTCGAGTACGGGGTCCCCGTGACCATGCAGTCGCTCTCCTCGACGGAGACATCGACTCCGGCGTCCTCCACCTCATCTGTGGCCGGCCAGACGACGTCTTCATCCCTGGTTTCGACGGCGACAGGCTCCAGGACATCGAGCTCGATGACGACCACCACCGCGCCGGCTTCGACGGGGACGCCCGGATACCTCTATGTCGCTGCGGTGGTGGTCGCGGCCGCGGTCATCGGGGTGCTGCTCTACCTCAGAAGGCGCGGTTCTGGAATAGATACCGGCAGTGCTGACCTTAGGCCTGATGACGTCCAGGTCCTGAACTTCATCGCGGAGAAGGGCGGCAAGGTCTTCGAGTCGGACATCAGGACCAGGTTCGTACTCCCAAAGACCTCGACGTGGAGGCAGATCAAGCGCCTGGAGAGGTTGGGGTACGTGAAGATAACGAAGGTCGGGGCGCTGAACCAGGTAGAACTCATGAAAAACAGGGAGAAGCAGACGTAGATTACGCCTGCTGCGCTGCGAGTTGGAACTCTGCGGACGCCTGTACGAGTAGGCCCGCGCCCGCCGACACATTCTGCTCGTCGAAGAGCGAAACAGCCTGCTGTACGTCTGCCGTCCCCGTGCTCAGTGCGTTGGCTCGCCACTGTGCGTCTGACTGGACCGCCGCCGAGGCGTAGGCCAGGAGGGTCGCGCTGGCGGTGACCTGTGCTTTGAGGGAGGTGCCCTCTGACGAGAGAGACTCGCTGGCCGAGGCCATCTGTCCCATCTCCATCTTGAGCACAGCCTGCGACGCGGTCGAGAAGGCGCTGACCTGGCCTGCTGTCGTTTGGAGCGACGAAGCAGCCTGTGCGAGAGCCGCGCTGGCCGACGTGTTCAGCAGGGCGGTCTCCGAGCTGGAGAGGGTTGTGGCGTTCTGTATGAGGGCCGCGGTCACCTGAAGCTGTGCCGCGGCGTCGAGCGTCGAGGTCATGATCGAGACGTCGGACGAGAGTGTGGCCATTTCTGTCGTGACAGAATTGAGCGATGCGTCGACGCTGGCCGAGCCTGACGACGCGCTCTGCTGTTCCGAGCTGAGGGTCGCGCTCCACGTCCCGAGTATGGTCAGGAGAGGGAACTGCGCCGCCACCGCGCTCACCTCTTGCTGCAGCACGGAGAGGGATGTACTGAAGGCTGCTCCGTCTGACTCAGTCTGGTCAGCCTGGCTGGCTATCAGTGAGACGTTTCCCTGAACGCCCGCGACGGTGACCTGGGAGAACGAGGCCGCGTCGGAGACCGAGCTCTGCATCTCTGAGTCGTAGGTGGCGAGTGCGTTCTGGGACGCCGAGATGTCCACCTGGATGGTTGCGATGACCGTGCTAGGGAGGGTAGCCGGGATCTGCTGGTCGAGCAGGCTCAGGCTGGAACTGATCGAGGCCAACGTGCTCTCCTGAGCGCTGATGGCCCCGTCCATGGAGGGGAAGCTCAGCGACGCAACAGCACTTGAGACCGTGGAGACGCCGAGTACCGCGTTCGCTGAACCTGTGTCGACCGCTGTTGCCGTGGTCTGGAAGCTGGACACGAGGCTGGCGTATTCGCTCGAGAGGCGATCCTGAGTCGTCGATGTGCTGTTGGCAGCGGCGGTCAGGCTGGCCATCGGGCCTTCGATGAAGGCGTTGGCCCGTGCGGCGTAGCCATAGCCCGCGAGCTGGGTGATGATTATCGTCGCAGCTGAGAGGTTGCCCTGGGCCTGGGCGGTGAAGGCCTCGGACGCGCTGACGCTGCCGGCTGTGGACGCCTTTGCGAGTGCGGCGGACGCCCCGGCCACGTCGCTCTTGCCCGCGGCACAGTCGCTCTCGAAGGCGGCCGCCTGACTGGAGTTGACGGCGGTGGTTGTGCAGGCGTTCACGAGGACCGCGGACATGGCGGCTGCAGTCGAGTTCAGGGATGCGATCGCGCCCTCCCGACTCGCCACGCCCACCGAAGCGGTCAACCCGGCCGACTGCAGGGCCACTCCGAGCGAGACTGAGGCGGCAGCGAAGTCTTTGATGGCTGCCCCGGCCTCCTGTATCCCGGCCGTGACGTTCGTGCCCGACGTCAGGGCCAGCTGCGCCTGCGCGAGCGAAGAGTTGCCCGAGGCGATCAGGGCTTCCGATGACGTCACATCGAGGTGGTCGGCGACCGCCTGGGCGAAGAGCCCGGATGCGTATGCCTGCCCCGACTCGGCGACCTGCACCTGGGACTGCAGCTGCGCTGCAGGGTTCGCTGTCGCGAACGCGTGCGGTATCAGCGCCGCGCCGAGCAGCGCGAGGGCCATGACGACCCCCACCGACGCTTTCGAGATCCCCTTCATGCCGGCGGTATGCCTTGCGGGATGCATAAGGAACCCATTGGAACGCCGGTTCCAGCCAGGAATTGTGTTCATTGTCTCACGAACCTGAAAAAATTTCAGGAGTGGGGCCCTCACTGGGCCACCACCACTGCGTTCGCGAAGGTGTTCGCCCCCATCACGGTGATGAGGTATGTCTGGCCCGGGACGACTCCCGAGACCTGGATGGCTCCCGAGTCGAAGCTCAGGGATATCGTCCCGGTGAAGTCGACGTTCGTCGTCGAGCCGGTGTCGATGACGGTCCCTGTGCTGTTCAGGAGTATCGCACCCTGGAGGGTGCTGGACTCCTGGGCAGAGCCGATCCCGCTCACCGTAAACACGGCGGACCCGGAGAGGGTCGCTGGAAGGGAGGCGTTAGCCGTCGTGCTTGCGGACACCGGAGTAACGACGACGGTCTGTACGTCGCCGCTGGCGTTACCGGAGTTGCCGAGCTGGAGGCTGAGCGAGCCGGCCGTTAGGGTCGCCGACGTGATGGTGACGTTGGTCGTGCTCCGCGCCTGGAAGGTGGTCCACCATGCCTGTCCATTGAGGCTCGAAGTGGAGCCGACCTGGAGCGAAGCCGCGGTCACGTAGCCGGAAGGTATCGACGTCGCCTTCGCCGAGGTGCTGACGACGAACTGCGGGTTCGAGGTGTTGCCTGCGTTGATGATGAAGGTCCTGAGGTCTATGATCGCTGCGCTGGAGTTGCTGCTGTTGACTTGGACGTTGCTGTTCAGGTCGACCTGCACGTCACCGGAGGCTATCGCCGCGGTGTAGGTCTGGCCCTTGTACACGACGGTCCCTGAGGTGACGTTCATCGCCACCATGTTGTAGGTTCCGCTCTGGACCTGGGTGGATGCGATGGTCTGGCTGACGTTGACGGAGCTCATCAGGTCGATGGTCCCGATTGCGTCGATTTCAGTCCATCCGCTCGCGGAAGAGCTCCCCGCGCTGTGGACGGCCAGTCCGTCGTAGGTGACCGTAGCGCTGCTGACTCCCGAGGCCGCTATCGGCGGGTCGGTCGCCATCATGGCAAAGTCACCGTCGCCCGATTGGCGCTGGCTCGAAGTCGCACCACCACTTGTACTCGGGGCGCTCGAGGCCGAGCTCTGGCCGGCACCAACCCTCTGGCTTGCGCTCGAACCCACGCCCTGACTTGTACTGGCGGTGCCCGAGGCCGCACCTGCAGGGGCACTGGTCGTCGGACTTGGCGAATTCATTGCCGAAAGCCCTGCCACCGCCAAGGTGATGGCGAGGGCCACTGTTATTCCGATTCCTAAGGCGTATGATGTTTTCATGGTCTGCAGTAAGGAAGCCAGCCTGCAAAAGGAACCCCGAGGAACCCGGGTTCCTGCGAGAAGTGGAACGGCGTTCCAGGTAATAACGGCGTTATTTCGGCCCCCGGAGCATTGCCGGGCTCTGTGAACAGGCGGAAAAGCCCAGATTTGGTCCCAATCCTTATTGCCGGTGCGGTGGCCTCAATCGTTGAATGAAGAGAGGCAGGAGCAAGGTCGTCATAGACGTGTCCCTATCGCTCGACGGGTTCGTCGCCGGTCCAGGGGACGATAGCGATCATCCACTCGGCGGGCGTGGTGGGGAGCATATCTTCGACTGGTACTTCAGCGGAGACCGCGCCTACAAGGGCACGATGTTCAAGCCTACGGCAGAGAACCTCCCGGTTGTGGAAGAGGCGTTCGGCCGCATGGGAGCGATGCTTACAGGTAGGCGAACCTATGAAATCACCGGAGGATGGGGCGGCGAACATCCGGTCAAGGCGATACCCGTCGTCATCCTGACTCACCAGCCCCCAGCTAGCCCTCCAAAGGGAAGGTCGAAGCTCGTCTTCGTCACTGACGGCATAGAGTCTGCCGTCTCGAAGGCGAGGGCTCTCGCGAAAGGAATGGACGTAGGGATCGGGGGAGCGAGCGCTGCACAGCAGGCGCTCAAGGCGGGGCTGGTCGATGAAATCCATCTGCATATTGCGCCAATACTGCTTGGTGATGGCGTTCGGCTCTTCGAGCACCTTGGAGACGAAGCCATCCGTCTGAAGTTCGTCGACGGGATACAGACCGAGGACGCGGTCCACCTCCGCTATAGTGTCCGCGGAACCATAGCAGAGGGTCGAACTTGGACTTAGGCGTACAAGGCGGTCCAAGACTCCTCTCCTTGGGGAAGCATCCGCCCGCCGAAGATTGGCTCTCAATGCAATCTTCGTCATCTTCTTAGGCGATGGCCGTCTATCTCACTTCATGCCCGAGGTGCTGCGCTGGCCCTTCAGGATAATCCTGTATGGAATGTCGTACGTACTGTGGACCATGGTCTCGCTCGTCATACTAGCCTCGTTCCCCTCGATGACCTCACTCGAAGCGATAAACGTCCTGCCGGCCGGATGGATCCCGATAGCAGCGGTCTTCTTCGCTGACGTGTACTTCAATCAGCTAAGGAAAAGAGATGGGAAGGTCGAGACCCGGGCTCGGAGCTAGGGCGAAGCTCGGTGGGGACGGGAAAGGGCGGCGGAACCGCGCGCCGGCCCGATGGGACTCAGCCAGGATAGTAGTGCTGCACGCCGGTCAGGACGAACTGCACCGCGATGGCCGCTATGAAGACGGCCATCAATGTGGACAGGACGATCGTTCCCCTCTTTCCGAGGAAGGAATTCACCCTGTCCAAGTTCATCAGGAGGACCCATGTAAATCCCATGACTATCCCTATCGAAAGAAGCGTTATGGCGATGCCATAAGCCTGGAACGACACTATAGTCGTCGTTATCGCGCCGGGTCCGACAAGCAGAGGGAAGGCTATCGGGACCACGCCGACATCGGAGGCGCTGTACTGGATGGGGAGACCGCCACGGAATATCATCTGCATGGCCAGGATCATGAGAAGGATGCCACCTGCTATCATGAAGCTGTAGATCGTTATCCCGAAGAGGTACAGCAGCTCCTCGCCGGCGATTGCGAATACCACCAAGAGGGCGATGCCGATCAGCAGCGCCACCCTGAAGGTCGCCTTTTGCTCCTCCGGCTTCATGTCCTTCGTGAGTGCTATCACGACGGGGACGAGCCCCGCCGGGTCGACGACGACGAAGAGTGCGACTGTCGCCCTGAGGAGCTCTTGCAGCGGCGCCAAGACGCCTCGAAATATAGGGACCCATCTAAAAACGCTTGATTGGGGCGCCGTTCCTTTAGCATCTCGCCATCCCGGGCTGGCCGGCTGCATGGGCGCGCCACTTCCGAAGCGCGTGGGTGAGGCGTAGCCTCTTCCGGTCGAGCGGTGGTCAAGGCGCTTGACCGTCAGGCAGTTGACGTTCACGCTCCCGCAAGGGAGATTAGTATCGCCCGCTGCGCAAAAGAGGCTTGGTCAAGTCCAACTGGAGGCTCGTCTGGGTGCTTGTCGCTGTCTCCATCGCCAGTAACCTCGTGCTGGGCATCCTCCATCCCCTCCAGACCTTCTGGGACGAACAGTTCTACAACTACGCGGCGACGCTCATACTCCGCGGCCAGGCATGCCCCACCATCAGCCTGACGGTCGGTTCCTCGACCGTTCCGATCGCAACCAGCTGCAATTACGAGCACCCTCCCCTGGTGAAGCTGATGGTCGCGCTCACGCTGTACCTCTTCACTCCCCTGAACGACGCGAGCGCTTCGGGTAGCATCCCTTACCTCGTGACGTCGTTCCTGTCCTACAGGCTGGTCCAGCTTGTCATGGGCGCGCTGTGCCTGCCTCTGATGTATCTGATCGGGAAGGCCGTCTCCGGCGACAGGAAGCTTGCGCTGCTCGCTTCGCTGCTTCTCTTCCTTGATCCCCTGTTCGCATTCTTCTCCAGACTCGACTACCTCGACATACCGATGATCTTCTTCGCGCTCTGCGCGTACGCTGTCTATTTCACAGGCAGGCAGCCCGCGAGTGCGCGGCGCCTCATGCTGACCGGGCTCATGCTGGGGCTGTCGTTGCTCTCAAAGGAGACGGGAATAGTCTTCGTCATCGCCCTCGTCGCCTACCACCTCCTGCTGTATCAAGCAGGCTGGAGGAGAAAGTTGGGAGGGCTCCTGGAATTCCTGGGGGCCGCAGCCTTCGCGGGCGCGGTCGGTCTGCAGCTGTACGACACGCTCGCTGCGACGCCCTTCCCGACCTTCATCGACCAGATCGAGTACATCTCGCGGTATTCAGCCTTCCTCGCCGCCCCCCGCGTCTGCTACACGTTCGGACCCGTCCCGTGGTACTACGCCCTCACGCCGAGCTATTGGATGGTCGATGTGAGTTACAATCCGGTCCTCCTTTGGTCGGCGCTCGTCTGGATACCCGTCGGGGGATTCCTTCTCTGGAGGAGAAGACAGCTCGACGGCGGGAACAGGACCTTTGTCTTCGCAGCGATCATGTTCGCGGCGGCGTTCTCGCAGAACGAGGTCCTTTGCGCCGCAGGGAGAATCATCTGGGTGTGGTACTACTTGCCGATCATCCCGTCCCTCGCCTTGGGTGGAGCTTACCTCCTGACTCGCAGGGAGATTCCCGTTTGGGTGAGGGTAGCCATAGGTTTGCTCATCGCGGTGGGATACTTTGCTGCCTACATCCTAGGACCGGGTCTCCTGACCTACGACTGAGAAACCGTAGTGTCGCGCACGGCTGGACCCGCACAGTCCTCGCCGCGCGGGAACACTAGCAGGACCTCGTTTTCAGGAGTCAATGTCGCTCAATCAGGCCGCGACGGGATACGACCCTGCCGAGGGGAGCACAGCACTCTAGCCAGAGACGTCTCTGTAATTCCTCGCTTCGCTGATGCTCCAGCCTGAGTCGACCACAATTACCTGTCCTGTTATCGCCCCGGCCTCCTCCGAGGAAAGGAACCTTACAACGGCGGCTACCTCGTCGGCCTCCGGAAGGCGTCCCGTGAGCGTGTGGCGGGCCTCCCAGCGCCGGATCGACTCGTCCGTAGACGCGTTGGCCTCCCGCCCTCTCTCGATGTAGTCGACGAGACTCCTCCCCATCTTGGAGGCCACCAGGCCCGAGGCCACCGCATTGACCGTGATCCCACCCGGGGACAGCTCGGCGGCGAGGGCCTTCGTCAGTCCGATTATTCCCGCCTTCGCCGCGCTGTACGGTATCAGCTCTGCCATGCCGTCGATCCCCGCGACGGAGGTGACGTTGACGATGCGCCCCCAGCCTCTCTTCAGCATGTCGGCGCAGACGTACTTGGAGCAGAGGAAGACGGACTTGAGGTTGGTGTTGATCTGTTTGTCCCAGATTGCTTCGTCCACCCGGGCTATCGGGGCTGCGATGCCCACACCGGCATTGTTGACGAGTATGTCGACTCTGCCCAGTTTTGATATTGTCTGCTCGATCAGCGTCTTGGCCCCTGTGTCGGTCGAGACATCCGACTGGATGACCATCCCATCGCTGCCTGCCCTCCTTACCAGCTCGAGGGTCTCCGCCGCTTCCTGGGCGTTGCGTTTTACGTTCACGACGACCTTCGCACCTGTCCCGGCAAGCGCGATCGCTGCGCTCCTCCCGATTCCGCGTCCGCTCCCCGTTACGACGGCGACCTTCGCCTCCGCTTTCATGTCCGCAAGCGGGCTTGCGTGAGGCATCCAGAGAAAAACATTCGGAGACCCAGGTTAAATACGCAGCTACGACAAGAAGCCCAGGTCTTTCCCTTGAGGACACCTCAGCAGTTCCTTGACTCGCTCGACGACGGACGCGAAGTGTACTACCGAGGCAGGAAGGTCGAGAACGTGGCCAAGCATCCGGTCGTCGGGGTCGCGGCGAGACACGCCGCCAAGCTCTTCTCCTTCGAGAGGGGCTTCCCGTCGGAGGAGCTCGGCGAGGAGGTCAGCCAGTACTACAGGTTCCCGCGAGGAGCGGCCGACCTCATGGCAAGGCACAAGCTCGTCTACGATACGACGATGCGGTGCAACGGGGTCTTCAACATCTCGCAGGCGATAGGGTCCGATGCCCTCTTTGCCCTGACGGCCGTCTCGAAGAAGGTCGATGCGGCGGCGGGGACGGACTACTCGGGGAGGGTCAGAGACTACTACCGTCACGTGGCGACGAAGGATCTGACCGTCGCCGTGGCGCAGACCGACGTCAAGGGAGACAGGAGCAAGAGGCCGCACGAGCAGCCTGACCGGGACGCGTACCTCCACGTGGACGAAGTCACGGACGATGGGATCGTGGTCAGTGGCGCCAAGGCGCACACGACGCAGGGCGCGGTCTCGGAAGAGGTAATCGCGATCCCGACAAGGGCAATGAGCGAGAGGGATGCCGATTATGCGCTCGCGTGCGCGGTGCCCGCCAACGCCAGGGGGTTGAAGTTCATCGTGAGGCCTATCGATGAGCTCGAGGGCAACTCTTCAAACGTCCTGAGCGGGAAGGACTTCGAGCTTGAGACCCTCACCATATTCGACAGGGTCAAGGTGCCTCGGGAGCGAGTCTTCATGCTGAGGGAGCACGCCTTCGCCGGCGCGCTCGCGGTAACCTTCGCGACCTACCACAGGTTCACGGCGGTCTCCTACCGGGCTGCGACCTCCAACCTCTTCATTGGCGCGACAAGCCTCGCGGCAAAGGCGAACGGGATACAGGACGCCTCGCATGTGAGGGACAACCTGCAGCTGGTCATAATGTACAAGGAGCTGATGCGCATGAGCGCGATAGCAGCGGCCCAGACCTATGTTGAAGACGGCGGCCTGGCCATCCCCAACCCGCTCTACACGAACATCGGGAAGCTCTACTCCAACCAGAACTTCGGACGCGTCGTGGACGCGCTGAACGACACAGCGGGAGGGATTGTCAGCACGATGCCTGCCCAGGAGGACATCGACAACCCCGAAGAGCACGGGTACATCTCGAAGTACATGACGGCAGCGACCTCCGGGGATGAGAGGATTGCCGTGATGAAGATGGCGAAGGAGCTGGCAGCGAGTAGCTTCACAGGGTACCTGCTTAGTCTGATGATACACGCGGAAGGCTCTGTCCAGGCGAGCAAGCTCGCGCTCATCCGCGACTATAACCTCACGGAGGCGGAGGCGCTCGTGAACGGGGTACTCGGAGCGAAGCCTGCCGAGAAGCGCCCGTAACGGCATATCTACGGCGAGGACGCAGGGTCCCCATTGCCTGCAGGAGAGTACGACGTTGTCGTCGTGGGCGCTGGTATTCTCGGGTGTGCCTCCGCCTACCACATACAGAGGCTCAACCCGGGGCACAGGACGCTCCTCATCGACCGTCTGCCGGCTGCGGGGCAGGCCAACACCGGGAGGAGCGCCGCCATGTTCCGGAACGTCTTCAACTCGGGGGACAACCGGACCCTGGCGGACACCTCGATCGACTACTACGTCCACCTGGCCCGCGAGAAGGACGTCGACATCGGGCTCGAGATGATCGGGTACCTGTGGCTGATGGACGAGAGGCAGCTCAAGGAGAGCGCTCCGCAGGTGCAGGCGATGGAGAGGGAAGGGGTCGAGTTCCGGGACTACTCTGCCGGGGAGCTCAAGAAGATGATGCCTTCCCTCACCACAGAGTTCCAGCCAGGTGGAGAGCACGAGCTGATGGGGCTGGAGCCCGTGGCAGGAGGACTCTTCGCCAAGAAGTGCGGCGCTCTGAGACCCGAGAAGCTGGTGTACCATTACGTCGACGAGTTCGTGCGGCTTGGTGGGAAGGTGGCGTTCAATACCGAGGCTACCGAGCTCTTGCTCGAACCGGACCGGAAGCTGGGCCTGGAGCACGAGCCCTTTGCATGGCAGGAGTCCCGCATAACGGGAGTGGCCGTTCGCGGCGACCTCCATGGGGAGATCCGGTCGAAGAGGACCGTCCTCGCGACGGGCGCGTGGGCGAACGGGCTGCTCGAGCCGCGGGGCATGGACTCGCACACCAAGGCGAAGAAGCGGCAGATATTCCGGGTCGGGACCTCTGGCAGCCCGGAACTCGGAGGCCTGCTAAGGACGGAGGGGTTCAGCGAGCACAAGACCATTCCATTCGTGATCCTGCCCAGGTCGGGCATCTACATCAAGCCCGTGAAGTCCGAAAATGCCTTCTGGCTTGGGTGCGACGAGGAAGTCAACAGGGCCTATATCGACGTGCCGCCTGAGCTCGACGAGCTCCAGCCTGAGGCGAGCCACTACGAGAACAACATCAGGCCTGTGCTCAAGGAATACTTCCCGGCGTTCGCCGGGGCGAGACCGTCTTCGATGTGGGCAGGATTGTTCGGGATAAACTCAATCGACCACCTGCCGTACGTCTTCGCCGAATCGGGAGTCGTAGTGGTCGCAGGGGACAGCGGGAGCGGGATAATGAAGGGAGACGCGATTGGCAGGATAGCCGCCGGGGTCTGCGAGGGTAGCGACGAGGCGCGCCTCTATGGCGGGGCGAGCTACAGCGTCGGCAGGCTCCACTACAGGGACAGAAAGGTAGAGCAAGAAAAGTGGCTCCTGTAAAGCTCGCGGTGCGTCCGACACGCTTTTTACCAGACCTGCCTCGATTCCGCACGCCTCGTTAGCATGCCAGTCCCCGTCTATCGCGTCCTCGAGGAAGACGGCTCTGTCGTAGGAGAGGTTCCGGCGCTCTCCGACGAGCGACTGCTCGCGATCTACAGGGCGATGGTGACGGCGCGTGCCTATGATGAACAGGTGTTCAGGTTGCAGCGGCAGGGAAGGGTCCCCCTGCACGTACCGGCGACAGGTGAGGAAGCGGTCGGCGTGGGGATGGTCGCGGCGCTGGAGAAGGACGACTGGCTGTTCACCTACTACAGGACATCGGCGGCGTGGTTCATGAGAGGGGTGGACGTCGGCGAGGTGCTGGACGAGCAGCTGGGGAACAAGGAGAGCCTGTTCCGCGGGGTCGACTTCGGGGCCAGCTATGGCAGCAAGAAGTACAGGATCTTCCCCCACATCTCTGCTATAGCGACGCACCTCCCCGTGGCGGTGGGCTACGGGATGGGCGCCAGCTTCGCTGGGCAGAAGACGGTCGTGGCGGTGACATTCGGAGACGGGGCGACATCGAGGGGAGACTTCCACGAGGCGATGAACTTCGCGGGACTGTTCAAGGCGCCCGTGGTCTTCGTCTGCCAGAACGACCAGTGGGCGATATCCGTCCCGTACGGCAGACAGACGGCGGCTGAATCGATAGCGCTCAGAGCGGCTGGTTACGGCTTTGAGGGGATGAGCGTCGATGGGAACGACGTCCTGGCCGTATATGACGCCGTGAAGCATGCGGCCGAGAAGGCGAGGAGTGGCGACGGTCCCACGCTGGTCGAATGCATCACCTACAGGCTTGGACCGCACTCTACCTCGGACGATCCCGCGAAGTACAGGGACCCCGCGGAGGTGGAAGCATGGGCGGCGAAGGAGCCCATCGGGAGGTTCAGGAAGTTTCTGGTCTCGAAGGGCCTGCTTACCGCAGAGCGGTCACGGGGCATCGATTCAGAAGTCATGGAACTCGTGAAGCAGAGGAGCAGGGAGCGGATGGAGGTAGGGAACGCGCTCCCGGAGGAGATCTTCAGTCAGGTCTACTCGAAGGTCCCGTGGCACCTCGAAGAGGAGCTCGAAAGGGTGAGGAAGAAGCAGGAGGAGGGCTGAGCCGCGATGCCGGTGATGACCATGGTCCAGGCGGTCAACAGCGCGCTCAGGGAGAGCATGAAGGCCGATGAGAAGGTGATAGTGCTCGGTGAGGACGTCGGCAGGAACGGGGGAGTGTTCAGGGCGACGGACAGGCTCCTCGAGGAGTTCGGCCCGAAGAGGGTCATCGACACGCCGATCTCCGAGCTCGGGATAGTGGGGGTCTCGACCGGGCTCGCGCTGTACGGGCTGAGGCCGGTCGCGGAGATCGAGTTCGCCGACTACATCTACTCGTCCTTCGACCAGATGGTCTCGATGCTCTCGAAGATGAGGTTCCGCACGGCCGGAAAGTTCACCGCCCCGGTCGTCATCAGGGCCCCCTACGGCGCCGGCATCAAGGGAGGAATCTATCACTCCCAGAGCCCTCTGGCGTACTTCGTGCACACGGCCGGGTTGCGCGTCGTCGTGCCCTCCAACGCGCGCGATGCGAAAGGTCTGCTCATCTCGGCGATAAGGTCTGAGGACCCCGTCCTGTTCTTCGAGCCGAAGAAGCTCTACAGGTACGACAAGGGCGAGGTCCCGGAGGGTCTCTACGAGGTGCCGCTTGACAAGGCGAGGCTCGTCGAGGAGGGTTCAGACGTCACGGTGATCACCTACGGCGCGATGGTCCCGGTCTGCAAGGAAGCGATACGGTCTCTCGCCGGGAACGGCGTGACGGCGGACATACTCGACCTCAGGACGCTTCTGCCCTACGACGGCGAGTCAATCCTGCGCTCGGTGAAGAAGACGGGGAGGGTCGTGATAGTGCACGAGGAACCCCGCACCTGCGGGGTCGGCGCCGAGTTGGCTGCTTTCATCGCCGAGAAGGCGATGCTCGACCTCGAGGCCCCTGTATCGAGAGTGGCGGGCCTTGATACCCCTGTACCGCTCTTCTGGGAGGAGTTCTACCTGCCGTCCTCAGAAGAGGTCGCTGAGGCGGTCGGGCGTGTCCTTGCCTTCTGATCGCTCCGGCGGCGGGCGCCATGTAACGGGTGTCCTGCTCCTTTTTAAATAGGAAAGTGCGGGAGGCGCCTTCCCCATGTGCAGGATGTTCGCCTACGTAGGAGAT
This sequence comes from Nitrososphaerales archaeon, assembly GCA_030038365.1. Lineage (GTDB taxonomy): Archaea > Thermoproteota > Nitrososphaeria > Nitrososphaerales > Gagatemarchaeaceae > Gagatemarchaeum. The sequence continues at coordinate 13,303 of JASHPA010000157.1, forward strand.
TCGAGGGAAGACCTCCTCAGCCTCGTGACCGCGCTGCGCTCGTCGGCGCAGCGGGACACCGTCGGGGAGAAGGCGATGCCCAAGCTCACATGTCATCCCGACGGCTGGGGGTACGTGATAAGCTCGGCGGCGGGGATCTCATACTACAGGTCGGACAAGCCGATGTACCAGGAGGAGCCCATCGTCCCACCCGTCAGGGGAAGGGTCTACGCGATATTCCATGCAAGAAAGGGGCTCGACGGGACCGCAGTGAAGAGGAAGTTCTCGCATCCGTTCCTGGCCCAGGACGACGCCAGCATGGTCTTCCTTGCGCACAACGGCTCCGTCGACAAGGCGCGGCTGGCGAAGGAGCTGGGATTCACCGGGGAAGCTGTGGACAGCGAACTGGCACTGAAGTTCATCCTGCAGAAGGGGAGCCTCGAGGAGGGGACGAAGATACTCGAAGGCTACACAGAGGCGAATGCCGGGCTTGACCTGCTCATACTCCAGGTCGACAAGAACGGCGAGGGAACTCGGCTGCTGGCGAAGCAGTACTACCGCAGGGACCCCCTGAAGCCAGACCTTACGAGGTTCTTCGCGCTGTACCGTCAGGCCCTGCCGGGAGGCGAGGCGGTGTTCTCTTCTACGCTCAACGAGTACGGGCTATCCGGGAAGCCCGTCGTCGGGACGGACCTAACACAGGTCTCCGCGTTGGGGCCAATCGAA
>JASHPA010000012.1 GCA_030038365.1 Nitrososphaerales archaeon
GGTATCGGTCGGCGCTAACCTCGTAGAGATATCGAGCGCGCTGAACATCATCCACAAGGTCGTCAGGCACTATTACCTCTCGGCCAAGAAGACGAGTTCCTACATTACGATATTCCAGCTTCAGATGGTCCTTCCACAGATAATGGAACAGGCGAACGCCCTCGCAAAGGCGACGGAGACGTTCAAGCTTGCCCAGCCCATAGGCGACGGCGTGGGTCCGATGCTCGCTTCGAGGCTCATCAATGGCGCACCCGTACAAAAGATTGCGAGGGACACCGTGGTCGCCAAGACGGAGTACAACGGCAGGACCCTGTATGTGCTGAAGGCCGAGGGCCCGATGGGCTACGTGGGTGAGCCGCACGTCGCGATACAGCGTCTCATCGAGGACCAAGCCGTGTCCCTCAACCTGATTGTCATGGTAGACGCAGCCCAGAAGTTTGAGGGCGAACAGAGCGGAGAGATTGCCCAGGGTGTCGGTGCGGCAATCGGCGGTCTCGGCGTTGAGAAGTTCGACATCGAGGAGATATCTGCGAAGCACAACATACCAATCTACGCCGTCCTCATCAAGCAGGGCGACGTGGAGACACTGACGGCGATGAGGAAGGAATTGGCGGACGCTGTCGACAAGGCCGTAGCAGTGGTGAAGAGGGTAGTGGACGAAAGGACCAAGGAAGGAGACAAGGTCCTCGTTGCCGGCATCGGCAACACGCTCGGAATAGCTCAGTAGACGAAAAAGGTCGAGTTTCATGGCAAATCCCTCCATCGAGATAGTTAACCTATCGAAGGTTTATGGTTCGTTCACAGCTGTCTCTAACCTCAACCTCAAGATTGAAGGGGCCAAGTGCGTAGGCTTCCTCGGACCGAACGGTGCGGGAAAGACCACCAGCCTGAAGATGCTGACCGACCTGATCAGGCCCTCCTCGGGACAGGCCAGCATCAACGGCAAGAACGTTCACACGGACAAGAGGGGTGCTCTCGAATCGGTGGGCACGCTCATCGAGACTCCAGAAATCTACCCCTCTCTCACTCCGCGTGAGGCTCTGACCATGGTCGCGGAGATACGTGGCGTGCCCCCGTCTGAACGCAAGAAGAAGATAGAAGACGTCGTGGAACAGGTCAAGATGTCCGAGTGGCTCGACAAGAGGACCGGCAAGTTCTCGAAGGGGATGAAGCAGCGAATAGACATAGCGTCAGCCCTCCTCAACGACCCAACCGTCCTGCTTCTCGATGAGCCCAGCAGCGGCCTCGACCCGCGCGGGATGAGCGAGGTAAGGTCCATCGTAAAATCCCTGAAGAGCCAGCAACGCCTCATCTTCATGAGCTCGCACATACTCAGCGAGGTGGCAGATGTTTGCGACGAGGTCGCAATGATCGACCACGGGAAGCTGCTCGTCTACGATACGCTGTCTAACGTGACATCGAAGTTCTCGGGAGATACCAACACCGTCGAGGTGGGGTTGCTGAAGCCCCTTGACCCGTCCCTTGTCGCCTCGACCGTGCAGACGATATCTGGGGTCGTGGCCGCAGAGAGGATGGACGACAGGAACCTAAGGATAAAGTACAAGGGAGGCCTCGATACACAGGCTAGCATACTCTCCGACCTGCTCAAGCGGAACGTCTCGGTTGTGAGCTACAGGCCGGCTGCCTCAGCTCTCGAAGACGTGTACCTCAACCTCATCAAGGAGACCCTCTAGTCATGTCGCAAGATCAACCTTCGAGCCGCGGCAGCATACCGACCAGCATGGCCCAGGTCGGGATAGTAACGAAGTACACTTTCCTCGACTACCTTCGTTCAAGGAGGTTCCTCATCCTCATGATAATCACCCTGTTCATCAGCGCGATCCTGACAATCCTTGTGGCACACTTCAGGCCGGCGTCCATGCTCAGCTCAACGCTCAGCTTCTACTCAACGTGGTGGGGAATGTTCGCGGGAGACCTCGTCGTCATAATAGGAATCTTCTTCGGCGGCGATGCGATCTCGGCTGAGTTCCAGAACAAGACAGGGTACTTCACGATACCAAACCCGATAAGAAGGTCCACGATCTACATAGGAAAGTACGTTGCCGCATTCATCGCGTCCACGATTGTCTTGCTAGTCTACCTGGTGCTTGCCGTTCTGAACGGCCTGTACTACTTCGGGGCCAGCTTTCCGTACGAGCTTGGCGACTCGTTCCTTTTCGCGTGGTTCTACCTGCTCGCCGTGCTGGGATTCGCGTTCATGTTCAGCTCGCTCTTCAAGACCAGCGCCTACTCGATACTGGTCTCGTTCCTCGTGCTCTTCATCGGATTCACAATAATCCAGGGCGTGATAGAGGCGCTAGCCAACACCGAGCCCTGGTACATCCTGAACTACGGTTCGGACATAATCTCCAACGTGTTCACGGTCCCCTACCCTGTCACCAAGACTGCTGCCCTTGGGTTCACATCTTACGTCGCCACAATTCCCGAGGGCCTGGCGATAATAGGAATCTACTTCATCGCCACGTCGGCGCTCGGCCTCTTTCTCTTCGAGCGGAAAGAGTTCAACTAGCCCCTAGCTTCCTCCCTTTCGCTACGTATTTATCGGAAGGGCAGGCGTCGACCACTGTGTCGTCGAGGAAGAGGCTGGTCTACACCCCGTCGGCCCTCAGACGGGTGGCATACGGGATATCCGGGATCATCATTGTGATGGCGGTCGGGACCGAAGGATTTCATCTCATCGAGGGGATGAACTACGTCAATTCGGTCTATTTCGAGAGCATGCTCGCAACTGGCCAGGGACCTCCATTGACGCTCACAACGAGCGCCGGGAAGATCTTCGCCTCCGTAATGGCTTTCGTGTCAGTCAGTTCGGTCATCACGACCCTGGTGTTCAGCCTCGGACCGATTCTTGCTACGGTGTGGCGAGAGACACTCGAGCACGCCGAGACCGAAGTTAAGAAGATAGAGGAAGAGATAGAATCGAAGGAGTGAGAGCCCTCCTACGCGCGGCAGAGGGAGGTTTGAAGATGGACCGGGGGGGATGTTCGCCCGTCGTCTTGGAGGCGACGAGACTCGAACCCCCGACCTCCCCCACTATGGGAGTCAGTCTTGCCAAGGGGTTGGACGCCCTATGCAGTATCCTACCAGACTAGACTACCGGCCCCGATGGCTGGGGTTCTCGGTCACCAGTTAAAAGAGTTAGAGCCCAGCGCAGCACCTAGATTCAACTGCTTCATCCTGCTTCCTTGAGGCGGAAGCGAGAAATCTGGGGAATAGCAGAATACTGCCGCGCTGCCTCTCGAAGACTTATCTCGAACGACGACGTGACCCATGTGTCGATGTCGATATCCATAGGTGTCTTTGCCCAACTCGATTTTCGAGTAGGTAAGATAATCGAAGTTGATGACATCCCGCAGGCGAGGAAGCCCATCTATCGTTTCAAGATAGACTTCGGTCCGCTAGGCGTGAAGCAATGCGCGGGAGGCATAAAGCCATATTACACAAAGGAACAGCTATTGGGCAAGCAGGTGGTCGCCGTGACCAACCTTGAACCAAAGTCGGTCGCGGGGGTGATCTCTGAGTGCATGATGCTAGCCTCGTTCACCGAGACCGAGCTCTCCCTTCTTACACCCGACAAGGAGATGCCTCTGGGGACGAAGGTCGCCTGAGAGAGCAAGCTTTTAACCGGTATATTTCACTCACCGAAACTGAGCGGTCGTCGTCTAGATCTCTAGCGGCGAGAGGACAGCCTGGTCTAGGACGTTAGGCCTGGACAGGGCGCGTAAGCTTGCCAAGCTAGCAAATGTGGCGCCTGAATGACCCACATATAGAGACCCGGGTTCAAATCCCGGCGACCGCACTTACATCCATAGAGCTGTTCTCGCTATCAGCAAGTTGTGCCTTTTATGGGGCAGACGTCTATCCATGGACAGACGAATGACCTTCAGTAGATAGTCCTGGTCGCGGGTTACTCTTGGAGGTAACCTAAAGGAGTCTCATGTTGGTCAGGTAACTCTTATTAGCAAGAATTCGGTCAGTTAACCCGATAAGCGTTGTCCGTCGTCAAGCTCAGAAAAGAGGATCAGAAGGTTTTCGATGAGCTAAAATCAAGAATCAAGGATGTGAAGGGAGACACGAACGGTTCGGAGGTCCTGAGTCTCAGTCTGCGTTTCACGCGGTCTAGGCTCGATGACTTCCTCGCGGCTGTCATCAAGAATCTCGAGGATGAGCCGATTCTGGATTTGCTTCGAAATCCCGGCGACGGAGAGAGGACCGATGCACGAAAGGTGGAGGAATACCTTTACGGCTGAAGGCTCGTGCTTTATCGATACGGGAGTATTCTTCGCCGCCTACAACAAGAGGGACGCAATGCATCTGGAGGGAGCGTCGGTCCTCGTCTCGTCCATGCTGGGCTGGTTTGGGAAGGTCTACACTTCGACCTACGTCATCGACGAGACACTGACGCTCACGAAGGTGAAGATGAGCGGCCCGCACGCGGTAAGGATTTCCGAGCACATAATAGGAAGCAAGAGAATCACGAAGCTCGATGTAGACAAGGACGAGACGATTTTCAAGGATGCCCTGTCGAGGTTCAAGAAGCATTCAGATGTGAGAGGGTTGAGCTTCACGGATTGTACTACGCTGGTTCTGGGAGAAAGACTGAAGATTGGTACGCTGTTGAGCTTCGACAGAGCCCTCAAGCCCTTTGTGCCGTCGCTACTTGGAGAGGGTTATCATGACTCCCTGTCAAAGGAACGACGTGACCTTCTCCTGAAGGTGGCTCAGAGACTCAACATCAACCTAAAACCTCCGTCGCAATAGCGTGAAACCCATACCAGAGGTTACAGATTTGAACCCAGAGGTTCTTAGTCCCGGCGACCCCACTTACATCCACGTGCCGTCCTCTTCCTATCAGCGGGCAGCAACCCGACGCGGGCAAAATGACTCTCGCGTAGGAAGGGGAGCAGCAAGGCATACTTGTGCCAAGCGGGCAGCTGCAGAGCTAGCCGTTCAGGCTATACTCATTCCCCGGTCAGGAAGATGGTATCCCAGTCGTCATACGCGTACAATGTGGACTCGTACTGCATGAACCACACGCACGGGCTTTTCCAGTACACGAAGGGGCTATTCCAGCGCCGGAGAGGATGAACGGCAGGCACGAAGAACGCAGGCCCGAGAAAGGAAGGTTAGACCTACAGGAACTAGAAGCGGCGCCTAATCAATTGCCGATGATGGTGAAAAGCCATCAGAGATTCTACGCTTTCTTGTGCGATGTGCGTTCGGATAAAACTATTAATGAAGAATCGACAAAAAAATGTTAACTTCAGGACGAGAAAGCGGGATGAATACCAATCGAAAGAGCGTTGCCACGGTATCCATTGGTTTTATTTTTGCCTTCCTGTTTTTCGTCCCGGTGATTCGCTACGGAATTCCGCCGGGTGTGTACAACTGTCCAGCGAACGGCTGCGACTTTCCCCGTTATGGGTCGGTGACGTACTGGGGACTTGGGGTGGGAGGTGTCTGGACATATCGCGGCAGCTACTCGATCCTGGTCGTTACTTCAAGTGTGCCCTTCAGCGTGGGTACGAGTGTGAGCACGAGCTACTATGTCAGCAGCCAATGCATTGGGCCGACCACGGTCAGCGCGATGCTCAATGACACGTCGACCACGATTCAGACGTGCTCCGTCTCTCAACTGGTCCTCGATGCTCAGGGGTGCTACATTTACAGCTCGGGCGCTACGCTGTGCGTGCGAGGCGCCCCGCTGAACTCTCTAGCAGACCTGTACGGTAACGGTACGATAATCGTGACCTACCCTAGCGGCTACACGGTCTCCTGCGACCCCGGTGACGGGACCGGGCCATGCGTAGTCGGCATACCTTAATCGCGAGACCATTGGTGAGTCGCGGAATTTCTCAATTCAGGCCAACGATTGCTGGTGACTGTCGTTGAAAGGCCGGGTGACAGCCCGCAGCCTCCAAGCTTTAGTCGCCCATAGACCGTCCCCGGTAGCCACGCGTGCATTCTCATGTCGTCGATTTACGACTAACAGCATAGGCTGTCCAATGCTGCGAAGCTATCCAACGAGCTAGGTATAATCTCGAATCAGGACAAGCAACTGATCACGGAACGATGTAAATAGTCTGGCGTGCCTGCGGCTTCGTCGCCGAAGTCGATTTGCCGACACTTTCTTTCTCTCCTGGTATTTTGCCAGGCATTCAGTTGCTGCCCTGAACGGCCCCCGAGATCCAGGCATATCGAAGCAGTTCTGTGCCTCCCGTTACCGTAGACACTTCACAAGACTTGGACCTACCGTGCCGAAATCGTACCTCGGGTCTCTGTAGCAGACCACTTGAAGCGTGGCTGGATGAACCGGACGCTTTCGCCCAGCCTAAGAGGCATACTCCAAGCACCGAGAACCACACGAACATCGGGTAATCGGCCAGCCGCTCTGCCGCACCACCGTCATGGTTCAAAGCCAGTGCTGGGAAGAGTAGGAGAGAACCGATTATACTGATAATCCCGAGCACCAGCGACAGATTCGCAACCCACCGTCTCCACTGCCGGAGGCCTCGCCCGAGCAGGACCAGCCCGACGCCGGAGAATATGAAGCCGAGGGACCCAATTATATGAGCTGTGGGATCGACGTTCTCTGGTGATAAACCGACCGTTATCTTCCCTAGCCCTGCAAAGACCAGGAATGAGAGTCCGATCCGAGTTACTCTTCCCTTCGGCCACGCATGGCGTGTGAAGTACAGGCCAAGAAGAATGAATATGCCGGCGAGGACGAAGGAAACGTTCATCACGTTGTGCAGCGGCGAACAGAGATAGTCGCCCTTCACGGTCTCACAGACGGTTACCCCGAGGTCGCTGATTTCATTGTTGGTCAGGCTGTAGGGCGCCCCGGTCCAGGCGAGCTGTGCTATAGCCTGGCCAACAAAGAACTCCAGCGTCAGGATCCAGCAGAGACCACCCAGGATAACCGCGCGGTCAGAAGTCAGTGAACGTCGTTCGTCCTGCACCATGGAGTCAGCACCTCTAGTGCTGCGCGTAGTACTTTGCGACGGCTCCGAATGCTTCCTTGGGCTCCCAGGGCATGTCCGGATACGTCTTGCCTTGGCGTTTGCCTCCCTCGTAATATCCGACGAGGCTTGTAGCAGCCATGTCGAAATCGTACCCAGGGTTGTCGCTGTAAGGGCTGATTTGAGAGATGAACTGAAAGACGAAGGTCCCATCCACCCACGCGTCGTCTAGTATTCCCTTCAATCTCAACGGCTCTCCGTCTGCCTCATGGGCAGGTCCGGCTTGAGCAATCTGAGAACGATTCGGGGGTCAGGAAAAGCTGCACCGACCTCAGTTGAGGGGATCCACGTGACCAAGCCTTCAATGAGCGACATGAGTGCGGCGATTAGCTGCTCGGGGTCGTCTTTTGCTAT
>JASHPA010000158.1 GCA_030038365.1 Nitrososphaerales archaeon
GTTCTCTGGGTTCTTCGCTTCCTCCGAGGTGAAGCCACCCATGTTCATGAGGCTCATGTAGAATTCCTTGGTGATCTCCTTCGTGCTGTCGTCCCACGGATGGGAGTGGTGGTCTATCGCCGGATACGAGGAAAAGTCGAGCTTCAACGTTCGAGGCGGCGCCACCGAGGGCTAATATGCGTTGCCGGCATCAGAAGAGCTCGAGAAGCGCGTCCACTTCGAACTGGGTCACCTTGTCGGCCATCAGCGCGATCTCCTGCTCCTTGTGGATGACGTACTGCTCGTGCATGTCGTCTCCCATCGCATTCCTGAGGCAATCGTCCTGTTCGAACGCGGCGAGCGCCTCGGAGAGCGACCGGGGCATGAGCCTGTAGCCCTTCTTCCTTATCTCGCGGTCGCTGAGCGACGAGATATCCGACCTCAGAGGTTCACCAGGGTCGGCCCTCTTCTCAATCCCCTCGAGGCCGCACGCGAGTATCGCACCCATCGTGAGGTAGGGGTTCATGGTGGGGTCGGGGAAGCGGCATTCGATGCGCGCGGCTCTACCCCTCTCGTCGGGGATCCTGACGGCAGCACCCCTCGCGCCCGCCCCATAGACCGCTGCATCGGCGTTCCACTTGCCCGGCAGCATCCGTTTGTAGGAGTTGGAGAAAGGCGCGGCTACGGCCGAGAGGGCCGGCAGGTGCTTTACGACCCCTCCGATGAAGTGGTATGCGGTGGGGCTGAGGCCCATCTTCTTGTCCTTCGGGTCGTCGAAGACGTTCCTGCCGGCCCTGTCCCAGAGGCTCATGTGGAGGTGCATGCCATTTCCCCACCAGTCATGGCCTATCTTCGGCATGAAGGAGGCGATGTAGCCGTGCCTGCGGGCGACGGCCTTGGTAGCATCCCTGAAGAAGACGACGTCGTCGGCAGCCTTCATCCCCTCATGATGTTTCACATCGAACTCGAGCTGGCTGCGACCGCCTTCGACGTGGCCCTTTGTCATATCGACGTTCACGGACTTTAGCGCCTCGACGAGGTCGATGATGAACTGATGATAGACATTGAAACCTTCCTGGCTGTGGGTCAGGAAGTTGTCCAGTCTCGAGACCTTCCCGTCCTCACGCTTGACGAGCATGAACTCACCCTCAAAGCCGACCTGGAGTGTGTAACCCATCCTGGCGGCCTTCTCGAGTTGCTTCTTGTAGAAGTTCCTCGTACAGAACTCCGAGACCTTCCCGTCCTTCTCGTGGACGAACCCCAGGAAGCGGCCCACGCCGGTCGTGTAACTGGGGATGACGAACGTATCGGGGTCAGGGATTATCGCAAAGTCCCCCTGGACGATGTCCATCGACGCGTTCCTTACGGGGATGTCGACTGAGCTGTAGGCGTAGTTAGCGCGGGCCGTCTTGAAACCATTCTCGAGGAAGGTGTCCAGGTCCGCGGCGTTGACGGGCTTCATCCTCGGGACTCCCGTGAAGTCGAGGTAGCTTACCCCGAGCATGACGACGTTGTGGTCCTTGATCGCCTTCTTAATCTCGGAACGCTGCAACTCGCCGCACGCAATGCCGAGACGCTTTAAGGGTTTCCGGACGTACGGCTACCTGGTTTTGTTCTTCAGGAAGTCGACGAGTGCGACGAAGTTGGGGTTGGTGTCTCCCTTCACGAAGCGCACGACCGAGTCCCTCCCGTTGACCGTCACCCTCCTCTCCGGCTGGTAGGGCGTCTCGGTGAAGAAGACGACGGCGTAGTGGATCCGACCCTTCAGGTTCTCCGTCACCATCTCGGGCGTGACCATGAACTCCCCCGTGACGAAGGCTACCCCGTCGACCCAGTGGACGCTCGGCGTCGCGCCCTGCTTCTGCGCCTCGACCTGAGATGCCACCCACTGGAAGAAATCCTGGACCTCGAGCTTTCTCAGCTCGTGTATGATGAGCTTCTCATACGGCTTGTACTCTACCTCTACCACGGATATCGCGGGCGTGCGTCTCTGCCAGTTCGGAATTAAGCATATCCGCCGGTTACATCAGCAGGGCGACCGGACGGGTGATGCTCGCGCTGCCGCCCTGGAGAGCCAGAGGCGTGCCGACGAAGAGGAAGTCCTTCCCGACGAGCTTATCGAGGTTGTTGAGATTCTCGAAGACCACTACGGTTTTCGGCAGGAGTACCTTGTGCGTCTCGAAGGGCGCGTGGTCCGGGCTGGGAGCGTCCACGCCTATCCCCTCAACGCCCAGGTCCACCAGGTACTGCGCGGCCTCCTTGGTGATGTCGGGATAGTCCATCCATTCGGGTGTAGTGCTCTTGGAAGTGTAGTCGAGGTGGAAGAGGACTATCCAGCCCTTGCCCACCTCGTCCGCATGGCCGCTAGCCCTGATGGCTTTCTCGACGTCCGCCTTCCCTATCTGGAACTTCTTTGCTTTCTTCGAGAAATCGAGGACGATGCCCTGGCCCGCGAAGTGCGACAAGGGGACCTTGTCTATCGAGGAGCCGCCGGCGATCATGTGCATAGGGGCGTCCACGTGGGTCGAGGTATGCTCGACGAACGTCCAGACGAACGACGCGTAGCCGTCGTCTCTGACGGTGCTGAAGGTGGTCCGCATTGGCTGAGGATAACCCGGGTACACAGGTGTGTTCTGGCTTACAAGCGGTACCGCGAGGTCGATGATCTTCTTGATCTTTGGGGCCAAGTGCCTCCGGTTTTGACCCGAAAGTAGTAAAGGTTTCTCGATGTCACACTTTGACGTAGCGGCCCGAGGCGTCCCGCTGCAGCAACCCGAACTCGTCGAGGGAAGCCCTGAGGGCGGTCCCGTCGAGCACCGCGCCGTCGCGGCAGAGGAGGAGCCTGCCGATGGAGCAGCTGCCGCATATCCCTATCGCGCACTTCATGCTGCGCTCGAGGCTCGCCTCGTACTCGACGCCGGCTTTGGCCGCGACGTCGTACGCTTTCCGCATCATTATCTCGGGTCCACAGGTGTAGACGCGCGTGATCCTGCGACTCCCCACCAGCTCCTCGGCGAGGTCGGTGGGGAACCCCTGCCGGCCGTAGCTTCCGTCGTCCGTGGTGATGAACAGGTTGCTCCTCTTCACTATGCGTTTGAACTGCTTCTCGAAGAGTATGTCGATCTTGGACCGGCCGCCTATGACTGCGGAGACCCGACTTCCCGCCTTCACAAGCGCCTTGGCGAGAGGCAGGAGAGGCGCCAGGCCGGTCCCTCCTCCGATCAGGAGGGCGCTGCACCTGTCGACGGTGTATGGACGCCCATACGGGCCCCTTATGCCGATGACGTCTCCTCTCTTCGCGTTCACGAGCTCTCCACTCCCCGGCCCCCAGGGCTTCACGGTGACAGCGCAGAGTCCCTTGGAGTCGTACGCGGAGAGGCTCATAGGAAACTCGTCATAGCCAGGCTCCCAGACCATGACGAACTGACCGGGCTCCGCGCCGGCGCACTCGGGGTCGTTGAAGAAGACGGTGCTGATGCCTCTGGCCTCCCGGACGTTCTTCAGGACCTTCCTGATTCGGATCCTCTCAGAGCTTATGTCCAAGCCCGACCATCTCCTGTACCCTGCTGTAACGCTTCCTGGCCATGTATTCCCTGATTCCCGCGTTTATGCCGTCAAAGACGGCGTACCCGCCGTAGAGGGCCGTCCCGACCTCGATCGCGCTCGCGCCGGCGAGGAACATCTCCACGGCGTGCTCCCAGGTCGAGACGCCGCCGCATCCGATAATCGGGACCCTGAAGTTCTCGTACAGTTCGTAGATCCTGGCCACTGCTATCGGCCGTATCGCGGCCCCCGAGAGACCCCCGAACTTGTGGGTAAGGGTAGGCCTTCGCGTCTCTACCTCTATCGTCATCGCCCTCATGGTGTTGATGGCCGTGAGCCCATTCGCGCCAGAATCGATCGCGGCCTTGGCGACCTCCACCATCCTGTGGGTGTTGGCGGAGAGCTTGGCGAAGATGGGCTTCTTGGTCTTCTCGCGCACTGCCCTGACGACAGACGCGACCACCGCGGGGTCGTGGCCTATCTCCGTGCCGACGCCCTCTACGTGAGGACAGCTCAGGTTGAGCTCGTAGGCGAGGAAGTCGTTGTTGTCGAGCAGCTCGGTCACCCGGCCAAACTCGACGGGGCCGCCGCCGAATATCGAGACGATTACCGGGAGACGCTTACCCCTGACGGTGGCGAGCTCCTCCGAAAAGACGCGCGCGCCCGGGTTCGAGAGCCCGACCGCGTTGAGCAGGCCCGCGTCGCTCGCCACGAGCGTAGGGTTCCTGTAGCCTTCCCGCGGCTCGAGGCCTATCGATTTCGAGATGGCGCCGCCGGCACCCGAGTCGAGAGCGCGTATAAGGCTCGGAACGGTGACACCCACTATTCCGGATGCGAGTAAGAGCGGGTTCTCCAGCCGGAATCCTGCCAAGGAGACCCTGAGAGACCGTCCCGCCAAGCCGCCGCGGCGCGGGAATGAGCCAAGATAACCTTTAAGCCTCAACCGGAGCCGGCTACGAACGACTTGAGCGAGGAGCCTGTCCTTTTCGAGACGGAGGGAGGACTCGTTGTCGTGCGTGGCGACGAGGTGTTGCTCTCGCTGAAGAAAGGCAGAGCCACGAAGGGCGAGGGAATCGGCGCAATGGCGGAGGAAGCGAAGAAAGCAGGTATCTCGTATCTGGGGACGACGGATGCAGGCACTGCCGAGGAACTCGTTAAGCTAGGCATCGCCGCGGCACGAGTATCGGACGCGGAGAAGGAAAGGCTCAATTCGCAGAAGCTTTCGATAATGGTGAAGGCGGGGTTCGCCCCGGATGAGGCCGCGGCGCTCGCCACTGTACGGGAGTCGGCCGTCGCCGCGGCGGAGGAGAGCATCACAGAGACGTCTTCCCGGGAAGACCTCCAGCTCGTGCATGCCATCCAGGGCCTGGATGAGCTCGACAGGTCCGTCAACATCACATCAGAGCGGGTCGTGGAATGGTACGGCCTTCACTTCCCGGAGCTGCAGGGTCTCTTGGGGGATAATATGCTGCTCTGCAGGCTGGTCGCTGAAGTCGGGCCGAGGGAGAACTTCAGCGAGGAGGCGCTCCAGGGGAAGGGCTTCAGCGAGAAGAAGATCGAGGCGCTAGTCCTGGCCGCATCCGAGTCAAAGGGAGGAGAGGTCGCGGAGCGTGACATGAATAGGACCACCGGGCTCGCCAGGTTCGCGCTCAACGGCGCGGGCGAGAGGGAGAAGCTCGCCGAGTATGTCGAATCGACGATGAAGCGCATCGCCCCCAACACCACGGAGGTCGCGGGCGCGACGATAGGCGCCAGGCTCATAGCCAAAGCAGGGGGCCTGGACAGGCTCGCGCGGCTGCCAGCCAGCACGGTCCAGGTCCTCGGGGCGGAGAAGGCGCTGTTCAGGGCGCTGAGGACAGGCTCGCGTCCACCGAAACACGGCATCCTCTTCCAGCACGAGGCGGTGCACACTGCTCCGAAGTGGCAGAGGGGGAAGATAGCAAGGGCGCTCGCCAACAAGATCGCGATAGCGGCGCGCATCGACTACTACAGGGGCGAGAAGGAGGGCGGGATAACCGCCACCCTGGAGAAGAGGCTTGATGAAATCAGGGTGAAATATAAGGAGCCGAAGGAGGGGCCAGCTCCGAAAAGAACGCTCAGAGATGACAAACGTCCTGCTTACGGAAAGGGGAGGAAGGAGAGAGGTCCTCACAAGAAATCTCGTCCCGGGCGAGAGAACGTATGGCGAAGACCTCGTAAGGATAGAGGGGACTGAGTACCGCACCTGGGACCCCTTCCGCTCGAAGCTGGCGGGCGCGATAGTCAAGGGCATGGAGCCGGACATCATAAAACAGGGCGACAGGGTCCTCTACCTGGGCACCTCTACGGGGACAACCCCGTCGCACGTCTCTGATATCGTGGGGGCGAAGGGGCTCGTCATCGGTGTCGAGTCGTCCGCGAGGGTGGGAAGGGAGTTCGTGGAGAAGGTCGCCAAGAGGAGGAAGAACGTCATCCCGTTCATCGCCGACGCAAGGTCTACGGAGAAGTTTGGGGCACTGGGGAGGACGGATGTGGTCTACTGCGACATCGCGCAACCTGACCAGACGGAGATCGCCATCGCGAACTGCACCAGCAACCTCAAGCCCGGCGGCAGGCTCCTGTTGATCGTGAAGGCGCGGAGCATCGACGTGGTCAGGAACCCCCGTGACGTCTTCCGGGCCGAGCAGGCGAAGCTCGAGAAGGCTGGCTTCCAGGTCGACAGGATAGTCGAGCTCAGCCCCTTCGACAAGGACCACGCTATCATATCGGCGAGGTCGCGGGCCTAGAACTCAAGCTCCGTCGTCAATACCCTCTCCCAGGTCTTCCAGCTCCTCCTCGAGAAGTAGGGACGCGAGCCTTCCTTCCTGACCCAGTCCCTCAGGTAGGATATGGTCTGCGGGTCGGAGGGATAGCCTGAGCCGAAGTCGCCATGGTCTCCCCTGAGGCGTTCGACCGCCCGGTCCCTCTCGACCTTGGCGATTATCGACGCCGCCGAGACCACGACATAGTCACGGTCGGCCCTGTGGCGGGCTGTGATGTGTGGGCAGGGCTCGAGCATCCCCGAGAGCTCTTCCTCGAACTTGATCGCGTTGGTATCCGGCGCGTCGACGAAGACGTCCGCCGCCTCGATGAGGCGTATCACTCTCGCCATGTGCACTGCTTCGAGGTAGTTCAGCTTCCTGCGCCGCGTCCCGTACCACACGTACTGATCTATCTCCCCGGGTTCGATCGAGACAAACCGCACGGAGCTTGACAGGCGGACGATCTCCTCGTAGAGAGAGGACCGCTTCCTCGCCGAGAGAAGCTTCGAGTCCTTGACTCCAAGCTTCTGCAGCTCGGACAGATAGTCGCATGGGATAGAGACACCCGCGATGACGAGTGGACCTAAGACTGACCCTCTACCCGCTTCGTCAACCCCGCCCACCAGTATTCTGTGATTCGCCGAGGTATTCACCCGACCCGGGCTGCATCCGGCAGCGACGCGAGTATCTCGTCAGCGATGGTCTTCGGGAGCTTGTCCCTGTTCTCGAGGCTCACCTCGATGAGGGCCTTTCCATCCATCACACGCATGGCGTCGATGAGTGGGTCTTTCATTTGCTCATGGATGATCGCCAGTATCGGCTTGTCCGAAGAGAGGCAGGCGTCCGCGGCCTTTCTGAAGTCCTGGCTCGTAAGCTCCATCGGTCCTATCTCGTCTATGACTATGACGTCAGCCCGCTCCGCCGCCTCCCGCAGAGAGAGCGCGCCGATATTTGCGAGGGTAGCTATGTTCACCCGGTAGCGCCCCACGCGAGGTCCGAGCGAGCCCTTCACCGAGGCGAGCTCGCCTTCCCTTCCGCTCATCAGGTCGCTCATGGTGAAAGCCACCCTCTCCCTGCCCTCCCTCTTCTCTCTGGTGAGGCAGCCTCCTATGGCGTGCCCCTGTGTCCGAAGGAGGTAGACCACCCTCGTCACTATCGTGGATTTACCTATGCCCGGCGGTCCCGTCAGGAGCCAGGCCCGCGTTGGCGACGACAATCGCAGCCTTCGCCTCCGTGCTTGCCTTAAATCCTTCACGGGGGAGCTCGCCGGCCGTGCCGACCGGCTTCACGACCACCCTCGAGGGGCGCACGGAGCTCCGCGTGCCAGCGGGGAGCCTGACCAGCAGGGCACCGGAAACATTCCCGGTTTTCTTCAACCCCGCCGCGCGGCTCAACCGGGACGTTTCGGTGGCCGTGGTGGCCGCGACGAGGCCGCGTGACTTTCTCGACGTGCTCGCCGGCATAGGCGCAAGGGGTGTCCGCGTAGCAAAAGAGGCGGGCGCGGAGACCGCGGTGACGATGGTGGACTTCAACAGAAGGGCAGTCCCGTACGCGTCCAGGAACGCACGAAGGAACGGGGTCGCAGGCCGATGCGAGGTGGTCCACGACGAGGCGAACAGATACCTCTACTCGAGGTTCCGTAGAGACGAGAAGTTTGACGCCGTCGATGTCGACCCCTTCGGCTCTCCCGCGCCGTACCTGCAGGCAGCCCTGGTGGCCTCCGCAGAGGGAGGGACACTCTCCTTCACAGCGACAGACGCGGCGGTCCTTTGCGGGGTGTACCCTGCGGTCTCCGTGAGGCGGTACGGGTCTCGGACGCCGAGGAGCGAGTTCATCCACGAGACAGCGGTGAGGGTGCTTGTCGCGTTCGCCGTGGCCATGGGAGGTATCAACGACATCGGGGTCAGCCCGCTGCTCGCCCACAGCACGCTCCATTATTTCAGGGTCTACCTCAAGGTCACCAGAGGTGGCAAGGCAGCCGACGCTTCGCGAGGTCTTCTCGGTTATGTCACACAGTGCGACGCCTGCTACTTCAGGTTCGCTGGCGACGGGCCACTCTCAAACTGCCCCAAGTGCGACGCACGGGTGCGCTCCGCGGGACCGCTGTGGACAGGGAACCTGTGCAGCAGGAAGGTGGTCACGCAGGCAGGCGAGTTCTGCGCCGCCAGCGGATGGAAGGACAGCTCGGAGACGCTGCTGTCGCTCGTCGGGATAGACGATTTCCCTCCGCTCAGCTACTCCCTCGAACGGGTGGCATCCCGCCTCAGGGTCCCGTCGTCCCCTGTCGAGAGGGTGATGGCGCGGCTCAGAAGCGCGGGCTTCCGATGCATGAAGCAGCCCTACGAATATCTGTCCGTGAAGACCGACGCCGGGTACGGAGATGTTGAGAAGGCGGTGCGGGAAGCCTCACGCGCGCCTGTCTAGGCACACGAGGTACATCTCCGAACTCTCGCTCCTGCTCGCCTTGGGCTTCACCACGACGACCCGGAGGTATCTCTTCTCTGCCTCCTTCTTCGCCTCGGCGAAACGCTCGCCGTCGAAGAGCTTCAGCATGGCGTTGCCTCCCTTGTGAAGTATCTCATCGCCGAGGGAGAGCGAGCGGAGCACGAGGTCGATCTGCCGGTAGTGGTCGAGGTCCCAGGCGCCAGATATCTTGGGAGAAAGGTCGGATAGAAGAACGTCGGCGTCCGAACCAAGGAGCGCCCTGACCTTCTCCAGGGCCGCGAGGTCGTAGACGTCCATCCTGATGGTTCTGACGTTGGGCAGGTTGAGTCTGATCTCGGAGAGGTCGACCCCGACTATCCTGCCGTTCTCGCCCACGGTCTGCGACGCGACCTGTAGCCACCCGCCCGGGGCCGCGCCGATGTCGAGGACCCTGTCACCAGGCTTGATCAGCTTGTACTTTTGGACTACCTCGAGCAGCTTGTAGGCTGCCCTGCTCTTGTAGCCCTGTTCTCGGGCCCTTCTGCGGTAATAGTCGGTGCGCGCCTCAGAGAGCCTCAAGTCAGACCGCGACTTGCGGGACGGCCACCAGGAGCTCGGAGTCCTTGTGCTCCTTGATGACCCACGGCCCGATGAGCGGACAGGTGAACGGGTTCACCTCTGTGGTTATCGAGCATTTGCCTTCGACTGGGCAGACTATGCAGGGCGCCGATTCCATCGACGAGATGTTCGCCGGCAGGCGTAGCGGGGTGAGCTTGTAGGTCCAGCGGCCGTCGTCGAGGACTTTTACCCTCTTGATCATGCCCCTCTTCTCGAGCCTTATCGCGAGCCTCGAGCCGTCCCTGCTCGTGAGACCGAGCTCCTTCCATATCTCGCTCTGCAGGACGCCGTCCTTGCCCCTCTCGACCACGAGTTTGTACACTCTCGAGGTCAGGTCGACGAGCTCTTCCTCGGTCTTCTCGGCAAGTGGCACAGGCCTCGGAGCCTTTGGCTGCTGCTCCTTCGCCGGTGCCGCCTTCCCGGCCGCCTTGTCTTCGTCGTTGGCCGGCTTTGCAGGCTTCGATGCCTTTGGCTTCGGGGTATTCTTGGCCATCTATTCGGCCCACCCCAGTTTTTGCTTGATTATGTAGTTATCGAGTAGCTCCCTACAGCGGTTGCGTACGGTCACCTCGGTGACCTCGGCGAACTCCGCTATCTCCCGCTGGGGGAGGTGCTCGCCGCGCATGACGCAGGAGATGTAGACGTACGCTGCAGCCAGGCCCGCGGGGGCCTTGCCACTGGATATCTTCGAGTCGTTGGTCGCCCTTGAGAGGTACAGCGCCAGGTGCTCGACCCTGGGGTCTATCTTGGCCAGGTTCACCAGCTTGGAGATGTGCTTCTCCACGGAGGGCGGAGGGACATAGTCCTTCTCGACGTCCTTGAGTATCAGACGGAAGTACTTGGCGGCTGCGCCCTTCTCTATCCCAGCCGCGCGTGCGACCTCCTTCAGCGTCCTGCTTACGCCGCACTTCCTGCAGGCCAGGAGGACGACCGCCGCGGTCATGCCCATAATCGACTTGCTCTTGGCTACCTTGAGACGGACGGATGTCCGGTAGATGTGCGCCGCCGTCTCGGCGACGTTCTTCGGAAGACTGAGGTTGTCGCATACCTCGGTGATTTTTGCCAGCACTATGGCGAGGCCCCTCTCCTGGCTGTTGCTGGTCCTCGTCCTCGACTGCCACTTCTTCATCTTCTCGACGGTGGCACGCATCGTAGGGTCGAGGTACTTGCCATGGGCGTCGCGCATCTCCATGCTGATGTCGGTGGAAAGCCCCAGGTCGTGGAGCGTGAGCGTGGTAGGAGAACCGACGCGGACCCGCTTGCTCTTCTCCTCCAGGTCGAGTGCCTTCCATTCGGGGCCCTCGTCGGCCTGGCCCGCGGTGACGTAGCCGCAGCTCGGGCAGACCTGCTCACCCTTGTCGGCGTCACCGATGAGCTTGTTGCCGCAGTTCGTGCAGTATATCCTGAATAATTCGTCCTCGGCCCGCGTCTCCCACAAGGTTGAGACACTCACCTGGAGAGGAAGACTTTCTGTCCCTTCACGCCGAACTTGGAGGTCCCGGGTATCGCCGACGCGTACGGCCTGGAGACAGGGCCCATCAACTCGAGGACCTTCACGGCGTTCCTGCCTTTCGAGTCCACGAGAACCGTACCGGCTGCGATCTCTTGGTCGAGTCGCAGGATTATGCGCCCGCTGCGGGCGGTGTGGAGAACCTCTCCGACTTCACGCATACGGAATTTTCGAAGACCTAAGACTTGCCTTTAAACCTTGCCTGCTCCGCGGCTTTTTCTCCGCGCACTTTCGAGACCTCGCGCGCGATCATCATGACGGTCTCCTGCTTCTTCGAGCCTTTCTTCACAGAGACGTATCCCGAGAGCCGCGCGACGCCGCTGGGAAATCTCGCCGCCTGGGCTTCGGGCTCTAGCTTCAGCCTGTCGCAAGCGAGCCTGAGTTCCTCGAGTGTAGGCGCCCTGACGCATGAGTTCAGCGGGACGCGCCTCCCCTCGCCGCGCTTCCGCTCGGAATCAAGATACTCCAGCCAGACTACCTGTCTGTCGTACGACTTCAACGCTACTTCAGCAGTACGGCGTTGACAACACCGTCGTCGCTTGGCTTTGAGGTGACCTTGGCCGAACCCAGCTCGGTCTCGATCACGGCGCCCCTCGTGATGACACCCCTTCTCTCGTACTCCCGGTTCGCCTTGTTGGCCGTCACTCTGACGATCTTGCTCTTGACTGTCTTGCCGCTCGACCCATCGAAGACATTCGCCTCGACCGCGGTCCTCAGGCCATAAGCCACGCTGCCTCCCCTGCTGCGCTTTGGCGACCTGATGGTCGCTCCGACGACAGGCTCAAAGGGATAGCCGTCCTTCTCGAATGCCCTGCGGGAACGGTTGGGCCTGCGCGTGCCGCCCGTAAGCTTCCTCTTCCTGAGATTCTCTACCGCTTTGACCATAAGTCGAAACCATCCTCGCCGCTCCGGAAGGTGGTGTTAAGCCTTTCTGCGGCCCTCACCGCAGAATCATCGTACGGCGCTCAAGCTGGTGCTTCATAGTCGGGACATCGGTGCTCAGGCCGAAGTATTCGGCGAACTCGCCGGTCGTACGGTAGAGCTTGGAGCGGCCTTTGCGCTCCCAGACGAGGAAACCGACCTCCTCGAGGTCCCTGACGTGCTCGTAGACCTGCGAGCCTCTCCTCGCGGAGAGGTCAGAGCTCGAAATCGGCTGGAAGTAGGCGACGAATGACAGTGTCCTGAGGGCCGCCTTGGAGAGAAGGGGCTTGGTCGCGAAACGCCGTGCTATGTTGTTGTACTCGGCCTTGAGCTGCATCGCGAAACGGGGACCAGGGTACTCGACTATCTCGACCGAAGACATCGCAGACTTGAGGCTCGTCGCGATGGCCTTCGCCTCGTCCACCGCCCGTTTCTTCGAGGTTATCCCGGCGGCGCTCGCCAGCTGGTCGGCGTCGAGGGCGCGCCCCGAAGAATAAAGCGCCGCCTCTATCCTCCCGCGTACATCCCTGCCCGCTTCGCTCAACTAGCCCACCAGCACGATGAGGAGGTCTTCCTCACCCTCCTGCTCCAGGACTATCTCACCACCGCTCGCCGAGAAGAGCAGGAGGATGAAAGTGCGTGCCGCCTCGACAAGAGGCATACCCTTAACGAGCTCCGAGAACTTGATGCGTCCGGTGGGGCCTATCCTGTCCCTGAGTATGCCCTTGAAAGCCTCCAGGTTCGAAAGTATGTTGATGAGATACTCCTCGGGGTTGGGGGGCGGCGTATCCTCGAGAAGCGAGGCCGAGACGGTGCTCTCTTCTCTTTCCTGGACTACTATCTCCTCGAGTATCCTGGAGAGGGCCTCGAAGAGCTCCTCCACAGTCGTGGAGTAGATCTCGTACCGGAAGGGCATGACGACGATCTGCGGCGGCTCTGTGGCGTCAATCATCTTCCTCTCCCTCTGCAGCTTCTCGAAGAGGAAGAGAGACTCGACCTTGAAACGGTAGATGGTGGCGGAGGTCAGGGCGGCGGTTCCGGCGACCCTCAGGTCCAGTATCTCGGACTTTGTGATGGCCTGAAGGAAGAGGTCCAGGAGTTCGGAGAGGTGTATCTCCCACGGAGACTTGCGCTTGGCTGCCCTCGGGTCGATGAGGAGGTTGAGCGGGGCCTTGGCGAAGCTGTCATCAGGCATTCTTCACTTCGACCTCCATCTTGGAGCGGACGATCCTCGAGATGCCGCCCACCGAGTAGACCCCGTAGGCGATGTTGCTCTGTGCGACCATCGTGTCCTTTAGAGAGACGACGAGGATCTGGGCGCCGGTCGAACGCTCGCGGAAGAACTCGGCCAGGTTCTTCGAGTTGTTCTGGTCGAGGTTCTGGTCAATCTCGTCGAAGAGGTAGAAGGGATGCGGGTTGACCTTCTGTATCGCTAGTATGAGCGCGACCGCGGTTACAGACTTCTCTCCTCCAGACATCGAGGACGACTCCCAGTCTCCCTTGTTCCTGAAGTTGCCCATCAGGTAGATGCCGCCCACGAAGATGTCCTCGGCGTTCTCGAGCTCCAGCCTCCCCACGCCTCCTGTCAGCCTGTTGAAGGTCTGCTGGAACTCCTTGTTGATGGTCTCGAACGCAGTCATGAAGACCTTCTTCTTCTCCGCATCGATGTTCTCGATGAATCGTACTATCGACGTCCTCTCCTTCTCGAGTTCGTTGATCCTCTCGGAGAGGTGCCTGTAATTGTCGTAGACCACAGCGTACTCCCGGACGGCGCTCTTGTTTACGTAGCGGCCCAGCCCTTCGTACTCTGACTGTACCTGCGACAGCAGATGGTCGCTGCCGTCGAAGACCTCGAGCGCCTCGTCATAGCCGTAGAACCTCAGCTGGCTCAGGTGCTGCTCCACCTTCTCCTGGATGTTGACGGTGGTCTGCTGCAGAGAAAAGATCTCCTTCTCGGTGTTGAGAGAGGACCTGTCCGCAGCGTTCCTCTCCTCCTCGAGACGCTTGATCTTGCTGTTGAACTCGGCTATCACCGGCTGGCTGTTGGTCGATGACGCGAGAACCTTCTGCAGCTGCGAGTCGAGGTCGAGGAACTTCTTGTTGAGCTCGGTCATCTCCTTCCTCGATGTCTGGATGAAGAGCTTGTCGTCCTCGTACTTCAGCTCGGCGTTCTCGAGGTCTA
>JASHPA010000159.1 GCA_030038365.1 Nitrososphaerales archaeon
CGAGCCTGACGGCTTCGTTGAAGATGCGTCCGCGGAGCCGTTGCCAGGCGCAGGGGTGGAAGGCTTCTGCGCTTGTGGCGCGGTGGAACTTGAGTTCGGAGTGCTACCAAGGTTGAAAGAAGCAGGCTTCGCGTTATCGACAGATTCGTCACCACTTGCTTCTGTGTCGTCTTTCTTCTTTCTGAACCGGTCCAGGAATCCCATTTTAGCAGCTACGCTCCGTTGCCGACCTCTTTACTATATAACCAAAGTTGCCGTAAGCGTTACCCAGCGACTCAAATTTAACTAACATAGTCGACCCGATTTCCATCGATTTTGGAGTTCTTGGTTTGCTTTTGAACATTATCTACCACCAATATGGTTTCCGGATTCATGCCCGTATGTCATATTATACGACGCCCCGAAACTAGATACAGGGATGATGCCAACGTCGCTGATGCTGCGACTATAGCGGAGAGCGGCGGTGCTGGCTGGGCTATCGTCTCTTTGGTTGCAGTCGAGCTGCTTGAAATGCTCTCGGGCGAGTAAGCGCTGTCCGTCAACACAACACAGTAGTACGCGCCTCCTCCCGGAGGTGTTACATCGAATGTCGTTGACGAGTCGGTGTTTGTCACCCCGGTCAGTTGCTCTGCTACTGTCGTGTCGGCGCTGCATGTTGAGCTGCTGCCAGTGTATAGTGTGACGGTGTAGGGTTCCGTTCCATAGCTCGTGAGGTCCCACTTGACGGTGAACACATTCTTGCTAAAAGTGAAGCTAACGGTTCCGGTGAGCTTGGTGTTGACAGTGACGGTATCTCCTGCCGAACACGTCGTTGTCACCGCTCCGGCGGGGCTGCTGTCTGTCGCCTTGTAGGAGTAGCTAGTGGTCGCAGTTGGAGTTGGCGTGTAGGTTGCGCCGGTGGCACCCGAGACGGCAGTATTGCAGGCGGTGCCAGTATACCACTGGTATGTCAAAGGAGCGGTGCCTCCTGAAACATCCGACGTCAGCTCTATCGACTGGCCGCTGTCGATGGCAGGTGCTGCCGGGCTGATGGCTCCGGCCGTCGGCGCTGCATTGACGGTGAGCTTGACCGCGGCGGATGTAGTCGTAGGCGGAGATGTGGAGCTATCCGTCAGAGTAGCACAATAGTAGAGGGTCGATGTCGGCGTGAGCCCGGTGAAGCTGTGCGGCGATGCTGTCAAGCCGCTCGCTGTTGACACCAGGGTCGAACTAGCCGAGCACGAGCTCGTCGTGCTGCTGTAGAGCTTGACGGTGTACGTGGAGGTGCCGCCAGACCAGCTGACGCTGGCACTGTCGGACTGACCGCTATCGATTGTGGTGTAAGTGAGCGTGACAGTTGGGGTTCCGAGCGCTGAGTTGACCGTAACCGTGTCACCCGCTGAGCACGCTGACTCAGCTCCACCGGCGCTGCTGTCGGTCACCTTGTACGAGTATGTCGTAGCCGCGGTCGGGGACGGCGAATAGGCCGACGATGTCGCTCCAGAGATTGCAGTGTTGCAGCTGGATCCCGTATACCATTGGTAGGTGTAAGCCGTCGTGCCTCCTGATGGGGCAGACGTCAGCGTCACGGACTGGCCGCTATCGATTGTTGGAGCGGACGGAGTTATCGCGCCCGCGGCCAGGGTCGGGTTGACAGTCACTGTGTCGCCTGCAGAGCAGGCTGACTCAGCTCCCGCGGGACTGCTGTCTGTCACCTTGTAGGAGTAAGTTGTCGTGGATGTCGGAGACGCTCCATAGGTCGTCGAGGTCGCACCCGATATCGCGGTGTTGCAGGCACTACCCGTGTACCACTGGTATGTCAAAGGCGTCGTACCACCCGATGCGTGTGACGTCAGAGTGATCGACTGTCCCGTGTCGATTCCCGGCGCGGAGGGGGTGATTGCTCCGGCTGCAAGGGCAGGGTTGACGGTTATGTCCGAGGGTGTCGTAGTCGAGATGGATTCAGCTCCTGCGGCGGAACCATCGCTCACGGTAGCGCAATAATAGAGTGTCGACGTTGGAGACGGCGAGAATGTGGTCGACGTCCCTGTAATCCCGGTGTTGGTGGACACCAGCGTGGTATCCGAGGTGCACGTCGCGCTGGTACCGCTGTAGAGCTTCACTGAGTAAGGCGAAGTCCCAACAGAAGTCCATGAAACCGTCAGAGTGACAGACTGCCCGCTGTCGAGGGTTGCGCTGGCGGGAGAGATAGTCACAGTGGATCCTGTGAACGCAGAATTCACCGTCACCGTGTCTCCTGCCGAACAGGCTGAGTAGGCGGTCGGCGTGGCGCCATCTGTAACCTTGTAGTAGTATGTAGTAGCCGAAGTAGGAGAAGCCGAATACGTCGAGCTTGTGGCGCCCGATATGGGGTTCGTGCAACTCGCTCCAGTGTACCACTGGTAAGTGTATGATCCCGTGCCTCCGGATGGATTCGAAGTAAGGGTAATCGACTGCCCTGTGTCAATCGAGGGAGCGGACGGAGTGATAGCACCTGCCGTGGGGTCCGCGTTTATGGTCAGTGACTCGCAGGAACTGGTCGCGCCATTGTCGTTGGAGTCACCCGAATAGACAGCCTTCCAGCTGTACGAACCAGAAGTGGAGAATGTGACAATGCTGGATTCATTCACCACCCCGCCCGACACTGCTGCTTGATCGACTGTGGTTGCAGTACCCGAGCATGAGGCGCCGGAGTAATAATAGTAGGTGACAGTCCCTGTGGCGCCGCCGTATTCGCCGCTCAACGCTGCCGTGTCGTAGACGGAGTCGCCCGCGTCCGTTGGTGAAGTGTACAGCGTGGTGGTTATCGTCGGCGTAATCGATGGGTGTATTATCTCCGACTCGAACGGAAGAGATTGACTGTAGAGCACCCCGTTGTAATAGTAGAAGACATTGACTACCACTGTGTCCCCTTCAGGGCAGCCTTCGTTACACCAAGTGACACCCTCGCTGCTGGTGCAGTGGGAACCGATAGAAGTGCTCGTCTGCCACACCCAAGTCGAGGAACCGCTTGCGGTGCCGCTAGTGGGCGCGCAGGCGGCGAAGTAGATGTCTACACTCGAGCCGACTGGCACGGTGATACATCCAGTCTGAGTTCCGGTGGGGCAGTCGTACGCCGTGAAAGAGGGTGTCGACGTGGGACATCCTGTGCCCGGGCATCCCGGATATGTCGGCGCTGCATCGCCAATGATGAAGAAAGTCGGATCTGGACCCAGTCGGAAGTTCTCCATGAACGACTCGTCTGTGATGACCAGAGGCGCACTGTAGTCATTGGTCAGCTGGACCTGATACGCGACGTACTCGTTCCCGTCACTGATGTACGTGGCGCTCAGCCCCGTCGGTGCGGTCGTGGAGTAAAGGTTGTAGTCGAAGTAGTTCAGAGACCACGGACCAAGAGAGCCTCCTCCCACCTGAATGGTATTCGAGCTCGCCTCAGCTGACGTCGTACTGGACCCCGAGACGGACCCGCTCGCATATCCTGTGAAGGTCAAGGTACCCCCCAGCGACCCTGAGTACGCGGTGTAATCACAAGTGAACTCGTCCGAGCTTCCGGAAGTCAGTGAGGCATAGCTCGCTGGCGAGCATCCCGAAGCCGTCGCTGACGCTGTTCCGGTCGCGACCCCCGCGGACGGCGATATTGTGAGCGTGACACCTGTTATCGTTACCGGCGAGACGTTGGTGACCGTCCCGACGAGGACAATCCCCCCTCCATTGTAGACGACTGTGTTCTCCGACCCAGACGCAGGAGTCGCCTCCAACGCGACCGAAAGCGCAGAGGAACCCTGTCCCACTACTGTCGATGTCGAACAGGCGCCTCCGCCTGGTCCTTCACAAGATATGGAGGTAGTCGTCGAAGAGATGACGGTGGTCGAGTCGACCGTCGTCGTCAGCGTCGTGGTCGT
>JASHPA010000160.1 GCA_030038365.1 Nitrososphaerales archaeon
CGAAGATTCCATAGAAGAAGGCTATCGACGCGAGGCCGAGCATCGCCCCCGTGACGTAGCCCAGCATGGGGATGAGCACGAGGTTCCGCAGCGTCATGATCTTCTGCACCCACAGTGCCCACGCGCCCGACGCCATCGAGACGACGAAGGGGACGGCGACGATCCCTATGTAGTATGGGTTGTTGAAGAGGGAGTTAGCGGGCTGCACGATACCAAAGAGGATGGCGAAGGCCGAGAGGAAGGTCACCACGATCCAGTTGAAGCCCGAGAATGGGCCCAGTAGCATCAGGAAGAGACCGATCTTCTTCCGCACGCTCACGTCGGGAGCGACGATGATGGTCCTCCAGTATTTGGCTATGCAGCGCCACCAGCCCTGAGAAGTCCTGGCGACCTGCTTCTTCCAAGCCTCGAGGGTCGACGGGTCCTCGCTCATCACCGCAACGTTGCTGAGATAGATGCCGCGCTTACCTGCGAGGTACATCTTGATCGACACGTCTCCGTCGTCGGCTATCCTGTCGTTGGACCACTGGCCGACGTCCCTCAGGTCCTTCGTCCTGACGAGCGCCATCCCACCCTGGAATGAGAAGGGCGCGTCTATGACGTAGGAGCCCATCTTCGACAGGGTGTCTCCGATATCCTGGTAGAGCGCGAAGAGCTTGGTTATCATGTTGTCATTGCGGTTGTAGTGCCCGTACCTGTAAGACACGAACGACGTGCGGGGTTGCTTCTCCATTGTGCTGATCCCCTGCGTGAGCACTTCCGGCGTGACTATCGAGTCGGCATCCAGGAGAAGGACGAACTGCCCGACCACCTTCTCCATCGCCTTGTTGAGCGCCCCGCACTTGTAGTGCTCCCTGTTCGGCCTCCTCGAGATCACGGTGGTAATTCCTGACTCGTTCAGGTCGCGCGCCTTGTCATCGACGATCTCGACGGTCTGATCGGTCGAGTCGTCAGCGACGACCACCTGGAGTCTGTCCTTCGGATAGTCTATCTTCTTGATGGCCTCGAGGGTCCTCTCGATGACGTACTTTTCGTTGAACGTCGCGATCAGTATCGAGACCACGGGGTATTCGGACAGTCTTACCTCGCCGGTCGCCATGGTCCTCGGATATTTCGTCGATGTGACGAGGAGCACCATCCAGTAGTAGGCCAGAGCCAGGACCGGAACCGTGAGTACCAGGGTTAGGATTTCGATAAATTCCCAGATTAGTAACGTCACTCCAGTCCCTCGGTCGCTTGAACTGCTGCCTCCCCCTCTGATATGTAAAGATTTACCGTCTAGAATGCCGATACTCTGCATTTCTCTGAAATTATATATCCGTGAGCGCGAGGGGCGCACGGAGAAGAGAAGCCGGAATCGTTTTGGCCAGAATCTACTTCTCGGTTTTCGGTTCAGGCTTGGGTCACGTAACCCGCGTGCTGGACGTAGCTGAGAGGTTACACAGCAACGGCAACGGTTATGGTAACGGCAACGGCCACGGGAACGGGACGGAATTCTGTTACTCGGGTTCTCTCCAGGCGCTCAAGTACCTGAGGATGCACCAGAACGGGAGCAAGGTCGTGGAGAGTCCGCCCTTGGACGTGGAATGGACCGAGGACGGCAGCTTCTCGTCGAAGGACTTCATCCCCCACTTCCCGTCCATGTTCAACTCCTTCCTCAAGCAGATAGCCTTCGAAACCAAGAGCATATCCGAGTTCAAGCCGAACCTGGTCGTGTCAGACTCCAGGCTTTCGCCCGTCATCGGGGCGCGTCGAGCATCTTACCCCGTGATCACCATATTGAACCAGTTCAAGGTCAATCTCCCTCCGCGGTTCCGCGCAAACTGGTCCGGGCGCTTCTACGAGAGGGTGGCCGGTGACGTGCTAGGGCTGCTGTGGTCGCTCAGCGACCAGGTCCTCATGACCGACCTCCCGCCTCCCTACACGATAGGGGCGGCGAACATAGATGGGACCGACGTGGCCAAGATCGTGCGCTACGTCGGGTTCACCTCGCCCAGGCTCGAGCTTGACGCGGCGCGCCTCTCCAGGGCCAGGGAGGAGGTCGGCATCGACGCTAGACCGCTGGTCTTCGTCCAGATCAGCGGCCCCGACGCGACCAAGAAGCGGTTCGCCGACACGGTGCTGCGCGCCGCCGACGACCTGACCCGACATTACAACATCGTGATCTCGCTCGGCTACCTCAACGGGTCCGGCGTGCCGAAGCGGCTCGCCAACGGGGCGATACTGTACGAGTGGTGCCCTATCAAGGACGAGCTCTTCGAGCTCTCGAGCCTGGTCGTGGCGAGGTCTGGCCACCGCACCATCGGCCAGTGCATAGACAGTGCCAAGCCCGCGGTCCTGATCCCGATTCATAACCACCCCGAACAGCTGGGGAATGCCGAGAAGTTCGCCAGCTTGGGTCTCGGGAAGGCGATCAGGGCCGAAGAACTCACTCCGCAGCTCCTCGCCGAGGCGGTCGACGGATGCCTGAACGACTCGAGCTACCAGCAGAACATCGACGCTGTCAACCGGATATCCAAGAAGTACGACGGGATAGGGACATGTGTCGACATAATCAATTCCTACGACTGACGCGCCAGGGCGCCTATACGTTGTAGATTACCTTGCTGCCTTCGAAGACGAACCTGAACCTGTGTTCGACCAGCCCTTCCTTGGCGAGGGCGGCCCTCACCTCCTGCCTCCCTTTGTCGCAGTAGAGCATCAGGAACCCGCCGCCTCCTGCACCGACGACCTTCCCGCCTATCGCGCCGTTCTTCTTCGCTATCGCATACCACGCGTCGATGGTGTCGGTGGTCATCCCGTTCGTCACCCCTCTCTTCACGGTCCAGTGCTCGTCGAGGAGCTCCCCGAACCTGTGGAGTTCGCCGCGCTCCAGGGCCTTCCGGCTCTCCAGCCCGATGGCCTTTATCAGGTGCATCTTCTCGATAGCGTCTCCGCTCTTCTTCGTCATCTTTTTCTGCTGCTGGCCCAGGATCTCGCTGGCGCTCCTCTTTATCCCCGTGTAGAACATCAGTATCCCGTACTCGAGTTCGGCGATGGCATCTTCGTGCATCCTCAAGGGCGTCGCCGTCACCTTCCCACGCCTGTCTATTTCGTAGGCCCTGAGCCCTCCTAGGCTCGCCGTGTATTCATCCTGCTTGCCCGACGGCTCGTTCAATTTGTTCTGGGCGATATCGCACGCCTCCTCAGCTATCTCCTCCGGCGTCTTGACCACCTTCTGGTGAGCGTGCAGGGCACTGAGGAGTCCGACTGCGAAGCTCCCGGATGATCCCAGTCCCGTCGCCGCCGGGACGTCCGCAAGGGAGACTATCTCGATTCTGTCCCTGAAGTTCAGCAGCTTCATCGCCTCCCTCACTGAGGGATGGTGTATCGACTCGGGATAGTCGACGATCTCCGTCTGCGAATAGCTCACCCTGATCCCCGGCTCGAAGCGGTCGTTAAGGACGATGTGCATGTACTTGTCGACCGCGCCCGAGATGAAGAAACCACCGTGCTGCGAATAGTAAGCGGGCAGGTCCGTTCCCCCGCCTCCTAGCGACAGCCTGAAGGGCGTGCGCGAGACGATCAAAGAGGGCCGCTCGAACGCGAACCCCTGGCTGGGGATATTTAACCAGTACCAGGCGTTCTCACAAGAAACCCAGCTCCGCGAGCCTCGACAGGAGCAGGGTGGCGGACTCCTCTGGCGCGGACCTCTCGGTATCGATCACAATGTCCGGGGAAAGCGGCTCCTCGTACGGGTCCTGTATCCCAGTCATGTTCGTTATCTCCCCGCGTCTGGCCTTGGCGTAGAGCCCCTTCGGGTCCCGCTTCTCGCAGACCGAGAGAGGTGCCCTGACATAGACCTCGACGAACCTGTCCCGGCCTATCGTCTCCCGCGCGGACTCCCTGGAGACCCGGTATGGGGAGATGAGGGCGACCACAGCCACGACCTGGTTACGGGAGAGTACCTTCGCCACGTAAGACACCCTCCGGGCGTGCTCCTCCCTGTCTTCTCGCGACAGGCCAAGGTCTCTCGAAAGCCCCTTCCGGACTTCGTCCCCGTCGAGGACTTCCACTAGCAGACCGGCCTGCACCAGCTTCTCGCGCAGGAGCACCCCTAGGGTAGATTTGCCTGCGCCTGGCAGACCCGTCATCCAGACGGTGAAGCCTCCTTTCGAGCCCGTCGGGGTCACCACGCCTCCACGACCTCCCTGATCAGCCGGCCGTCGATTCCGGGCCGGGCCTGGAGTCCGTAGAGGCTGAGCAGCGTCGGTCCGATGTCCTGGATCTGCAATTTCCCCAGGTCCTTGCCTTTCATGTCCCTCTTCGGGTCGTACATCAGGAAGACGCCGTCCATAGAGTGGACCGAGTCGTCGGGCCCCGTATCGTTCTCGTGGAGGTACATGCTGTCGTGGCCCACCGTCCCAGCTGACCTCCACTTCAGGTCGTCGAAGTAGACCATCAGATCGGGCTTGTCGCCTACGGCCTTGCCGTAGAGCGTCTCGGGGTCCAGGATGACGTTCTTCATCGGCTCACCGGCGTCGTCAGTGATGGTCCTCAGCCTCGAGGCGAGTCCGTCCTTCTCACGCTGCAGGTCCCCCGGTTCGATGATGCCCTCTCGTTCCCTTCCCTTCACGTTGAAGAATATCCTCGCGTAGTAACCGCCCCACCCCCACGCCCTGGTCCGCCCCCAGTCCACATCCGCCTTGTCGAGCTCCGTCACAACCTTTGGCCTGTTCCTGAAGGCGAGATAGCCCTCCTTCTCGAGCCACTGGTTGACACAGAACGCTCCCTCCATTCCCATCGAGCCGTGGTCGGAGAGCACGAAGGTCAGGCATCCCTCTCCGAAGACCTGAAGCAGCCTGCCTATCCGCTCGTCCACCATCCGGTAGTACTCCTCGTCGATGAACCTGTACGGGTTGCCCTCTACGAACTTCGGATGGGCGGGGTCGAAGTACTTCCAGAATGCGTGGTGGAGTCTGTCGAAGCCTATCTCGTGCATCATGAAAAAGTCCCAGGACTTCTCCTTCGCTAGCCCCTCCGCAACGTCGAACCTCCGGCGCGTCATCTCGAAGAGTTGCCGCTTGAGCTCCTCCCGGTCTTCCGTACGAAACGTCACGTCAAATTCGTACCTGTCGGCGCTCAGCCTTAGGACCTCCTGCTTCAGCTCCGGCGGATAGGCGAACTCCTTGTCGAGACCCGGCGTGAGGAGGCACGAGACCATGCTTACGTTCGGGCTCCTCTTAGGCGGGTACCCGGGCGGCACCCCGATCACGATAGATCTCTTGCCGCTCCTCCCCAATGCCTCCCAGACCGTCTCCTCCCGCACCTGGTTGGAGCTGACTATGTAGCCCTCCGAGTAGGAGTGCTCTTTGCGGTGCCTGAAGCCGTAGATGCCGAGCGGACCGGGCTTCATGCCCGTCATCATCACCATCCACGCGGGTATCGTGATGGGTGGGTCGCAGCTCCGGAGCTCGGCGTGCAGCCCGCGCTCGTACATCCGTTTCAGGTTGGGGAGCCTGTCTAGCAGCTTCCCGAACAGCATGGAGGTAGGGACGGAATCCAGGCCGATGATTGCGACGCGTCGTCCTTCGGCCATATTCCTTCATCGCTCCGCGAATTGCTTGTCGAAGGCGAGGATGGCCCCGATGACGTCCGGCCTCAACGTCTCCCCCGGAGAGCCTTCACCAGCGGGTGATGTCTTCCGCAACTGCGTGTCGGTGAACGCGAGCCCGGTCTCCTGCCCGAACTCGAGTGCCGTGTGCGGCGTCGTCCGCGTCCGGAAAGCGATAATGCTCTTCCATCCCCTCTCTCTGGAGAGTACACGCGTCTGCGCCGGCTCCAGGTCGAGTTCAGCGACTGACGCCGATTCGATAGACCGCGCCCGAAGGGGCGCTCCTCCATGAGGTGTGGCTGCCATACGGACTCAGATGTATCCTAGGGCCTTCAGCCGCTCCCTCACCGACTCGATGTCCTTGCTCGTGAAGGGGTCCGGTACCTCCTCAGTCTCGTGCATGGCGACTATCTCCCGAAGGACGTAGGTGACATAGTCAGACACCGACTTGAAGCCGGGCTTCTTCTCTATCATCTTCTCGATCCTTTTGTGAAGCGTTGTGGGGACCGAGACTGTAGTGTACTTCCCCAAGGCAGGCGTCCCTGCGTTCTGCAATTATATATGATTAGAGGATGCCGCGTGCTCTACAGGAGGGTGCGCACGATCCTCGCTACCTTTGGAGGCATGAAGCTGTCCAGGTACCGTTTGTCCTCCTCGCTCAGCAGGTGAAACGCCCGGGCGCACACGAGCAATATCACCGCCCCAATCGCAGAGTAGGGCACGATCGTCAACATCTGCGCCGATACGAACGTCGAGAGCGACAGCAGGACCGCGAGCATGATGAACGAGGAGAACAGGACCTTCGTCTGGAACCCGAGGTCCGCCATGCTCGAGAGATAGCTCCGGGTGAGGTAGAGGGCTACCAAGAACCCGGCGATGTCGACTAGGATCCTGCTCGTGGCGGCACCGAGGATGCCGAAGGTCGGTACCAGTGCTATCGAGAGCGCGACGTCGAGGACGACCGTGATCGCGCCTATTATCATCACCTGGAGCGTCTTGCCCGTCGAGAGCAGCAGGGAGGTCAAGATGCCCTGCATCGCCACGAAGAGGAAGAAGACCGACATCAGTTGCAGGGAGAGGTTGGCCGCGAGGTAGCTCGTCGACCCTCCCGAGAAGAGGCTGATCACCTGCTGCGACAGACCCGCGAGGGCGAACGAGACAGGTATGAGGGCAAGCACCGTGTACCTGAAGGCAAGCCTCACGCCCTTCGACAGCTTCCTCGGGTCGTCGGCGTTCGACGAGGTCTCGGGGAAGAAGGCGGTGTTGAGCGGCGTGAAGAGGATGACTCCCAGGCCTCCCGATATCGCGATCGCCGCGTAATAACCTCCCATCTGTGTCTGGCTGAGGAAGCCGCCGACCACGAGGGGGTCGCCCGCACCCGTCGCCACCGTCAAGATTCCCGCTATCCCGAGCGGCAGGGAATACCTCATGACCTGCTTCAGCGTCCTCCTCTGGATCATGGGTGAATTCGAGGCGAGCAGATGCCCTCTGGTGATCAGGAGCGACCATACGCTGATCAGCGCGCCGTAGACTGCGGAGGCCGCGATAGGCACCAGGACGCTGTGGAACTCGACCAGCCCCACAACGGTGATGCAGACCATCGCAAGGTTTGCGATTATCAGGATCTTCGCAAGGGACTCGTACTTCTTCATGCCTTGGACGAGCGCCTGCATTATGCCGGAGATGGTGTTGGAGAAGAGCCACACGCCTGACACAGCGAAGATCCACGCGTCTCCCGTGCCCTTGGTGAAGTACAGCGACAGCGTCGGAGAGAGGAGGACAAAGGCAACCGTCGCGACGGAGGTGAAGCCGAGCGAGAGGACGACTATAGACCTCGAGATGACCCTTGTCTCCCCGACATCGTGGGCCATGTACGCGATGAACCTGGTCGCCGCGGACTGTAGCCCGAAGAAGGCCACAGAGGAGCCGATGCCGGTCACGATGAGCACGGACGAGAAGAGTCCATAGTCCGACGGGCTGAGCAGACGGAGAAGCGCGGTGAGGAAGACGAACCCGAGGATGCTGTTCACCAAGTTCTGTATCGTCAGCGACCTTATGCCGGTGACGATCACCTTCATCCTCTTGGGACTGACTACCTCCACATCGGCGAGTGGCATTGTCCCCGAGCCCGGCTGGATGGCCTGGACCTTCGCGGTCCCCGGCGCACCCTGCTCAGGTGTATCCAAGGCGTTCGAGGTTGTCAATTACTCGTTTTTCGTCCTCCTCCGAGAAGGCATATGCCTGCTCGCTCCTCTTGGGGACTGCCCGCTCGAGGGCCTGGTCTCTGGAGCGCAGGATGTCGAGTAGACCACCGTCCATGTCCTCCTCGGGCCTTATCCCCATAAGCGTAAGTGCCGTGGGCGCGATGTCTTCCAGACGCGCGTCCGAGATGGCCGACTGCTTGATGTCCGGGCCCGACGCGAACAGGATCCCGTTGGAGCTGTGGTTCCCCCTCGGGAAGCTGCCAGACCTCGTGACGACGCTCCTGGCGAACGGGTCACTCCTCACATTGACGTCGTCTCTGGGTACGATAAGCAGTTCAGGGCCCGAGCCCAGCCTGTCCCCGGAGTAGACCTGCTCGCGGGTATAGACCCTGCAGACCTCCTGCCCGGTCTCGTCCCTGAGCTGGCCGAGAGCGGACGCAATCTCCTGTCTGTCCTCCTTCGATTTGACCACCATCACGCCGTCCGTGCCGGGCACGAACGCCCGCGAGCTCTCCAGGTCGACCTGGTCTATGGTGTGCACGACCGGGTTCGCCCCCTGATACCTCTTGGTCACGGCCTTCGGGACCCAGAGGAAGTGCCCGTCAAACAGGTCATGGGCGGCGGCGTCGAGCCTGTAGCGCAGCGATGACTTGCGTTTGAGATATCCCTTCTGGTGCAGCCAGACGTTGGGATAGAACGCGACGGGGCGTTCGTTGAAACCATGGTCTGAGACGACGATATAGTTCGTGTCCTCGCCGACGGAGTCGACGAGATGACCGACGATGCCGTCTATCTCTTGGTACCCCCTTGCCGTCGCTTCCCTGCCCTCCTCTCCCTTGCCTACGACCTTGTGCTGGAGGCGATCGAGGGCTGTCAGCACGACCATCGCGAAAGACCACTCCGACTCGCGGAGCAGCTCGAGGAACAGGTCGACCCTCCTCTTCTCCGTGTCGGCCACGCGCCTCACCAGTTCCTGCGGCTCCCTCTCGAGACTCCTGCTCATGGGCGTGTCGGTCTCGTAGTGCTCGCGCTCGAGCCTAGAGAGGAGCTCCTCCGGGTAGACCGACCTGGCGTCCGTGAACCATGGCGGTATCCCGGAGATCATGGAGCCCGAGATCGGTTGGGCCGGGTAGGTAATCGGAACGTTCACGACGACCGAGCGCCCTCCCGCGGCGCCCACATAGTCCCAGATCCTTGGCGTGGCGGTGTCGGTCGAGTTGATTATCGTCAGAGGCAGCCTTGAGAAGTTGTAGAAGTAATAGATGCCGTGCTTTCCCGGGTTCACACCTGTCGTGATAGAGGTCCATGCTGGAGCCGTCTGCGGGGGAAATACGGAGGCGAGCCTCGAGAAGCAGCCCGACCTTCCCATTACCGCGAGCCTCGGCATCCTCCCGTCGCGCACGAGAGCCTGAGTCGTCTGATAATCAGCCGCATCAAGCCCTATGATTACCAGCTTTCGGGAGGTCATTTTGTCTAGGTTCCCTGACTCGCTGCTTCTCGCGCCGACCTCTCATCGTATTTTAGTTTAATGAATGTTCAATCCGACGACGAGTCCGCTGGCTTTCTGCGGATTGGTTAATTAGCAACCCCGAAAGAGGGTGCTAGCCTTTTGTCCCGCTCTGATGAGTACCTACGGGAGGTCTCCGAGATTGCGTCCAGACTCGACAGGAGAGACGTGGACAGGGTGATATCGATCCTCTATGAAGCCTGGAAGAACGACAGCCAGGTGTTCGTGATGGGTAACGGCGGGAGCGCTTCCACCAGCACCCACTTCGCCTGCGACCTGAACAAATGGGTCTCCGACGAGGCAGAGAGAAAGTTCCGTGCCATCTCTCTTGTCGACAACATCCCGCTGGTCAGCGCGCTGACGAACGACAACGGCTGGAGCGACGTCTACTATGAGCAGCTCCGTAACTTCCTCAGGAAGGGCGACGTGGTCGTCGCCATAAGCGTCCACGGAGGGTCCGGCAGCGACAGGGCAGGACCCTGGTCGCAGAACCTCATGAAGGCCGTCCGCTACGCGAAGGACAACGGGGCGAAGGTCGTCGGCCTCGCGGGTTTCGATGGCGGGTTGCTCAAGACGGCGGCCGACGCATGCGTGGTCGTCCCGGCAGACTCGACCCCGCACGTCGAGGGCATGCATCTCGTCCTGACGCACCTGATGGCTGAACAGCTCCGCTCGATGATATCTAAGGGAAAGAACGCTGGCGGCTACTAGTCGCGCCTGGGCGACCCGCCGGAAGGCCGGTTCGGCGCTGTCGCGTCCGTCGACGCCAGCGTGAGGAGGAGGTCGGGGACGTCCTTGAAGGATGACACGAGGTAGTCGGGTTCGACGTCCTGCTGCTCCATCATCCGGGCAAGGAATGTCGTGACATGGCCCACCAGTATCGTCCTGCAGCCTGCTCTTTTCCCCGCCTTGATGTCGACCAGGGAGTCGCCTACAAAATATGAGCTGGCCAGGTCCACGTCGTTCTCCTCCGCCGCCCTCAGCAGGAGACCAGGTTTGGGTTTCCTGCAGTCGCACTCGACCCTGTACTTTGCATGGATCGCGCTGGGGTGGTGGAGACAGTAGTATTCTCCATCGAACGCCGTCTCCGCTGAGGCCAGGCTCTTCCTGAGCTTCTTCCCCATCTTCTTGTGCTCGCGCATCGAGAACTGCCCCTTTGCGACGCCGGGCTGGTTGGAAACGACTATGACCTTGTAGCCCATCCCCTCTCTCAGCTCCTTCACCGTCTCGGCTGTGTAAGGGAAGACCCTCATCTGCTTCGCAGAGAAGGGGCTACCGACCCTCTCCTCGGCGTCATCGTAGACGAGGTCGTTCAGCACGCCATCCCTGTCGACGAAGACCGCCCTGCTCGCCCTCATCTCAGTTCCACCCATATCGCGTCGCCGAAACCTCTGCATGCACGCAGCCCTCTCGCTTACTAAATTCTTATAGTCTCGCCCTCGGTGGCCCGGTCCAGTGCTGCAGGATGGTCCAAATCTTCCTCGATACCGCTTCCCTTTCCGAGATAGAGGAGTTCGTGAAGTGGGGGGTTGCCGATGGTGTGACGACCAACCAGAAGATCTTCCTCTCTGAGGGAGGGGTCGACTTCAAGCAGCGGATACTCGACATCTGTGATCTCGTCCACGGGCCGATAAGCGTCGAGACGACGAAGAGCACCGTCTCCGACCTGCTCGCCGAGGGAAGAGAGTACGCCTCTTGGCACAAGAACGTGGTAGTCAAGGTCGCCATGTACGGGGATGGCCGTGGTCTGCAGGTGGTCAACCAGCTTTCGAAGATGGGCATCAGGACCAACATGACGGTAATGATGACGTACAACCAGCTCATCCTCGCCGCCAAGGCCGGCGCGAGCTACGTGTCGCTCTTCTACAACAGGTCGAAGGAGGCGGGAGAGAACCCGCTCCAGATAATCAGGGACTATGTCGCTACGGCAAAGGAATCCGGGCTGGCGAGCCGCCTCATCGTAGGCAGCATAAGGACCCCGGAGGATGTCTCGGTCTCGATGGCGGCGGGCGCCCATATCCTTACCGTCCCGACGAAGATCCTGAGGCAGATGCCCTCGAACAAGAGGAGCGAGGAGACCATCGCAGAGTTCGACAAGGCCTGGCAGGACTTCCTGGCCATCAAGAAGTAGCGAGGTCCTCCGCTCGATGAAGACGGCCCTCGTGACAGGCGGTCTCGGGTTCATAGGGAGCCACCTCGTCGACAGGCTTCTCACGGATCAGTGGAACGTAACCGTCCTCGATAACCTTGCCACCGGCCACCGCTCAAACCTTGCGCATCAAAGCTCGAACCCGGCTCTGACCGTGGTCGAGGGTGACGTCCGCTCCCTCGAGAAGGTCGAGGAGTGCTCGAAGGGCTGTGACGCCGTGTTCCACCTTGCGGCTCACGCCCTCATGCGTGTGAGCCTGAGCGACCACACGGCCGACCTGGAAAACAACCTCGTCGGGACGCTCAACGTCCTCGAGAGCATGGTGAAGAACAAGGTCCACGATTTCGTCTTCGCCTCCACGTCCGCGCTGTACGGCGAGGCCGGGGTCGTGCCGACCCCGGAGACATACTCCGGCATCCAGACATCCCTCTACGGGGCTGCCAAGCTCGCAGGTGAGGGCTACGCGTCCGCCTTTGCGAAGTTCGCCCCCATCCGGGTCTGGGCCTTCCGGTTCGGAACGGTACTGGGGGAGAGATGCAGAAGGGGCGCGATCTGGGACTTTGAGCACAAGCTCATCAAGGACCCGGCCGAGCTTGAGATCCTCGGTGACGGGAAGCAGAGGAAGGATTACCTCTATGTGGGCGACTGCGTGAACGGGATAATGACCGGCTACGACATGGCTTCGGATCGGGTCAACATATTCAACCTCGGATTACAGGAGCAGACCTCGGTAGACGAGCTCGCCGACATCGTCATAGAGGAGATGGGACTAGGCGCGGTGAGGAAGAGGTACACGGGAGGCGCCAGCGGCTGGATAGGCGACAATCCTGTCGTCTACCTGTCCATAGAGAAGATAAAGGCGCTAGGCTGGAATCCCAGGATGTCGCCCAAGGATACCATAAGGCTGACCGCGCGGTGGACGCTAGGAGAACTCGGCGTCAAGACCGCGCCGGGCCCAAGGTGAGCCATAGGGATGCCGAAGGTCGTCGTCACGGGCGGGGCGGGGTTCCTCGGAAGCCACGTCGTGAGAAGGCTGCTCGACGACGGACACCAGGTCTCGATCGTCGACGACTTCTCCTCCGGCTCGGTAGAGAACCTGAAGGGTCTGGGGATATCGCAGGAGTGCATCGTTGGCGACCTCAAGGATGCGGCCTTCGCCGCGAAGTCGCTCCGGGGCGCGGAGGCGGTCTTCCATTTCGCCGCTGAGGTGGGCAGCGTGGCCTACCTCCACGGGTCAGCTGCGAAGGAGGTCGCGACGCTCCAGTCGAACCTCGCCATCGACGTCAACGTCTTCCGCGCGTGCCTGGAGAACAGGGTGCGCCGGATCATCTATGCGTCCAGCGTCTCTGTCTACCCCATCGACGAGCAGCAGGGGTCCCGGGTGAAGTTCAGGGAAAGCGACGCAGACAGGAAGGTGAACCCGGAGGGCGGCTACGGCTGGTCGAAGTACGTGGCCGAGAAGCAGCTCTCCATGATGCCGGAAGTCGCCTCCGGGGTGGCCCGGATATTCCATGCTTATGGTGCCAACATCTACCTCAAGCCCGACCGGAGCCAGGTCATCGCCTCCCTCATCCGCAAGGCCGTCGACTATCCCAGGGAAGGGTTCGCGGTATGGGGCGACGGCAGCCAGAGGCGCTGCTTCGTCTACATCGACGACGTCATGGACGCTCTCTTCAGGCTCTACGACCACACCGAAAAGCGGGGCAGTCTTACCGTCAATATCGGCTCCACCAAGGAGGTGACCGTGAAGGAGTTAGCGCGCCTCACCGTCGAGCTGTCGGGAAAGAATATTCCCATCAGCTTCGACCCCTCAAAACCTACCGGCGCCCTCAACAGGACCCCAGACCTTACCAGGGTTAGGAGGGTGCTGGGGTGGGTTCCCTCCACCCCCTTCCGTGAGGGGCTCGAGAGGACCTACGCCTGGGCCGAGGGCCGGCTGTCGTCCCGGTCCTGACGGCTCCCGGACAACGAGGGAGGTTTGCCGGCTAGGCGACTACCGTGCCTAAGATTTAAAACTGGAAGGGTGTGTATATTCCGATATGGAGCAGATGGACGAGCTTCGCAGGGAGGAGGAGAAGACTCGTACCATGTACGTGGTCATCGCATGGCTGTCGGGGATAATCGTGACCGCCGTGCTCGTGTACGGGCTGGTGACTGCCATCCTGAGCGGATTGAGCGCCGTGGGGACCAGTCTCGTCGACGTCGAGTTCCCCTTCTCGTTCGCGGCGCAGCCGGTCACCTACCTGAGCATCGCCAGCGTGACCTTCTTCTACAGTGGGATGCAGGTCTGGCAGTACCGGATCGCCCGGTGGCCCCTCTTCCGGCTCTCGGCGATCCAGCTCGCCGCCATAGTCGTGGCGTTCATCTCGGCCTATGAGGTGCTGTACAACTTTATGCTCTGGGGGGCGTTCCTCGGAAACCAGCTGTTGACCTCGAGCGTCGCCGCCTTGAGCCTGGTAAACAGCGTCGACAGCCCGGGCCCCGTCCCGTGGAACCTCGTCTTTGCGACGAAGATCTTCTTCTCGACGTTCGTGATAAGTGGGTACGCGGTCTACTTCCTGAGAAGAATCCACAGCTCGGGCGCGTACCAAGAAACGCGCTAGGCCTCGTCTCTCCGCCTGTTACCGAAGAGGAGCAGGTAGAGGTAGATGGCCGTTAGCACCGCGAAAATCGCACCTGTTATGCCGGCGATCGGGTCCAGCCCTGTCCCTATCAGGGTCAGGGCGACGTACAACTGGTAGACCGTCAGCACCAGGCCGAAGAGCGCGGTGGCGTAGATGAGCGGCCTCGTGATCCAGCTCGAGGACCACGCGTACAGCATGATGCCGCTGACGAAGCAGGTGAGCGCGGGCCAGAAAAGCAGCGAGCCTCCCCCTGCCACGAGGACGCCGACCCAGAAGACTCCGGCCACGAAATACAGTATGGTCGGCGTCGCTCCGCCGATGCCCCCCGCCGACTTCATGTCGGCAGCCGAAAATTACAGCGGATATAAATGTGGTTCCGAGGGGCCGCGTTGGCCCCGTGCCTGGCGCGAACTATAAATTCCCGCCGCGGCCCTCGATGCTGTCCTTTAACGGAGAATGTTTGTTGTCGACCACCCTAGTGACGGCTGAATCGCTTCGGGACAAGCTGGCCAAGCTCATCGCCCCCGTGACCGAGCTGGACGAGGGCGTCCTGGTCTCGGCGACCTACGATGGGGACAAGCGGCTCGCGGTCCTGAAGTTCTACGACCCGAAGAGGGACATCGTCGTCCGCTGGGAGGACAACACGGGACACCGACCATATTGCGTTCCGGGCGATACGGTCCTTCTCGGCGACAACGTCACTATCGCAACTGTCGAAGAGGGCAACCAGACCTTGGGGGTGACAGGCGAAGTGGCAGTGCAAGGCAAGTCTGTGAGGCAGTATAACGGTAGAATGACTCGAATCAAAGGTATGGGGTTGCTGCCTTTCAGCATCACTCCAGACCACCCACTCTTGATAGCGCATTCCCTGCCGCGTGGCCGCAAGGACCGCAAGAGATTCGCTGAGATCGAATGGAGGCTTCCAAAGGACTTGAGTCCGAAAAATTCTGACAAGGATGGCGATTATCTCGTCTTCCCGATACTACGCGGTCGTCATGAGAGAGACTCCATGCCTCTGTCCGTCTTCAGTAAACGGAGGGATGGTAAAGCCAGGTTGGCGTCCTTCCCTCTAAACAAAGAAACTTCTTGGCTGCTTGGATTGTATGTGGCCGAAGGATCTTGTGGTGGCAGGAGGGGTGCTGTATTCTCCTTGCACGAAAAAGAAACCGAGATAATACGCAGAATCAAAAGCGTAGCGAACAGTCTCGGATATTCCGTTCGCCTAGTGAGAGGGACCGGACACGGCGTCCGCTTACATCTCGGCGGCCAAGTGATTTCCCGAGCTATGGAAGAATGGTGCGGAAGCGGAGCACATAACAAGAAGATTCCTGATTTCATACTTTTCCACAAGAACCTTGGTTACTTACAGGCGCTCCTAGATGGCTATACCTCAGGTGACGGATCGTCGGATTGGACCAGGAACACGAAGGTCCCTCATGAGATTCAAACGATGTGTTCCACTTCAAAAGTCCTCATCTTGCAGCTCCAACAGGCGTTCGCGCGGTTCGGCATATTCGCCCAGGCGAAAGTCCAACACGAGGCAGGAGAGTATGTGATAGAAGGCAGAAAGGTTCATCAGAGGCAAGCATTCACTTTATCGTTCCTGAGGGCACCCAAGTACACATCCGCGAAGAAGATCGGGGATTCTTTCTACGTTCCGATTCGAAAGGTCGACTCCGTCGATTTTAGAGGACTTGTTTACAATATAGAAACAAGCGACAGCACATACCTTGTCAACAACGCAGTCGTTCACAACTGTTACACGAAACGGGAGAGGGACGCTCTCGGTCCCATCAGCTCTCGGAAGGACGTGGTCGCCATCGAGGAGGAACAGAAGCTCGACCTCCTCTCCGACACGCGGATGATGGTCAGGAAGATAGTGACCACGGACCCGCTCGCGATAGGCGGTGGTTCCGGCGGGAACAGCATCCGTGACCAGATAGAGGCGTGGGAGGCTGACATCAAGTACTACGAGAACTACGTATACGACAGGAACCTGAAGGTCGGCACCTACTACAAGATACAAGACGGAAACGTCATCCCCGTGGAGAAGGAAGTGCCGGAGACGGTCACCCGTTCTCTCAACCAGATACTCTCGAAGAACACGGGAGAGCAGACGAAGTTCATCAAGGAGTGGGCTGAGCTGCTCGGCCAGCCGCTCTGCCAGTTCAAGAGGATAGCGACGGACATCGAGGTCGCCAACGAAGAGGGCCGCGTCCCCGACCCGGAGAAGGCTGACCGCGAGGTCATAGCGGTCTCGTTCTACAACGACAAGGAATCCCTCGTATACCTCGCGGCGAGGAATCTCGACGACTCGCTCGGGGGCGCGAAGACGTCCTACAAACCCGTAGTCTT
Source organism: Nitrososphaerales archaeon (assembly GCA_030038365.1). GTDB lineage: Archaea > Thermoproteota > Nitrososphaeria > Nitrososphaerales > Gagatemarchaeaceae > Gagatemarchaeum. The sequence goes on from JASHPA010000160.1 coordinate 16,433, forward strand.
CCCCGACGAGGCATCGATGATAAGGGCGGCCTTCTCGAAGATGATGGATTACCCCTTCCTTATCACCTTCAACGGCGACGATTTCGACCTCAGGTACCTGGTCCACAGGGCCGAGAAGCTCGGGATCTCGGAGGACGAGATACCGATATACCTGATGCGGCAGGAGGCATCGCTCAGGCACGGCGTCCACGTCGACCTCTACCGCTTCTTCAACAACAAGTCGATACAGATCTATGTCTACAACAAGAGCTACACCGAGCGCACGCTGAACGGGATATCCGAGGCCGTTCTTGGCAAGTCCAAAATTGAGTTCGAGGGCAACGTGGCGGATCTCCCCCTCCTCGAGCTCTCCAACTACTGTCTCAACGACTCTCAGCTAACCTACGAGCTCACAAGCATCAACTCGTCGCAGATGATGAACATCCTCCTGGTCATGGCGCGCATCGCGAAGATGCCCATGAACGACGTCGCGCGCCTCGGCGTCTCGAACTGGATCAGGAGCATGCTGTTCTACGAGCACAGGCGCATGAACGCCATAATCCCGCGGCAGAACGAGCTGGCTCTGAAGGGCGGCGCAAGCTCCGAGGCTATCATCAAGGGGAAGAAGTACAAGGGCGGACTGGTGATCGAACCCAAGCCCGGGGTCCACTTCAACGTCTCCGTCCTGGACTTTGCGAGCCTATATCCCAGCATCATCAAGGTCTACAACCTCTCGTACGAGACCGTCAACTGTCCACACGAGGAGTGCAGGACGAACAGGATACCCGACACGGAGCACTGGAGATGCCGGAAGAGAAACGGCATCGAGAGCCTGGTCATCGGCTCCCTCCGGGACCTCCGTGTGAGCCACTTCAAGCAGCTCGCCCGGGACAAGACGATATCGAAGGAGGAAAGGGAGCTTTCGGCGGTCGTCTCCCAGGGTCTGAAGGTTCTCTTGAACGCCTCATACGGGAGCTTCGGGTTCGAGACCTTCGCGCTCTACTGTCTCCCGGTGGCAGAGGCGACGGCCGCGCTCGGCAGGTACGCCATAACCAGGACGATAGAAAAGTGCAACCAGGAGGGGATATCCGTGATTTATAGCGACAGCGTAACGGGCGAGAGGTGCGTAACCGTAAGGGATCCCGAAGGCCAGGTGAGGGTACTTCCCATCCAGAACCTTTTCGACGAGTTCGAACAGATTGTCATTCGCCCCGACGGAAAAGAAGAGGTTCATCCGGTGGGCTGGAAGACACTCGCGACGGGGATAGAGGATGGGTCGACTGCTTGGAAGGACATCGGCGCTGTCATAAGGCACAGAAACACAAAGAGGATATTCAGGGTATGGGACAAATTCGGCTCAACGAGGGTGACCCAGGATCATTCTCTTGTCGTTTCGTCGAAAAACGGCCGCGTCCTGTCAAAACCGGAGGAGCTGGCCGGAAAGCATCTCCTGAGGGTTGCCTCAATGCCAGAATCGGGCGACGTCACGCGGCTCGATCTCTATGGTCTACTCAAGGACGTTCGATACAGCTCAGTCTACAAGGGCAGGACGAAGACGCTCGAAGCTCATTGCGACGGCGAGTGGGTCTGGTACGGCTGGACCAACAGGAAGAAGCCCGTGAAGCTCAAGCGTTTCATCGAAGTGGGAACCGCGGAGTTCAAGGCCTTTGTAGAGCTGTTGGGGGCCTACATACCGGAAGGCAGTTCGAGTACCCCTGATACTACCAGCTCACGCCTCGGGGCTTCTATCGCGTGCTCGGACACGGATTGGCTGAGAAGACAGAGGGAGAACTACCGCTGTCTCTTCCAAAACGCTGAACCGAGCATCGTCGTATCAAGTCCCGGAGTCAGGAATCTGACCTACACGTCGTCTTCAGGGCTGAAGATGGAGGTGGCATACAGGGACCGTACGCACAAGCTGCAGATGATGAACAAAGTGTCCGCGGTCATGTTCAAGGCTCTCTGCGGTCAGACGAGCGCCGGAAAGCATCTTCCCGACTTCATATTCAACGTGCCCCGGGAGTTCAAACTGCTGATGCTGGAGAATATATTGAAGGGTGACGGTTCTCGGGTATTCGGACCCCTGTACTCCCAAGATTACAGAGAGCGGAACTTCAGATACGAAACGAAATCTCTTCGACTGGTCAGCGGCCTCTCAACGCTCCTTCTTCAGCTCGGAATCAAGCACACGGTCGGCTACCGGCCGTCGAAGAAGACCTACTCAATCTCAACCTGCTCCGCCTACAACAATACCAGGCGTCCGCCACGTGTCGCCGAGGAGGACTACACCGGTTACGTCTATGACCTCTCTGTGGAAGGATACCACACCTTCGCGGACTCCTGTGGGAGCATAGTGCTGAAGAACACGGACTCGCTCTTCATCGAGAATCCCGACAGGCAGAAGATAAACGCGGTCATCTCCTGGGCGGAGAGCGACCTCGGAGTCGAGCTGGACATCGACAAATCCTACCGCTACGTGGCTTTCAGCGAGAGAAAGAAGAACTACTTCGGGGTCCTCCAGGATGGCACCGCGGACATAAAGGGTCTGACCGGCAAGAAATCGGTGAGCGGTGACACTCCCATACTTGCGCGTATCGACGGCGCGGTCCGATACACGAATGTGGAGCGCGTCTACAGAGAGTTCGTGGGTGGCCACACGGTCGACCTTCCGACCATCACTGAGGAAAAGAAGACGGTCTGGGCGAGAATAGGCGAGGCCGTAGAGCATGACGTGCCTGACACCTACGAAATCAGGACAAGCAGGGGAAGAAGGCTGAAGCTTTCCGGAGACCACAGCGTGTTCTTCATAGACAGCTTCGGCCGACTGTACTGCAAGGAGACGAAGGCCGTGAAGACGGGCGAGATACTAGTAGGCGCGCGTTACATCCCTGAGACAGGTAACCGAAGCTCCCTGGACCTGAAAGAAATCATCGAAGGAACCAAGGAGCGCGGAGGCCTGTTGTTCTCTGTCGGACCACATTCGACGACGGGGACTGGAATCCCACAGACCCTCCCTATCACGACGGAACTCGCGCTGCTTCTCGGCATATTCACGGCGGAAGGTTCGATGTCGTCAACCGCCGGTTCGAGGTCAAACGAGATTAAGCAAAGCGAGGAGACCAATCCGGAAGTCTGCAAGGCAATCATCGATTCTTGGTCCCGCACCTTCGGCTGGGACATCAAACGGTTCTGGGCTCCCAGTAAGAGAACGTTCTGCCTCCCGACATTATACGCGGCCGCGTTCCGCAAGCTGTGTGGGGGTAATTCTAGAGAAAAGCACGTGCCAGATTTCGTTTTCGGCGCCAGCCTTGACGTCGTCAGGGCCTATCTGCGCGGACTCTTCTCTGGAGACGGTTTCGCCGACGGGAGACGGATAAGTATCGCTTCCATGAGTCCCAACCTCCTTGAGCAGGTCGGTTATCTTCTGACCTACTTCGACATTGACTACCGCATCAGGCGCGCCTCCAACGCCCGTTTCGGGTTGCATTACTCTCAGCTCAGTATCGTAGGTACCTCCAGCCGCCTGAGGTTCCAGAACGAGATAGGATTCCTACAACCGCGTTTCCAGGTCATCCCAAAGCAATCCGCAAGGAACAAGGAACTCCTCCCAATTACGACGGACGGGCTCATCTGGATTAAGAAACGAATGCTGAATAGACTAGGGATGACGCGATTCCGCCATATTAACATCCATGATTCGAGATTCTACAATGTGTCGCTGCTGGCGCGTTACAACGGACTCGTCGCAGCCATGGCGGCCTACGCCGACCCGGTCGAGTCGGCGTTATTGTCGAGCATCAGCAGCATGCTTAACAGTCAGGACGCGACCTACGATGAAGTCGTCAGCGTTGAAAGAACTTCCGGCTCCGTGAAGATGTATGACTTCTCGGTTCCGAAGTACGAGCGGTTCGTAGCTGGAAACCTTCCCTCGCTTTTGCACAACAGCCAAACCCCCGACTTCCTGAAGGAAGCGTTCTACCAGTCGCTCAAGATCCTTGGCACGGTATACGCCCCCGAGGACTTCGAGCGGGCGAAGAAGGAGATCAAGACGCTGTTGACGCAGACCGTCTCCAGGCTGAGGAACAAGGAAATCCCGATGCAGGACCTCGCCTTCAGGGTGATGATAGGCAAGGCGATCTCCGGCTATTCGGGGACGACACCGCAGCACGTGAGGGCGGCGAAGCTCCTGCAGGAGCGCGGCAGGGAGGTCAAGGCCGGCGAGATAATCTCCTACGTCAAGACCAAGACGCCGCCGAACGTCAAACCCGTCGAGCTGGCCAGGCCCGATGACGTGGACGTCGACAAGTACCTCGAATATGCCAGCTCGATGTTCGACCAGATGCTCGACTCGCTTGGGTTCAGCTTTGACGAGATAATGGGCAGCACCACGCTCGACGCGTTCTGGTCCTGAGGAAGGGCGCAAGGCTTTATCACACGGCTCCCCCGCAGGGAGACTGTTGTCAGAGTCCAAGAGAGATTTCGTCGGTTACGGCAACAAGAAGTTCCACTTCTCGTGGCCGGGCGGCAAGAGGCTTGCCGTCTCCATCGTCGTCAATTTCGAGGAGGGCTCGGAGCACTCCGTCGCGACGGACGGAATGGTAGAGGGCGTAGGCGAGTTCCTCCCTGTAGACATCAAGGTGAGGGACGTGGGGAACGAGAGCATCTACGAGTATGGCTCCCGGGTGGGGATCTGGCGCATCCTTAGTACTTTCAAGAAGTACGAGACACGCGCAACCTTCTTCGCGACCGCGGGCGCGCTGCAGGCGAACAAACCCGCCACGGACGCGATAGTGAAGGCGGGGCACGAGATATGCGACCACGGCCTGACCTGGACCGAGCACTTCCACATGACCTACGACCAGGAGAAGGAGACTATAACGAAGTCTGTTGCGATAATCGAGGAGCTGACAGGGAAGAAGCCGGCGGGGTTCTACGCCCGTGAGCCGAGCGTAAACACCCTGAAGATAGTGCAGGAGATGGGGAACTTCATCTACGACTCCGATGTCTACAGCGACGATGTCCCCTACAGAGCCTCGCCCGGAGGGATACTCCTGGTGCCCTACACGCCTGACGTCAACGACTTCCACTTCCTGTCGCCGATGCACAGGTTCAGCAACTCCTCGGACTTCTTCGTCTACATGAAGGACTCGTTCGACGTCCTCAGGGAGGAGGCGAAGACGAGCTCGAAGATGATGTCGGTAGGACTCCACGCGAGGGTGACTGGAAGGGCAGGGAGGACGGTCGCCCTCCGGAAGTTCCTGGAGTACGTCAAGGGTTTCGACGACGTCTGGATCGCCACGCGGGAGGAGATAGCGAAGTACTGGATAGAACAGGTGGAACCGACGATCTAGGCGCGCGGCTCCGCGTCTTCCCCGTCCCCGACCCAGTTCGGGAACCTTGACCTGTTGGCCAGCAGGATCCCTCTCACGAGCGTTCTCCTTGTAAGCAAAAAATCCGCTATGGCCGCCTTCTCGTTTTCTTTGACCTGCCACTCCTCAGGCGCCCCGGAGAGCATCTCCTGTAGGAATGCCTCTGGAATGGACTCCACCTTCTCGAGCCACGGCGAGAACGAGCCGACAGACCTCACGCTCAGGGCGATGAACCGGAAGACGGGGACCATCGAGAGCGAGCCCTTGATGAGGCCGAGCGTTCCCACGGTCCACTTGGGACCTGCCAGTATCTCGTCGAAGTCTATGCCCCGATATTCGAGAAGGCCGGAGGGGTTGATGACCAGAAGGTTGTTGTCGGTATTGTTCCTGTCCGGGTTGACCACGAAGTTGTCCAGCACGACCAGCCCCGGCAGGAGATGGGCGTTATCGATACTGAGGCTCGGCGCGCGGATGTTCCTGAAGTTAACGCAGCCTTCGAGCATCAGGGTCCCTTGGTGCAGACCAGGCTGGACCCCCTGCATCCTGAGCCGGTCGGACGCATCGATGACAGACCTGGGGACGAACACGAGCTCGCTGGGAGGTACCGGTAGCCCGAGATAGTTTGCGAGGCGGTGTCCAACATACTCGTTGACCTCGGTTCGGCTTCCGGCGCTGAACTTGACGAGATAGACCCTCCCGTCGTCGCACTCCAGCGTGTGCGGCCTGCTCGAGCCTCTCCGCGTCTGCAGGTCCCTAACGGCTGTCACAACCAGATGTCGTTCCACCTTCCCGTCCGGTCGCCGAGCCTGCCACGGAGCCTCGTTCGGGCGCCGCCAAGAATAAAAACCCATGCGAAGGCTCGACCCACCGTCCCGGTGCCGAGAAGGGGAAATCCCGTCAACGCTCAAATAACCTGCAGGCCTGCTCCGTCAAAGATGCCCCTAAAGGTAGGAACCATCGAGCAGACGGTCTTCTTCAAGACGACCCCGGCGAAGGTCTACGAAGCCCTGCTCGACGCAAAGAAGCACTCTGAGTTCACCGGATCGCCCGCATCGACCAACGACAGGGTCGGCGTGGAGTTCACCGCCTGGGACGGCTACATATCCGGAAGGAATCTGGAGCTGGTGAAGAACAAGAAGATAGTCCAGGAGTGGGAGACCACGGAGTGGCCCAAGGGTTATCCCCGGTCGAGGCTCGAGATCACCCTCACGCCCAGGAATGGCGGGACCGAGCTGAAGCTCGTCCAGACCGGGGTGCCGGCCGGACAGGTCGAGGAATACACTGGAGGATGGCACTCGGCGTACTGGGAACCGCTCACCGAGTACCTGAAGGGAAGGAAGTAGCGCGCTAGCCGTAGGCTTCGATTCTCTTCCTCAGCTGGGCGAGGAAATCGTCGATCGCGACGCCGTAGTTCACCTCGCCCTCCCGTGTCCTGACCGCCACCTTCCCGCTCTCCTTCTCCTTGGCTCCCACGACGAGCATGTACCCGATCTTTTGGAGCTGTGCCTCCCTGATCTTCCCGCCTATCGTCCCGCTCTCCAGGTCCCCCTCTGCGCGCACGCCGGCGGCTCTGACCTTGTCAAGCACCTCCTGCGCGTACTCCTTGCTCTCGTCGGAGACGGAGAGCACCTTGACCTGGACCGGCGAGAGCCAGACAGGGAATTTACCCTGGTAGTGTTCGATGAGTATCCCGATGAACCGCTCGAGGGAGCCATAGATGGCCCTGTGGAGCACGACGGGGGTGTGCTCCTTGCCGTCGGAGCCGGTGTACGCGAGTCTGAACCGCTTTGGCATCTGCAGGTCGAGCTGGATGGTGGCGCACTGCCATTCCCTCCCGAGCGAGTCCTTGATGTCCACGTCTATCTTGGGAGAGTAGAAGTTACCCTCCTTCTCCTTCAGCGTGTACGGGAGGCCCTTCGCCTGCACCACCCTGATGAGGGTCGAGGTCGCCCTCTCCCACTCCTCGTCGGTGCCCATGTGGTCGTCGGGCATGGTGGAAATCTTCACCTTGTATTCCAGCTTGAAGACCCCGTACATCTTCGCCATCAGGTCGATGATGCCCTTGAGCTCGGCCTCTGCCTGCTCCTCCGTACAGATGATGTGGGCGTCGTCCTGCGTGAGCATCTTCACCCTGAAGAGCCCGGAGGCGACGCCGCTCAGCTCGTTGCGGAAAAGCGGGTCGAAGATAGCGTACCTCACCGGCAGGTCGCGGAAGCTCCACTTCCTCGACCGATAGACTAGGAAGCTCGAGGGACAGTTCATGGGCTTCATGCCCATCTCCTCCTCTCCCAGCCGCGTCAGGAACATGTTGTCCTTGTAGTGCTCCGAGTGACCGCTTACCTGCCAGAGGTTCGTGTTGGCGAGTGTCGGGTTGCTGATCTCCTGGTAGCCTGTGGCGCGGAGCTCTCGCCTGATGAAGTCGACGAGTGTGTTCCT